>DASYBQ010000221.1:0-38827 GCA_036500625.1 Pseudonocardia sp. | reverse complement strand
AGCGCGCAGCCCGATCCCGGACAGCAGGTCGTCGGGCAGCGAGTAGCCGAAATAGCCCTCGAACATCGACAGGATCAACAAAAGCGAGCCGATCACCCAGTTCGCTTCGCGCGGCTTGCGGAACGCGCCGGTGAAGAAGATGCGGGCCAAGTGGACCATGATCGCCGCGGAGAACATCTGGGCCGCCCAGTGGTGGATCTGCCGGACGAACAGGCCGCCGCGCACGTCGAAGGAGATCTGCAGTGCGCTCTCGTACGCCCGGGACATCGAGAGGCCCCGGAGGTTGTCGAACGCGCCGTTGTAGGTGACCTCCTGCATCGACGGGTCGAAGAACAGGCCGAGGTAGGTGCCCGACAGCAGCAGGATGATGAAGCTGTACAGCGCGATCTCGCCGAGCATGAAGGACCAGTGCGTCGGGAAGACCTTGTTGAACTGCTTCCGCATCCCAGCCGCGGGGTGGTACCGCTGGTCGATCTCGTCGAGGGCGGTGGCCGCCTTCTCCCTGAGCACGTTCGAACTGGTCGTCGGGGTCGTGATGGAACTCATGATCGCCGCTCCCAGAAGCCAGGCCCGACCGCCTCGTCGAAGTCAGCGGTCGCGATGAAGTATCCCTCGTTGTCCACCGTGATGGGAAGCTGTGGCAGTGCCCGGGTGGCCGGGCCGAAGATCGGCTTGGCGTACTCGGTGGCCAGGAACTGCGACTGGTGGCACGGGCAGAGGATCCGGTTGGTCTGCGCCTCGAACAACGAGGTCGGGCAGCCCAGGTGGGTGCACACTTTCGAGTAGGCGTAGAAATCGCCGTAGTGGAAGTCCTCCTGGCCCTTGCGCTGGGTGACCACGGTGCCCGGGCGAAGCCGGATCAGCATGACCGGGGTGTCCGAGGCGTGCAGCGACGCGGTCATCGCCTCCGGGTCCTTCATATCGCTGAGCCGGAACGGGAACACCGTCTCGATCGACGCCGCGTCCAGGTCCTCGGGACGGACCCGCACCTCGACGTTGTTCTTGATGACCTCCTCGGAGGAGATGCCGAGGTCGCGGCGCAGGTAGACGGTCTCACCGTTCGCCGGCGCCCACGGGGTCACCCAGAGCGCGGCCTTGGCGCCGCCCTTCCACGGGTTGTGAATCATGCCGCCGAGTGCCACCACACCGACCCCGAGGCCGAAGATGCCACCGGCGAGGCCCAGCGAACGCTTGATCAGTGACCGGCGACCGATGCCGGTGTCCTGCCCGGCGCTGGCCAGCTGCGCCACCAGCGTGCGACGGGACAGGTCGTCGGACGGGCCGTCGTGCCGCTGCTGGACGGCAACCTCGTCGGGGAAGAACTTCTTCACGTAGGCCACCATGCCGGCGCCCAACGCGAGCAGCGTGAGGCCGAAGCTCACCCCGATGATCGGGGTGTACAGCGAGTACGCCAGATGCCCTGGCTGCTCGGGAGCCTTGTACTGGTACGGCCAGAACAGGTAGGCGATTAAGAAGACCAGAGCGGCGAACGCGGAGAGCAGGAACCACTTGGCGACCGCCCGCTCGGTTCGCTTCTCCGCGCGGGTGCCGGGGATCGGGAACCGCTTCGCGTTACGCACCACGACGACGTCGTCGAGCTCCGCGGCCAGCGTGGCGAGCTGCTCCGGGCTCATGTCCTCCAGCTCAGCCTCGCTGGGCCGTAGGGAGGAGTGCGCGCCCTCGTCCACCGAGCTCATGCCTTTGCTCCCAACCACAGTGCGAGGCCGACGCAGGCGGTGATCCCGGCCACCCAGGCGACCAGGCCCTCGGAGACCGGGCCGATGTCGCCGAGCCCGTTGCCGCCGGGGTCGTTCTGCCCGTCCGTGACGGACTTGACATAGGCGATGATGTCCTTCTTCTCGTCAGGGGCCAGCTGCCGGTCGGAGAAGTGCGGCATGCTCTGCGGGCCGCTCAGCATCGCGGTGTAAATCTGCTCTTCGTCGGCTTCCCTCAGCGGCGGCGCGAACTTGCCCGAGGACAGCGCGCCGCCCTGGCCGGTGAAGTTGTGGCACGAGGCGCAGTTCAACCGGAACAGCTCGCCACCGCGCGCCGGGTCCGGCCCGCGCAGCGCCATGCCGCTCTGCGCCGGTCGCTGCGGGCCACCGCCGTTGGCCTGCACGAACGCCGACAGCGCGTCAATGTTGTGTGCACCTTCGGGGGTGCTCGCGTCCAGTTCGGCGAGCGGGTGCTTGCGCTCGGCCTGTGCCTCCTGGCGGGCCAGTGGCATGCGGCCGCTGGATACCTGGAAATAGGCGGCGGCGGAACCGACACCGATCAGGCTCGGGCCGCGGTCGCTGACGCCCTGCAGGTTCGCGCCGTGGCAGCTGATGCAGTGGTTGTCGAACACCTGCTGGCCCTGTGCGACCAGCTGGGAGCTGTCGGCCGCGACGGCGGTCTGCGGCTGTGGCGCGAGGACGGAGTACAGCGCACCGGCGCTGAGCAGCGCGACGCCCAACGCCAGGGCGCCGGCGATGCGGCGCCGAAGCTTGCTCCGTGCGGTGAAGCGGCGGGGTGTGGTGGTCATCGCGGAGTCTCTAACCCTCGCTGTCGGTTCGGGCGCTCGTCACGAGCGGTCAGCGGATGAAGTAGATCACGGAGAACAGGCCGATCCAGACCACATCCACGAAGTGCCAGTAGTAGGACACGACGATGGCGGCGGTCGCCTGCGCGGGGGTGAACTTGCTGAGTTTCGTTCGGACCAGCAGGAAGATGAAGGCGAGTAGGCCGCCGGTCACGTGCAGCGCGTGGAAGCCGGTAGTCAGGTAGAAGACCGTGCCGTACGCGCTGCCTGGGATCGTGGTGCCGTGCTCGGTGATCAGGCCGCGGTACTCGTTGGCCTGGCCGAGCACGAACATCGTGCCCATGACCAACGTCGCCAGGTACCAGCGGCGCAGCCCGAACACATCGCCGCGCTCGGCGGCGAACACGCCGTACTGGCAGGTGAAAGAGGATGCCACCAGGATGATCGTGACTACCAGCGCGTAGGGCACGTCGAGCTCGGTGGGTGGCGGCGGCCATGGGCCCACGTTCTGGGCACGCGCGGTGAAGTAGATCGCGAACAGACCGGCGAAGAACATCAGCTCGCTGGACAGCCAGACGATCGTGCCGATGCTGACCATGTTCGGTCGGTTCAGCGAGTGGATTCGCTGACTGATGTTAGGAGCTGCCGTCGTCACGGGGCCATTATTACTCGGCGGCCCGGTCGGGCCCGTGCAGGGTTGCGCACTCTTCGTCACATCTGGGGCCACTCCACGCGCGCCACCCGGCGGGTGGCCGCCTAATATCGTCAGCGGCAGTGCCGAATCTGGGCCGTGTCCGCGCCGTGTCCGGGCCGATCCGGCCGATCTGGGAGGAAGCTGAACGCCGTGAGCAATGCAGCGACGGGTAGGCCCCAGGGTGCCCCCGCGACCCCGGCCGCCCCGAGGACGGTGCTGGTGTTCAGCCATCGCGCAGCGGTCCGCGAGGCGATCACCAACGCGGTGGGCCGGCGCCCGGCACCCGACCTGGGGCGCATCAAGTACCTCGAGGTCGGCACGGTCGCCGAGGTGCTCGCCGCGATGGACTCCGGCGAGGTGGACCTGGCGATCCTGGACGGCGAGGCGCAGCCCACCGGCGGAATGGGCCTTTCCCGGCAGCTGAAGAACGAGATCACCGACTGCCCGCCGATCGTGATCGCCGTGCAGCGCCGCGACGACCGTTGGCTGGCCACCTGGTCGCAGGCCGACGCCGTGCTGGTGCACCCGCTGGATCCCTTGACCGCCGCGGAAACCGTCGCTGACGTGCTGCGCACCGGCAGGGTTCCGGCCACCCGCGGCTGAGTGCCGGTGTCCCGGACGGGTTCACCGGCCACCGGTCCCGGCGTCGGCACCGGTCCGCCCGCCGAGCGCAGCTGGCCGGGGCTGATCGGCCGGTTGCTCGCCGGCACCGACCTGACCTCGGAGGACACCGCCTGGGTGATGGACCAGGTGTTGGCCGGTGACGCCACCGACGTGCGGCTGGCCGGCTTCCTGGTTGCGCTGCGCGGCAAGGGCGAGACCCCCGCGGAGATTGCCGGGCTGGCCGAGGCGATGCTGGCGCATGCTCGCCGGTTACCGCTGAGCACACCGGCGGTGGATGTGGTCGGCACCGGGGGCGATGGGTCGCACAGCGTCAACATCTCCAGCATGGCGGCGATCGTGGTCGCGGCCTCGGGTGTGCCGGTGGTCAAGCACGGCAACCGCGCGGCGTCGTCCCGCTCCGGCGCGGCCGACCTGCTCGAGTACCTCGGTGTGGCCATCGAGCTGGCACCGGACGGGGTGGGCCGCTGCGTGGTCGAGCTGGGCATCGGGTTCTGTTTCGCCCCGGTGTTCCACCCGTCCTTCCGCTACGCTGGTGCGGTGCGCAGGGAGTTGGGCGTGCCGACCGCGATGAACGTGCTCGGCCCGCTGACCAACCCGGCCCAGCCCTCGGCCGGCCTGATCGGCTGCGCGGACCCTCGGCTCGCCCCGGTGATCGCCGAGGTGCTCGCCGGCCGAGGTGCGTCCGCGCTGGTGGTGCGCGGCGACGATGGGCTGGACGAGATCACCACCACCAGCACCACCTCGGTGTGGTCGGTCAGCGCGGGCGGTGTCCGGCGGGTGTCGCTGGACGTGGCCGAGCTGGGTGTGCCCCGGGCCACCGCGATGGATCTGCGCGGCGGGGATGTGGCGTTCAACGCCGAGGTGGCGCGGCGGCTGCTGGCAGGGGAGACCGGGCCGGTGCGGGACGCGGTCCTGGTCAACGCGGCCGGTGCGGTCGCCGCCTACAGCGGGTTGGGGCCCGACCTGGTCGCGGACATGACGGTGGCGATGGCGCGGGTGGCCGAGGCGGTGGACTCCGGGGCGGCCGAGGCCCTGCTGGACCGCTGGGCGGCTCTTTCCAGCTCGCTGAGCGTGCACTGAGACCTGCCGGGGCGGTGCCCGGCTCGTTCAAGCGGGGCAGAACCAGTCGCCGGTCTGGCGCACCGGCGGGCCCGCCGGCGCGGGGAACGGGGCGCGGAAGGTGAAGGCGTACTCCGTCGGCCCGTGGCCGCGCAGGTGGGCGAGGCGCCGCTCTGCGTCAGCCACGGTGGGGCGCTGGCCGGCCGGCACCCACCAGAGCGTCTGGAACGCCTCGTCCATCGGGACGAACCATTCCCGCCGCCGGCGCAGGACCGCGACGTGGCCACCCCGGTATACGTACTGGGCCAGTGCTTCCAGCGAGGTCCATACGGTCATGTTCACGATCAGCCGGTCGTCACCGAAGGCGCGGATCGCGGTAGCGTCGCCGTCCTCGGTCTGCAGCCGCCAGACGAAGCCCGGCGCCGCGTCGGCGAGCGCGTTGACCCCGTCAAGCGCGGCCACGAAGCCGGCCAGCGCGGGGGAGTCCAGCGGCGCGACGGGCAGCGCGATGTTGACCTGGGCGAGGTGGTGTGTGGCGGCCGGGGCGGTCATGCCTCGAACTTAACGTTTGCGCTGCTGCCACCACCAGCGTCCGAGCACCACGAGCGCGGCTACCAGGCCGATGACACTCACCACCTGGGCCAGTGGTGATGCCGTGGTCGGATCGAGCGGTGAGGTCGAGGTCGCGGACAGTTCCGCCAGTACCAGCGTGGTGCGCACCCTCGCACGGTACGTGGCCGTCCGGGTGTGCCGGGCCGGCCGCGAGGGGGTGATCCGGTCGGCGACCGGGCACGCGACACTGGAGCGTGTGCGACTGACTCATTTTCGAGTGCTGATGGCCGAGGAGTTCGGCTCGGTGCGGGCCACTTCCTTGGCCACCGACCACGTGTTCGCCGAGCTGGGCGGGCGGACGGTGAACGAGGCGTTGGAGGCCGGCGTGGAGCCCCGGGACGCCTGGCGGGCGGTGTGCGCGGCCTTCGAGGTGCCGCTCGAAAGGCGGTGATTATCCGCCCTCGGCGTGTCCGGATCGCTTCGAACAGTCGTTCGGCTATGGTGTTGTCCACATCCGGCGAAGTTATCCACCGGTCGCGCTTCCTCTCGACAAAACGTCGGGGGTGGCCCCTAACGTCATCCGCATCACGTCCCTACGTCCCACAAGGTGGCAAATCCGATGACCGCTCCCGACCGCGAGAAGGCTCTGGCCCTCGCGCTTGCCCAGATCGAGAAGAACCACGGCAAGGGCTCGGTGATGCGCCTGGGTGACGAGGTGCGTGCCCCCATCGGGGTCACCCCGACCGGGTCCATCGCGCTGGATGTCGCGCTCGGCGTCGGCGGGCTGCCGCGCGGGCGGGTCGTCGAGATCTACGGCCCGGAGTCCTCCGGCAAGACGACCGTCGCGCTGCATGCGGTGGCCAATGCCCAGGCCGCCGGTGGCATCGCCGCGTTCATCGATGCCGAGCACGCGCTCGACCCGGAGTACGCCAAGGTGCTCGGTGTCGACACCGATGCGCTGCTGGTCTCCCAGCCCGACACCGGTGAGCAGGCGCTGGAGATCGCCGACATGCTGATCCGTTCCGGCGCGCTGGACATCATCGTGATCGACTCGGTGGCGGCACTGGTACCCCGCGCCGAGATCGAGGGCGAGATGGGCGACAGTCACGTCGGCCTGCAGGCCCGGCTGATGAGCCAGGCGCTGCGGAAGATCACCAGCGCGCTGAACAACTCGGGCACCACGGCGATCTTCATCAACCAGCTCCGCGAGAAGATCGGGGTCATGTTCGGTTCTCCTGAGACGACCACCGGTGGGCGGGCGCTGAAGTTCTATGCGTCGGTCCGGCTGGACATCCGGCGGATCGAGACGCTCAAGGACGGCACCGAGGCGGTCGGTAACCGGACCAGGGTCAAGGTTGCCAAGAACAAGGTCGCGCCGCCGTTCAAGCAGGCCGAGTTCGACATCCTGTTCGGCCACGGCATCAGCAGGGAGGGGTCGCTGATCGACGTCGGTGTGGAGCAGGCGCTGATCCGCAAGTCCGGGGCCTGGTACACCTACGAGGGCGACCAGCTGGGCCAGGGCAAGGAGAACGCCCGCAAGTTCCTGCTGGAGAACCCGGACGTGGCCGCCGAGATCGAGAAGCGGATCAAGGAGAAGCTCGGCATCGGCGCCCAGGTCGACGCCGAGGCGCTCCCGGCCCCGGCCCCGGTCGACTTCTGACCGTGCGACCGGAGCGAGCCGGGCCGGCCGACCCGAAAGACCACGACGCCGACCCGGAGACGGTCGCCAGGGTAATCTGCCTGCGGCTGCTCACCGGCCGCGCGCACACCCGCGCCGAGCTGGCCAAGGCCTTGCGCAAGCGGGGCGTCGAGGATGACGTTTCGGCGCGGCTGCTGGACCGTTTCGACGAGGTTGGTCTGATCGACGATGCGGCATTCGCCGGGCAATGGGTGCGCTCCCGGCACCAGCAGAGCGGTCTGGGCCGGCGGGCAATAGCGGCTGAGTTGTATCGCAAAGGAGTGGACAGGGAGGTGGCCGCGCAAGCACTGGCCGAGGTCGATCCGGAGTCCGAGCGCCGTACGGCTCGGGAGTTGATCGAGCGCCGGCTGCGCACCCTGCGCGTGGACGGGCCGGGGGAGCGGGCCAAGGCCGGGCAGCGGCTGCTCGGCATGCTGGCCCGCAGGGGATATCCGTCCGGGGTCGCGACCGAAGTGGTCCGCGCCGCGCTGGCCGAGCACGGCGCCGAGGACGAGGAGCTGGGTCCGGCCGACCTCGGTTAGGGCCTGCTTGTCGGTCTGCCGGCGTCGGTCCAGGCATCACCGGCGATGCAGGATCTGCACGTCGGCAGACAGTCCGCCGGCGGCGGCCACGTCATCGAGGAACGACAGCAAGGTATCGGTGAAGGCCTGCGCCGACTGGATGGGAGTGATGTCGGCGCGCCGGGCGATGGCAACGGTCCGGTAGAGCGGGGGAGTGAGCACCGTGCGCCGCAGCCGGGGCCGGCCGGCAAAGATCAGGTCGGGCACCACCGCGACACCGGTGCCGGTCTCGACCAGCCGCAGCATCGCGTCCATCTCGCCACCCTGCACGGCGAACCGCGGCGTCACACCGGCCTCCCGGTAGGCCTGCAGGGTGACCTCCCGCAGGTCGTAGCCCTGGCGCACCATGACCAGCGGCCGCCGCGACAGTTCGACGATCGACATCGACCCCCGCCGGGCCGGTGCCGGGCCGGACCGGGGCGAGGCCACCGACAGCCGCTCACGCAGTAGCGGCGTGAGGTGCAGCGTGGGATCCAGTCCACCCGGTGGCACGATCACCAGCGCCACGTCGAGGGCGCCGCCGAGGAGCTCCCGCACGAGTGGTTGGGAACCGTTCTCCGTCAGTCGCAGGTGGATCTCGGGATGCTGCTCGTGGAACACCCGCAGCACGTCGGCCAGCACGCCGATACACAGCGACGGCGTGGCGCCGACCCGCAGGTTGCCCCGGCGCAGCCCGACGATCTCCGCGACGGCGGTCCGGGCACTGTCCGCGTCGGCCAACATCCGGCGGGCCAGCGGAAGCACCGCCTCGCCGGCCGGGGTGAGGGTGACAGGGGTGCCCCGGTTCACCAGTGGCGCGCCCAGCTCGTCCTCCAGAGTCTTGAGCTGGCGGGACAGGGTCGGCTGGGCCACCCCGGCCAGCTCCGCGGCGCGAGTGAAGCTGCGCACATCGGCTACCGCGACGAAGTACCCGAACTGGGCAAGGGTCACTATCATAGCGTACGTGCATCGAAACCTGCCCGTCGATGCATTGGACGTCCGGTCGACGCGGTAGTGCACTGACCGCTGTGCGAACTCTTGACCCAGCGCGGCGGGACGCGATGCCGAGGGCGACCGCCACCGGGCGGCGCCTGCTGCCGTCGGTGCTGCTCAAGTTCGTGATGGCGACCAGTGGCGGCCTGATGCTGCTCTACCTGGTGCTGCACATGGTCGGCAACCTGAAGATCTTCCTCGGCGCCGCCGCGCTGGACGGCTACGCCGCCTGGCTGCGCACCATCCTGGAGCCGGTGCTGCCCTACAGCGGCACATTGTGGATCATCCGGGTGGTCCTGGTGGCGGCGGTCCTGGCGCACGTCTGGTCGGCCGCGCTGCTCACCCGCCGGGCCCGCCGCGCGCGCCCGGTGCGCTACGCCGTGCGCAACAAGGTGCCGGGCAGCTACGCGGCCCGCACCATGCGCTGGGGCGGGGTGATCATCCTGCTGTTCGTGATCTACCACCTGCTCGACCTCACCGCCGGCACGTTGAACCCGAACGGTGTGCACCTGCGGGTCTATGAGAACGTGGCCGCCGACTTCACCCCGAGCCGCTGGTACGTCACGTTGTGCTACGCGCTGGCGGTGGTCGCGGTGGGGTTCCACGTACGGCACGGGCTGTGGAGTGCGCTGCAGACCCTCGGGGTATCGACCGGCCCCAGGCAGCGGCTCCTCAAGGGCCTGTCCACGGTGCTCGCCGTTGTGCTCACCCTCGGATTCCTGTCAGTCCCGCTCGCGGTCACCGCGGGATTGGTCTGAACATGTCCTACAGCGACTACACCGTCGGCTCACCGGTCGCGGACCAGGCCGCGCCGACAGGGCCCATCGAGACCCGTTGGGAGCGCCGCCGGTTCGGGGTCAAGCTGGTCAACCCGGCCAACAAACGCTCGCGGCACATCATCGTGGTGGGCACCGGGCTGGCCGGCGCCTCGGCCGGTGCGTCGCTGGGCGAGCTCGGCTACCGGGTCAGCTCGTTCTGCTACCAGGACAGCCCGCGCCGGGCGCACTCGATCGCCGCGCAGGGCGGCATCAACGCGGCGAAGAACTACCGCAACGACGGCGACAGCGTGCACCGGCTGTTCTACGACACGGTCAAGGGCAGCGACTTCCGGGCCAGGGAGTCGAACGTGCACCGGCTGGCCGAGATCAGCCGGCAGATCATCGACCAGTGTGTGGCCCAGGGCGTGCCGTTCGCCCGGGAGTACGGCGGCCTGCTGGAGCTCCGCTCGTTCGGCGGCGTGCAGGTATCGCGCACGTTCTACGCCAGGGGCCAGACCGGCCAGCAGTTGTTGATCGGCGCCTACCAGGCGCTGGAGCGGCAGATCGACGCCGGCACGGTGCGGATGTATCCGCGCCACGAGATGTTGGAGCTGGTCACGGTGGCCGGCCGGGCCCGAGGCATCGCGGCCAGGGACCTGGTCACCGGCGAGATCACCACGCACCTGGCCGACGCGGTGGTGCTGGCCACCGGCGGGTACGGCAACGTCTTCCACCTGTCCACCAATGCCAAGGGCTGTAACGTCACGGCCAGTTGGCGGGCGCACCGCAAGGGCGCGCTGTTCGCCAACCCGTGCTTCACCCAGATCCACCCGACCTGCATCCCGGTGTCCGGGCAGCACCAGTCCAAGCTGACGTTGATGTCGGAGTCGCTGCGCAACGACGGGCGGGTCTGGGTGCCCCGGCGCCCCGGCGACGACCGCGCGCCGGGTGACATCCCGCCCGGCGAGCGCGGACCGATCCTTCGCGGCGGCCAGCTGCATCGGCTGCGGAGCCTGCGTGGCCGCCTGCCCGAACGGTTCCGCCTCGCTGTTCCTCGGCGCCAAGACCACTCACCTCGGCCAGCTGCCGCAGGGCCGACCGGAGCGCTACCAGCGGGCCCGGCAGATGCTCGCCGCGCACGACGAGAACGGCTTCGGCGGATGTACCAACACCGGAGCGTGCACCACTGTCTGCCCGAAGGAGATACCACTGGATGTGATCGCACAGCTGAACCACGACTACCTGGCCGCCACGCTGCGTGGCCGGGCCGAGCGTTGAACACCGGCCGGCAAGCGCCCGGCGGGCGCCGAGCGGGCCCCGCCGAGGGCGCCTGTCCGGCCGCCGCGGAACGGACATTTGACCTTCGTCACACCTGGTCACTGGTTTGTGTGACCCCTGTCTCTACCTGGGCTGTTGATGCTGCCCTGAGCCAGCTGACCTGTGATGCGCGTCGTACGCTCCGTGACACCCGAACGACATGTACCCGACGACGTGTGTGGCGTTAGCGCACGTCGTCGACACCGAAGCAGATGAGGACTTCTCCGACGTGTCATCCACCACAGAAGCGTCCGCCGGGCGGGCGCAGATCGCGGCCAGGACCCTCCGGAAGGACCGATGGTGGCTGCCGCCCCTGATGACCGTCATCGGGCTGGCGGCGTGGGTAAGCTACGCAACCGTCCGGGTCTTCCTGCAGAAGTGGTACTGGGTTCCCGAGTACCACTACCTGACGCCGTTCTACTCGCCGTGCGTGTCGCTGGGCTGTGACCCGGATGCCGCACTGTTCGGCCGGTTCCTGCCGGACTGGCCGATCATGCCGTTCGGCGCGATCACACTGCCGTTCCTGCTGCTGTTCCGGCTCACCTGCTACTACTACCGCAAGGCCTACTACCGCGGCTTCTGGCAGTCCCCGCCGGCCTGCGCGGTCGCGGAGCCACACTCGCGCTACACCGGCGAGACCCGGTTCCCGCTGCTCGGGCAGAACCTGCACCGCTACTTCTTCTACATCGCCGCGATCATCTCGGTGATCAACACCATCGACGCGGTCGAGGCGTTCCACGGTGCGGGCGGCGGGTTCGGCCTCGGGCTCGGCACCTTGATCATCGTGGCCAATGTGGTGCTGCTGTGGGCGTACACACTGTCCTGCCACTCGTGCCGCAGCATCATGGGCGGGCGGTTGAACCACTTCTCCAGGCACCCGATCCGCTACCGGCTGTGGACTCAGGTGACCAAGCTCAACGCCAAGCACCAGGAACTGGCCTGGACCACCCTGGGCACGCTGGCGCTGACCGACTTCTACGTGATGGCCGTGTCCGCCGGGTGGTTCTCCGACCCGCGGATTGTGAACTGAGGCAGCTGACACATGTCTGAGACAGCTCGGATGAACACGGGTGAAGGTATGAGCAGGGCAACAGGCGAGCCGGCGGATCCGAACGCGATCGAGCGGCAGCACTACGACGTGGTGGTGATCGGCGCGGGCGGGGCCGGGCTGCGCGCGGCCATCGAGGCGCGGCTGCAGGGCAAGAAGACCGCGATCATCAGCAAGTCGCTGTTCGGCAAGGCGCACACCGTGATGGCCGAGGGCGGCTGCGCGGCGTCGATGGGCAACGCCAACCCGCACGACAACTGGCAGGTGCACTACCGCGACACCATGCGCGGCGGCAAGTTCATGAACAACTGGCGGATGGCCGAGCTGCACGCGAAGGAGGCCCCTGACCGGGTCTGGGAGCTGGAGACCTATGGCGCGCTGTTCGACCGCACCAAGGACGGCAAGATCAGCCAGCGGAACTTCGGCGGGCACACCTACCCCCGGCTGGCGCACGTCGGTGACCGGACCGGCCTCGAGCTGATCCGCACCCTGCAGCAGAAGATCGTGTCGCTGCAGCAGGAGGACTTCGCCGAGACGGGCGACTACGAGTCCCGGATCCGGGTCTTCCACGAGTGCACCATCACCGAGCTGATCAAGACGGGTGACCGGGTGTCCGGCGCGTTCGGGTACTGGCGCAACACCGGCGGTTTCATCCTGTTCGAGGCGCCGGCGGTGGTGCTGGCCACCGGCGGGATCGGCAAGTCGTTCAAGGTGACCAGCAACTCCTGGGAGTACACCGGGGACGGCCACGCGCTGGCGCTGCGCGCCGGCGCGACGCTGATCAACATGGAGTTCGTCCAGTTCCACCCGACCGGCATGGTCTGGCCGCCGTCGGTGAAGGGCCTGCTGGTCACCGAGTCGGTCCGAGGCGACGGCGGGGTGCTGCGCAACTCCGAGGGCAAGCGGTTCATGTTCGACTACATCCCGGACGTGTTCAAGGAGCAGTACGCCACCACGGAGGAGGAGGGCGACCGCTGGTACACCGACGCGGACAACAACCGGCGCCCACCGGAGCTGCTGCCGCGTGACGAGGTGGCCAGGGCGATCAACTCGGAGGTCAAGGCCGGCCGGGGCTCGCCGCAGGGCGGGGTGTTCCTGGACGTGTCCTCCCGGATGAAGCCCGAGGAGATCATCAAGCGGCTGCCGTCGATGCACCACCAGTTCAAGGAGCTGGCCGACGTCGACATCACCAAGGAGCCGATGCAGGTCGGCCCGACCTGTCACTACGTGATGGGTGGCGTCGAGGTCGACCCGGACACCGGCGCGTCGACCGTGCCCGGGCTGTTCGCCGCGGGGGAGTGCTCGGGCGGCATGCACGGGTCCAACCGGCTGGGTGGCAACTCGCTGTCCGACCTGTTGGTGTTCGGCCGCCGTTCCGGGCTGGGCGCGGTGAGCTACCTCGACGGGCTGGGCGAGCGTCCCGCGCTGGACGAGGCGGACGTCAACGTGGCCAGGGACCGCGCGCTGCTGCCGTTCAAGAACGAGGGCGGCGAGAACCCCTACTCCGTGCAGCTCGACCTGCAGCAGACGATGAACGACCTGGTCGGCATCATCCGCAACGGCGACGAGATGGAGCAGGCGCTCAAGAAGCTGCTGGACTTCGGCGGCCGGACCCGCCAGGTCGCGGTCGACGGCCGCCGGGAGTTCAACCCCGGCTGGCACCTCGCGCTGGACCTGCGCAACATGCTGCTGGTGTCGCTGTGCGTGGCGAAGGCGGCGCTGGAGCGCACCGAGAGCCGGGGCGGGCACACCCGCGACGACTACCCGGTGATGGACTCCGACTGGCGGCACGTGCTGCTGGTGGCATCCGCCAACGGCGAGGACGACATCAACCTCGAGCGCAAGGAACAGCTCGCGATGCGACCGGAGCTGTTCGACCTGTTCGAGATGGACGAGCTGAAGAAGTACTACACCGGTGAGGAGCTCGGCGGCCACAGGGCCGACGCCGCCGCTGGCTCGGCCGAGAAGGGTGGGACGGCATGAGCTACACGGGACATTTCCGGGTCTGGCGGGGCGACGCGGAGAAGGGCGACCTCGTCGACTACGAGGTCGAGGTCAACGAGGGCGAGGTGGTGCTGGACATCATCCACCGCCTGCAGCAGACCCAGGCCGGCGACCTCGCGGTCCGGTGGAACTGCAAGGCCGGCAAGTGCGGCTCGTGCAGCGCGGAGGTCAATGGCCGCCCGAAGCTGATGTGCATGACCCGGATGTCCACCTTCACCGAGTCCGAGGTCATCACCGTGACCCCGATGCGTACCTTCCCAGTGGTCCGCGACCTGGTCACCGACGTGTCGTTCAACTACCAGAAGGCGCGGGAGATCCCGGCGTTCGCCCCGCCGCCGGGAGTGAAGCCCGGCGAGTACCGCATGCAGCAGGTCGATGTGGAGCGCAGCCAGGAGTTCCGCAAGTGCATCGAGTGCTACCTGTGCCAGAACACCTGCCACGTGGTGCGCGACCACGAGGAGAACAAGCCGGAGTTCGCCGGTCCGCGCTACCTGATGCGGATCGCCGAGCTGGACATGCACCCGCTGGACGCCGCGGACCGCCAGCACGCCGCCCAGGAGGAACACGGCCTTGGCTACTGCAACATCACCAAGTGCTGCACCGAGGTCTGCCCGGAGCACATCAAGATCACCGACAACGCGCTGATCCCGCTCAAGGAGCGCGTGGTGGACCGCAAGTACGACCCGCTGGTCTGGCTGGGCAGCAAGATATTCAAGCGCGGGGACTCGGCGGCGACCAGGTAGCCGCGCAACCTCACCGACTCCGGGCGCCGGTCCCACCCTCGTCAGTCGGGCCGGCGCCACCGGCCTGTGTCGAGGGTCACACCCTATCCCGACCGCGGTAGCATTCCGGCCGACACCGTCGGAGATCACGCCGCCGTCGTCGACACCTGGCTCGCGCGGTACGGACTCCGAGGTCGGGAGAGGCATGCGACGGATCGGCGAGGGGTCGGCCCCCGGCACGTGGATCGGCGACGGGGCGCTCCCCTGCGCGACCCGACGCGGCGCTCGGTCACGGGTGCGCTGGGTGCTGGCGATTCTCGCCGTGGCCGCTGTGGCGGCGTGCTCGGTGCCGGCTCCGATCGTGCGGTCCCCGAGCACGCCGCCGTCGTCCGGCGCCACCGCCGAACCGGGGGTGCCGCTCACCCACCCCCTGCCCAACCCCACCCCGGCCGGTATTGGGCTGATCCTCACCCCGTTCGCCCAGATGCCCCGCTCGGCGCCCAACCCGCCGGTGGAGTCCGGCGACAACCTCGATCGCTGGAACCGGATCAACTATCTCGGTGAGATCCCGGACGGCTCCGGGCGGCTGTTCGTACCCGACCTGAACGGCAAGCTGTACGTGCTGCGCAACGGCACGCCTCAGGTCTACCTGGACGTGGCCAAGCAGGTCGGCGCCAGCTTCTGGGACCACGACGGGATCGGCACCGGGTTCGGCTTCGTCGCCTTCCACCCCGACTTCGCGCGCAACGGCAAATTCTACACGGTCGACTCGGAGGCCCGGGACGCGCTGACGACCAAGAAACCAAGTCTGCCCGCACCGACGACCACCACGAACCAGGGCGTGATCACCGAGTGGACCGCGACCATCCCGGCCGCGGACACCTTCTCCGGCACCCACCGCGAGGTGCTCCGGCTGGGCTTCGAGGACGACATCCACGGGATCCAGCAGATCGGCTTCAACCCGACCGCGACGCCGGGCAGCCCGGACTACGGGCTGCTCTACCTGGCGGTGGGTGACGGCGGTGCCGCCGGGGACGCCACCGAGACCAAGCACACCACGGTGCCCGGCGACCTAGCCCTGCCGCAGGGCAAGATCTTGCGGATCGACCCGCTGGCCCACGACGCACCGGGCGGCGCCTACGGCATCCCGCCGACGAACCCGTTCGTCGGCCGGTCGGGGATCCTTCCGGAGATCTACGCCTCCGGGCTGCGCGGCCCGTACCGCTTCAGCTGGGATGCGGGCGAGGACCACCGGATGTTCCTTGGCAACATCGGCAACGAGCAGGTGGAGTCGATCTACGAGGTGCGGGCGGGGACAACTTCGGCTGGAGCGATCGGGAAGGCCCGTTCGTGGTGAAGCTGGGCGACGGCCCGGACTCCTGCGACATCTACCCGGTGCCCCCGGATGACCAGCAACACCACTACACCTACCCGGTAGCCGCCTACGGGCACAACGACCCGCCGCCCGACCGGCCCAAGTGCGAGGACAGCGGGTACGCGGTGATCGCAGGCGGGGTGTACCGCGGCGACGCCCTGCCCGCGCTGCAGGGCAAATACGTGTTCGGGGACGGGGTGACCGGGCGGATCTTCTACACCGACGTCCAGGACATGCGCCGGGGCGGCGGACATCTGGCCACCGTCTACGAGCTGACCCTGTTCGACCAGGCCGGCGAGCAGATCACCATGGAACAGGTGGCCAGCACGCCGGAGGTCGAACTGGCCGGCCACCAGAAGGTCGACCTGCGCTTCGGCACCGACGCCCGGGGCCAGCTGTTCGTGCTGTCCAAGGCGAACGGCAAGATCTGGAAGGTCACCGCGACGCGCACACCGGCGCCGCCGCCCGTCCCGACCCCCTCCGTACCGAATTGACCCGGCACAGCCGAATGACTGCGGTCCTGGGCCTTGTCAGGGTGATCCTCAGAACTGCGTCTGGCCCGCTATCGCGGCTGCCTCAGCCTTCGCCGTGTCGGCGGGGGTCCGCGCGACGCCCTTCGGGCTGCGGCGGGTGCGTCGCTCCAGGTATCCGGCGGCGGCGGAGAGCAGCAGGCACATCGCGATGTAGATCATCGCGACCACGAAGGCGACCGGCAGGATCGGGTAGTCGAACATGCCCTGGCTGCCCAGCGTCCTTGCCACGAACAGCAGCTCCTGAAAGCCGATCAGGAAGCCGAGCGCGGTGTCCTTGAGCAGCACGACGAGCTGGCTGATGATCGTCGGCAACATGGCGCGGACGGCCTGCGGCAACAGCACGCTGGTCATGACTTGGCTCTTGCGCATGCCCAGTGCGTACGCGGCTTCGCTCTGACCTCGGGACAGTGACAGCACACCGGCCCGGAAGATCTCGGCGAGTACCGAGCCGTTGTAGAGAGTCAAGCCGAGCACGACCGCCCAGTAAGGGGTCACCGAGATGCCCGTGGCGGGCGGCAGGCCGTAGTAGAAGAAGAAGATCATCACGAGCAGCGGTATCGCGCGGAAGAACTCCACGACGACGACCGCCGGCCGGCTCAACCAGGCATGGTCGGAAAGCCGGCAGGCGGCGAAGACCGCGCCGAATGCCAGCGCCAGCACCGCGCCCATCGCGAACGCCGCTAGCACGTTGAGCAGCGCTCTGATCAGCAGTTTCTGGATTTCGACATACTGGATCCAGCCCCACCGACGCCCGGTGAACTGGCCGGTGTCGGCGAAGCGGTACAGCAGGAACGCGAGAACCGCGATGACCAGGACCGCCCCGAGCGCACCGAGGCTGGCGTTGCGCACCCGGGCTCGTGGCCCCGGCGTGTCGTACAGCACGGCTGTCACTGCCCGCCTCCGCGCAGTCCGCACTGTGCCCGCCGCCAGCTCGCCGGGCCTCGCTGCGATGCTCCTTCGCTGTCGGCTTCGGTGGTCACCGGGCCACGCTCCAACGCGACTCCAGGCGCCGCTGCAACAGGCTCAGTGGCGTGACAAGGACCAAGAAGCCTAGTGCCACCCAGAGAAGCCCGATCATCACGCTATAGCCGCGCTCGGACAGTGTCGCGTAGATGCCGCCCGCCTCGAGCACGGAGAAGCCGGCCGCCACCGTGGTGTTCTTGAGCATTGCGATCATGATGCTGGTCAGCGGTGGGACCACCGCGCGCATCGCCTGGGGCATGACCACCTCAGCAAGGGTCTGGGTGAAGGTGAAGCCAAGCGCCCGGGACGCCTCGGCCTGCCCGAGAGGCACGGTGTTGATCCCGGAACGGACCACCTCGCAGACGAACGCCGAGGTGTATACGACCAACCCGACGCTGGCCAGGGTGAAGAACGAAAGGTCCACGATTTTCAGTGCCGGGTAGGCGAACGCGAAGAAGAACAGCACCAGGGTCAGCGGCGTGTTCCGCAACGTGTTCACGTACCCGGTGCCCACCACGCGGAGTACCGGTACCGGGCTGACCCGCATCGCGGCGAGCACGGCACCGAAGATCAGCGAGCCGATCCCGGCGACGAAGAAGAGCTCGATGGTGCCGAGGAACCCGGTGCCGAAGACGGGGAGGTTGTCCAGCAGCACGTTCACAGCGACCTCCGACGGGTCGGCCGGTGGATGGTGTGTGCCATCCACCGGCCCGGGTGACGATCAGTACCGCTGAAGCTGCGGCGGACCGGACGGCGAGCCGGACTTGCCGAGCGTGGCGTCGTAGATCTTCTGCCAGGTGCCGTCCTGGAACGACTGCTGCAGGACATCGTTCACCTTGTCGCGCAGTGCCTTGTCGTCGTGCGGCAGGCCGATGCCATATGGCTCCGAGGAGAACGGCTGGCCGACGAGTTTGAGCTGCTCCGGGGATTGCGCGGCGTAGCCCTTGAGAATCGCGTCGTCCGTGGTCACCGCGTCCACCTGCTTGTTCCGCAGCTGCTCGACGCACTGGGTGTAGGTCTGGAAGCCGATGATGTTGTTCGGTTCGGTCAGCTGTTGCCGCTGCACTCGCTGCAGCGGCGTCGAGCCGTTTGCCGAGCAGACCTTCTTGCCCTTCAGCGATTCCTTGCCGGTGACGGCGGTCTCGTCCTCGCGGACCAGCAGCCCTTGCCCGGCGACGAAGTACGGGCCGGCGAACGCGACCCGCTGCTTGCGGTTCTCGTTGATCGTGTAGGTCCCGACGTAGTAGTCCACGTCCCCCCGGGCGATTGCGTCCTCGCGGGCGGCCGACTGGACCACCGAGTACTTGATCTTATCGGGAGAGAAGCCAAGCTGGCTGGCCACCAACCGGGCGATCTCGATGTCGAAGCCGCTGTAGGTGTTCGAGGTCGGGTCGAACTGGCCGAGGCCCGGCTGGTCGTTCTTCACGCCGATGATGACCTGGCCGCGCTGCTTCATCCTTTCGAAGGTGGCGGAGCCGGCAACCTGGACGTTGCTGGCCGCCGGCTCGTTGACGACCGGGGAGCCGCCACCGCCCGGCGCGCCCTCCTTGCCGCACGCGGTCAGGCCGAGGGCGCCTACCAGCAGCCCTACGGCGAGTGCTCGCCACTTCATGTGCTTCTCCATCTCGTGTGGTCGCCCAGGTTTCGGGGCCCGGGCTCAGGTGTGTCTGCGCGAGTTCCTCAGTGGGTGAGGATCTTGCCGAGGAAGTCCTTGGCCCGGTCGGATCGCGGCTTGGTGAAGAACTCGTCCGGCGTGGAGTTCTCGACGATCTCGCCGTCGGCCATGAACACCACCCGGTTGGCCGCGCGGCGGGCGAAGCCCATCTCGTGCGTGACCACGAGCATGGTCATGCCCTCCTTGGCCAGCCCGGTCATCACGTCCAGCACCTCACCGACCATCTCCGGGTCCAGCGCCGAGGTAGGCTCGTCGAACAACATCACCTTCGGGCGCATGGCCAGCGCCCTGGCGATCGCGGCGCGCTGCTGCTGGCCGCCGGACAGCTGCGCCGGGTACTTGTCCCGCTGGTTGCCGATACCGACCCGCTCCAGCAGTTCCAGCGCATGCTCCTCGGCCTCCGCCTTGGCCACCTTGCGGACCTTGAGCGGGCCGAGCGTGACGTTCTGCAGGATGGTCTTGTGCGCGAACAGGTTGAAGCTCTGGAAGACCATGCCGACATCCGCGCGCAGCTGCGCCAGTGCCTTGCCTTCCAGCGGCAACGGCTTGCCGTCGATCTCGATGCTGCCGCTGTCCACCGGCTCCAGCCGGTTGATCGCGCGGCACAGCGTGGACTTGCCCGACCCGGACGGGCCGAGTACCACCAGTACCTGGCCGACGGCGACCTCGAGGTTGATGTCCCGCAGTACGTGCAGCTCACCAAAGTGTTTGTCGACGTTCGCGACCCGAATCATCGGTGCGACCATCGAGTTGGACTCAACCAAGTACTCAGCAACCTCTCAGCGAAGCTCGGGTTAGCGAGGCTAGGGCGGCTGACCCGCCTGCGTCCATATCTTTGAGCAACCTTTGAGCAACACTGTGGGTCTCAACTATGTAACGTAACGGCGATCACCACGGGGGCGTCTGCGGTGCGCATACTGCTTGTCGAGGACGATGACCGGGTCGCCGCGGCGCTGCGCCCGGCGTTGCGCCGGCACGGGATGACGATGGTGCGGCTGTCCGGCGGGCGCGAGGTGGTCGGGCACCTCGCCGAGGTGGACGTGGTGCTGCTGGATCTCGGCCTGCCCGACATCGACGGCGTGGACGTCTGTCGCATCATCCGGGAGACCAGCGACGTGCCGATCATCATCGTGTCGGCGCGGGGTGAGGTGGACGATCGCATCCTCGGGCTGCACACCGGCGCGGACGATTACCTCGTCAAGCCCTACGACGTCGGCGAGCTGGTGGCCAGGGTGGAAGCGGTGTACCGGCGACGAAGGAGCACCCTGCCCGGGGTCGGCGCGGTCGAGCTGGTGGAGGTGGACGGCGTGCGGGTCGACCTGGCACGGCACACCGTGCTGGTGAACGGCGAGCCGGTCATGCTGTCCCGCAAGGAGTTCCAGGTGCTCGCGCTGCTGGCCACGGCGGGCGGCGCGGTGTGCACCCGCAACCGGATCGTGGCCGAGGTGTGGGGGCGCAGCTGGCCGGGGGCCAACCGCACGCTGGACGTGCACGTCGCGACGCTGCGTACCAAGCTCGGTCGGCCCGACCTGGTGCAGACGGTGCGCGGCGTGGGTTACCGGCTCGGGCCGGCTGGCGCGGGCGGTTAGCTCGGTGCGTCGACGGCTGTTGTTCACGGTGATGGTGCTGGTGGCCATGGTGCTGGTGGGGCTCGGGGTGCCGTTGGCATTGACCGGCGCCCGTGCCGCGGTGCAGCGAGAGTTCGTGGACCGGCTCTCCGACACGGTACGGTTCGCGGCATTGGCCCAACGCCCGCTGGTGGACGCCGACACTGCAACCCTGCTACCCGAGATGCAGCGTTACGACCAGGTCTACGGCGTCGCGGTGGCACTGGTCGGCCAGGACTGCCGGCCGCTGGTGAGCTCCCGACCGGGCATGGACGTGGACAGCTACCGGGTAAAGGTGGCGCTGGCCGGGCGGCGGTCGGAGCCGTACCAGATCATGCTGCTGTGGACCGGCCGTCCGATGCTGCTGGCCGAGCCGGTACTGCTGGACGGGGAGGTGCGCGGCGCGGTCGTCACCATCTCGCCGACCTCCGCGCTGCGCCGCGACGTGTTCATCGAGTGCGCGGCGCTTTTCCTCGGCGGTCTGGTCATGCTCGGGCTGGCCGCGATGGTCGCGCTGCCGGTGGTGCGCTGGATCCTGCGTCCGGTGCGGCGGCTGGACTCCGGGCTGGCCAGGGTGGCCGGGTCGGTGCTGTCCGGTGAGCCGGCCGAGCCGGTTGGCGAGGGCGACGGGCCGCCGGAGCTGCGCGAGCTGACCCGCTCCTTCGACCAGATGGCGGCCGCCGTCACCCAGGCACTCGCCGCGCAGCGAGCATTTGTCGCGGATGCCTCGCACCAGCTGCGCAACCCACTCACCGCGTTGCGGCTGCGGCTGAACAACCTGGAAGACCGCGCCGGCCCGGGTCGTGCCGAGGAGCACCAGGCCGCCCTGGAGGAAGCCGACCGGCTGGGTGAGGTCCTGGACGGCCTGCTCGCGCTGGCCAGGGCGGAGCGAGCACCCACCGGCGCGCGGACCATCGATCTGGACGAGGTGCTGGCCGACCGGCTGGACGCATGGGGGGTGTTGGCCGAGCACGAGACGCTGCGGCTGAGTCGGACCGGGCGTGAGCGGCTGCGCGTGCGGGTTCCGCCCGGCACCCTGGAGACGGTGCTGGACGCGCTGCTGGACAACGCGATCAAGTTCAGCCCACCTGGCGGCGAGATCACCGTGCACACCGAGTCGGAGGACGGCCGGGTCAACCTGGCGGTGCGCGACCACGGGCCGGGTATAGCGGCCGACGAGATGGACCGGGCAACCGACCGGTTCTGGCGCAGTCCTACGCAGCACAACGTCGACGGGTCGGGCCTTGGCCTTGCGATCGCGCGGAGCACGGTCCGGCGGGCCGGCGGCGCGCTGAGCCTGGACCTACCCCCTGGCGGTGGCTTGCGGGTACTGGTTGCCCTGCCCCCAGCCGACTGACTCGGGTGGCACCGAGCTCGGGCTCGACCGCGACAACCAGAGGGTCAGGCCGTGGCGGCTTGGGTCGGCTCGATGTGTGCCGGCTCCAGGGCCCTACCGATGGTCGACACGAAGTCCCGCCAGATGCTCCGTTCGGTGCGCAGCGCGGCCCGGCCCAGTTCGGTCAGCTCGTACTCGCGCCTGCGCCGCCCGGCGCCGGTGGTCCAGGTGCCGGCGATCAGACCGGCTTCCTCGAGCCGGCGCAGCGCCGGGTAGAGGGTGCCGCCTTCGAGGTCGACCGTCCCGTTGGTGCGCCTGCGCAGCTCGGCCATCACCGCGAAGCCGTGCGCCGGAGCCGGCTCGAGAACCGCAAGTAGCAACGCATCCAGGTGCCCTTTGAGTGCCTCGGCCCGCATGACACGCCTTCCCCGCCGATAAACTGCTGAGATCTTGCTGAGCGACGGCCCGGAAGGTAGCAGTGCTACATAAGAACCGGCTGTGCGCGAGCTGTGTACCGCAAATACTGGTACTCGATGCAGCTAGTCGTAGTCCTTGGCGGACCGGTAGTAGTGTTCCGCGCCCGGGTGCAGCGGAACGGGTTGGGTGCCGATGGCGGAGCGGGCGTCGATCGAGCGGCCGGCCGGGCTGGCCCTCACCAGTTGCTCCGAAGCGGCGAACAGCCCGGCTACCAGTGCCTCCGCCAGGTCGTCCTGCATCGAGTCCTGCACCAGCAGGAAGTTGCGGACGGTGACCGTGGTGACCCGATCCGGGATCTTGTAGGTCGCCGCCGGGACGGTACCTATATTGTATACCGGATAGCTTCGGCGCAGTTGGGGGAGCAGGTCCGCGAGGTCCAGCAGCCGGATGGGGCGCACTGAAGCAAGCTCGGTGATGCCGGGGGTTTGCAGTCCTCCGGACCAGAAGAATGCGTCGATGCGGCCATCGCGCAGCGCCGCGACCGACTCGTCGATGCCCAGCGTGCTGGAGGTCAGGTCGTGCTCGGGGGAAAGCCCCGCGGTGGCCAGGAGCCGGTCCGCCATCACGATCACCCCGGAGTCGGACGCGCCGATGGAGACCCGCTTTCCCCGAAGGTCGGAGAGCCGGGTGATGGCGGAGTCGACCGGCACCACCACCTGGAGCGCATCGTCATAGATCCGGGCCAACGCGCGAGGTCTGCGGCCCGGTGCGCTGGGCTGGTCCAGCGCGATGTCGGCGACGTCCGCGGCGCTGAAGATGACGTCCACCGTACCGCTGCACAGCAGCGCGAGGTTCTGCACCGAGCCGGCAGTGGTGCGTACGTTCGGGCGCTGCGCCAGATCGAGGGTGTGCCACCAGAAGTCGGCCAGCGAGACACCCAGGGTGTAGTACACCCCCTGTGAGCCGCCGGTGCCCAACGCCAGCCGGGTGCCGGTGAACGCCGAGCCGCAACCGGTGAGAGCGGTGCCCAGCAGTCCACCCAAGGCAGACGCGGTGCCGGCACGCAGCACCGAGCGACGGCTGAGGTGACCCGGATACGCGTGCACAGCCGGATCCTGCCTCCGGACGCCGCCGCTGGCCAGCGCATACCCCGGGCCCCGGCTAACCGGAGTCGTCGCGGGCATACCCTGGGACTTGTGACGGCCGAGACGACCCAGCGGACGACCCGCAGTTACGACATCCGCACATACGGGTGCCAGATGAACGCGCACGACTCCGAGCGGCTGGCCGGCATGCTCGAGTCGGCCGGTTACCGCGCGGCGCCCGACGGCGCGGAGCCCGACGTCGTCGTCTTCAATACCTGCGCGGTGCGGGAGAACGCGGACAACCGGCTGTACGGCAACCTCGGCCACCTCCGCCCGGTGAAGGCCGCGCACCCGGGCATGCAGATCGCGGTCGGCGGATGTCTGGCGCAGAAGGACCGCGCGGAGATCGTGCGCCGGGCGCCGTGGGTGGACGTGGTGTTCGGCACGCACAACCTGGGGTCACTGCCCGCGCTGCTGGAGCGCGCCCGGCACAACGAATCCGCACAGGTGGAGATCAAGGAGTCGCTCGAGGTCTTCCCGTCCAGCCTGCCGGCCCGGCGGGACTCGGCGCACTCGGCATGGGTGTCCATCTCGGTGGGCTGCAACAACACCTGCACCTTCTGCATCGTCCCTTCGTTGCGCGGCCGCGAGGTGGACCGGCGGCCCGGTGACGTGCTCGCGGAGGTGTCCGCGCTGGCCGCCGAGGGCGTGCTCGAGGTAACCCTGCTCGGGCAGAACGTCAACTCCTACGGTGTCGAGTTCGGCGACCGGGCAGCCTTCGGCAAGCTGTTGCGGGCCTGCGGAGAGATCGAAGGGCTGGAGCGGCTGCGTTTCACCTCGCCGCACCCCCGTGACTTCACCAGTGACGTGATCGCGGCGATGGCGCAGACGCGGGTGGTCTGCCCGCAGCTGCACATGCCGCTGCAGTCCGGCTCGGACCGGGTGCTCAAGGCGATGCGCCGGTCCTACCGGTCCGGTCGGTACCTGGCGATCCTGGACGAGGTGCGGGCGTCGATACCCGACGCGGCGATCAGCACGGACATCATCGTGGGGTTCCCCGGCGAGACCGAGGACGACTTCGAGGCGACGTTGGACGTGGTACGCAAGGCCCGGTTCGCGAACGCGTTCACCTTCCAGTACTCACCCCGTCCGGGCACCCCGGCCGCGACGCTGGCCGACCAGGTGCCCAAGCCGGTCGTCTCGCGGCGTTACCAGCGACTGGTGGACGAGCAGGAGCGGATCTCCTGGGAGCTCAACCGGGAGCTGGAGGGCCGTCCGGTCGAAGTGCTGGTGTCCGAGGGCGAGGGCCGCAAGGACGGGGCGACCAACCGGTTGAGCGGCCGGGCAAGGGACGGGCGGCTGGTGCACTTCGCGCCGGGGTCGGCGCGGGTGCGGCCCGGGGACGTGGTGCACGCAACCATCACCTACGGCGCGCCGCACCACCTGGTCGCGGACGGTCCGCTGGTCTCGCACCGGCGCACCGCTGCCGGCGATGGCTACCTGCCCGGCGAGTCGAGCGGTACGGCCGAGCCGGCGCGGCGCTCGACGGTGACCGGCCTCGGCCTGCCGGGCATGGGTCAGACCCAGCACGGTGGCGCAACCGTGCGGCCGCCACGAACCAACTCGGCGACCGATGGAGACCTGGATGAACCAGATGCCTGACGAGCTGAACCGACTCGACGAAAGGCCGACCGGTATGCGCGGCTGGCCCCAGTTGGACCCGGGCGCCACGGCCTTGGCCATCGCCGTCGCGGTGTTGGTGCTGCTCGGCGCGCAGGTGCTGCCCTGGGCGGGCCCGAGCAACGGCTGGCAGGTGCTGCTCGGGGCCGGCCACCTTGGCGTGCTGCCCCGGCTGTTCGCTACCACCTCGGCACTGTTCGGCGTGCTCGGCTCGGCCGCCGCGCTGACTACCAGGCTGTGGGCGATCGGCTGGGCGTGCGCCTTCGGCGGCGGCTTCTCAGTGGTGAACGGTATGTGGGCGGTGTGGTCGCGGCAGACCGCGCCGGGCGGAGGCACCGGTCCGGGACCCGGCCTGGTGCTCGCCCTGCTGGCGATGGTGGTGCTGACGGTGTTGTGGGTCCGGGTCGCGTGGTCCCGGCCCGGCGGCCGGGCCAACGGTTAGCGCCGAAGGAAACGGCCGCTGGCGCGCGGGTCACCGGGGTCCGGGAGCCGGTCAGCGCTGGACGGCCTTCTCCGCCGTCGCGAGCCACTCCCGCCACTGCTCGGCCTGGCCCTGAGCCCGCTCGGCGCGACGGGTGTCACCGGCCGCGCGGGCCTTCGCCGCCTGCGTCTCGAACTGTTGGACCCGCTCCCGGAACTGGGCCACCCGCGCATCCGACTCCGGGTCGGAGCGACGCCACCTGCGGTCCAACTCACCCCGGATGCGGTCCTCGATGCCGCGCAGCCGGTCCTCCAGCTCGCGGATCCGCTCCCTGGGCACCTTGCCCGCCTCTTCCCAGCGCTCGTGGATGGAGCGCAGTGCGGCACGGGCGCTGTCCGGGTTGCCGGTGTCGACGCGCTCGGCCTCGGCCAGCAGCTGCTCCTTAAGGGCCGCGTTGGCGGTGAACTCCGCGTCCCGCTCGGCGAACTGCGCGGACCGGCGGGTGAAGAACGCCTCCTGCGCGGCGCGGAACCGCTGCCAGAGTGTGTCGTCGGCGTCCTTCTGCGCCCGGCCGGCGGCCTTCCAGTCCGCCATCAGCTCCTTGTACCGGCCCGCGGTGGTCGCCCAGTCGGTGGAATCCGACAGCTGCTCAGCCTCCGCGACAAGCTCCTCCTTGCGGGTTTTTGCGGTGACTCGCTGCCGGTCCAGGTCGGCGAAGTGCGACCCTCGCCGCCGGTTGAAGTTGTCCCTGGCACGGGAGAACCGTTTCCACAGCTGCTCATCGGTCTTGCGGTCGATGCCCCGGATCGTGCGCCATTCCTCCAGGATCTCCTTGAACCGGTCGCCGGCCTGCTTCCACTGTGTGGTGCCGCTGGCCAGCTGCTCGGCCTCGCCGGCGAGCTGCTCCTTGCGCGCGATGGCCTTGGCGCGGGCAGCGTCGCGCGCCGACCGGGCCTCGTCCATCGCCTCCCGGGCCCGAGACACCAGTGCGTCCAGGTGGGCGGTCAACCCGGCCACGTCGCCGACCACGGCCGCTTCAGCGAGCCCGTCCCGCAGCGCGGTGGCGCCGGAAAGAGTGTGTTTGGGGTCGCCGCCGCCGACGGCCAGCCGCGAGGTCAACAGCTCGGCCTCGGTGAGCAGGTCGTCGAACCGGCGGGCGAAGTGCGCAAGGCCCTCGTCCGGCGCGCCGGCCTGCCAGCTGCCCACCGCCCGCTCGCCGTCGCGGGTCCGCAGGTACACGGT
Source organism: Pseudonocardia sp. (assembly GCA_036500625.1). Classification (GTDB taxonomy): domain Bacteria; phylum Actinomycetota; class Actinomycetes; order Mycobacteriales; family Pseudonocardiaceae; genus Pseudonocardia. The sequence continues at coordinate 11,963 of DASYBQ010000221.1, read as the reverse complement.
GCCGTCCTCGGCGACCCGACCCCAGCGGGCCGGGTCGACGCAGGCCGGGGTCACCGGGTGCACGATCGCCGGGGAACCACTCTGCGGTGGATTCGGCGCCGGCACCGCCTCGGCGACCGGCGCCGCCGCGGCGGCGGGGGTTGGCGGCGGTGTCGGGGCGGGCGCACGCACCGCGCCTGGCATCGTGCGCGGCGTCGGGGGGGCCGGCTTGGCCGGCTCTGCCGGGCTGGGCGCCGGAACGGAGCGTTCCGGCTGCCCCGCGCGGGGCGCCGGGGCCACCGGGCCGCTCGGTGCGGAGGGCTGGTCGGGACGTCCTTGCGCGATTCCCGCCCCCTCGGCTCGCGGCTGCTGCTCTTCCTGCGCGCGATCCAGCTGCGACGCCTCCTGATGCCCCACCATCAGCCTCCTTGCCTCGGCCCTGCCGACGTGCGGCGGGCGCTCCGCCGCGCGGCGGAGCCTTGACGTATGGCCGGGCGTTGCCGCGCGACCCGTCCGCGATTCAAACAGCTCCGGGCCCGGACCGAAACAGAATCCACCGCATCCACGCAGTCAGCGGCATCCGTGGAGAGACGAACCGTCCTCGTTACCGAGCCCACTAGGCTGACCAGCCGTGGTCGAGATGGTGCGGGTTGCGTTCCGGCGCGTGCTGATGGCCCCTCGGCTCACCGGGGGTGCGTCACCCGGGTGGTCCTTGGTCGCCGGGCGGTTCCGGCCGCCGGCCCGGGCACGGGCGCGCCGGTGAGCCTGCCAAGGGTGGTGGTGGTGCTGGGGCCGACCGCGACCGGCAAGTCCGGTCTGGGGGTCGAGCTGGCCAGCCGGCTGGGCGGTGAGGTGCTCAACGCCGATGCCATGCAGCTCTACCGGGGCATGGACATCGGTACGGCCAAGCTCTCCGAGCTGGAGCGCCGTGAGGTGCCGCACCATCTGCTGGACATTCTGGAGGTCACCCAGACCGCCTCGGTGGCCGCGTTCCAGCGCGACGCCCGGGCGATCATCACCCGACTGCGGTCCGCCGGGCGGGTACCGGTTCTGGTGGGTGGTTCGGCGCTGTACTTGCGCGCGGTCGTCGACGAGCTGAGCTTCCCTGGCACGGATGCCGAGGTCCGCGCGCGGCTGGACGCGCGGCTGGCCGTCCAGGGCCCCGCCGAGCTGCACCGCAGGCTGGCCGAGCTGGACCCGGTCGCGGCCGAGGGCATGCTGGCCAGCAACGGCCGGCGAATCGTCCGCGCGCTGGAGGTCATCGAGATCACCGGCCAGCCGTTCAGCGCGCAGCTGCCCGAGCTGGGCGAACCGCGCTACGGCGCTGTGCTGCTCGGCCTGGAGCTGCCCACCGAGGCCTTGGACGAGCGGATCAACGGTCGGGTCGGCCAGATGTTCGCATCGGGCCTGGTGGAAGAGGTACGGGAGCTGGAAGGTCGGGGGCTGCGGGAGGGCCGTACCGCGTCCCGAGCGGTCGGCTACCAGCAGGTGTTGGCCGTACTGGACGGTGCGTCGGACCTGGAGCAGGCGGCCGAGGACACCGCGCGGGCCACCCGGCGGCTGGTGCGTCGCCAGCGTGCCTGGTTCCGCAGGGACCCGAGAATCCAGTGGCTGGACGGCCTGGACGACCCGCTCGGCGCGGCACTGCGCACCCTCGACGCGGCCGGCGACGTAGTCTGACCGGGTGGCTGATCCGGAGGCGGGCGTGCCCTTCCGCAAGGGGCACGGCACGGAGAACGACTTCGTGCTGCTGCCCGACCCGGACGGCGCGCTGGAGCTGACCGAGCCTCGGGTGCGTGCGTTGTGCGACCGGCGGCGCGGCCTTGGCGCGGACGGCGTGTTGCGCGTGGTGCGGGGCCTTGCGCTGGGCGATCCGGTGGGTGCGCGGTGCGCTGAGGCCGGCGCCGAGTGGTTCATGGACTACCGCAACGCGGACGGTTCGCTGGCCGAGATGTGCGGCAACGGCATGCGGGTGTTCGCCCGGTACCTGGTCGAGGCCGGGCTGGTGACCGGCGCCGAGTCCACCGGCCTGCTGGTGGGCACCCGTGGCGGGCCTCGGCAGGTCGGGTTCACCCCAGAGGGCGAGGTCACCGTCGACATGGGCCCGGTCCGGCTGGGTCCGCGCGGTGCCGCGCTGGTGGGCGGGCGTGCTTTCGAAGGCATCGCGGTCGACGTGGGCAACCCGCACCTGGCCTGCCAGGTCGCCGCCGAGCTGGACACGCTGGACCTGAGCCGCCCCCCGGCTCATGACGCCGCACTGTTCCCGCACGGGTGCAACGTGGAGTTCTTCACCGCGCCGGACGCGGGTGAGATGCGGATGCGGGTGCACGAGCGCGGGGTGGGGGAGACCCGTTCCTGTGGCACCGGCACGGTTGCCGCCACCGCCGCGGCGCTACACGGGCTGGGCAGGGACGAGGGCGAGCTGGTGGTGCACGTGCCGGGTGGTCGGGTCCTGGTGCGGCTGGCCGGCGGCGAGGCCAGCCTGACCGGGCCGGCAGTGGTGTTGGCCGAAGGGGAGCTGCGGGCCGACTGGTGGCGCTCGGTAGGCCACTGAGCCCATAGTTTCTCGGGCGAAAGCGGAAATCTGGGTGCGGGCCGTGGGACGATGGTTGGCATATGAACCAACCGACTGCGTATCTGGCACCGTCCACCGGCGACCTGGAGCTCGAGGAACGCTCCTCGCTGCGTCGGGTCGCGGGGTTGTCCACCGAGCTTGCCGACGTCACCGAGGTCGAGTACCGGCAGCTGCGGCTGGAGCGAGTAGTGCTGGTCGGGGTGTGGACCGACGGCTCCGCCGAGCAGGCGGCCGCCTCGCTGGCAGAGCTGGCCCGGCTCGCCGAGACGGCCGGCTCAGTAGTGCTGGACGGGCTGGTGCAGCGGCGCAAGCGGCCTGACCCCGCGACGTTTGTCGGCGCGGGCAAGGTCGACGAGCTGCGCGGCGCGGTGTTGGCCAGCGGCGCCGACACGGTGATCTGCGACGGCGAGCTGTCGCCCGGCCAGCTGCGCCAGCTGGAGGAGCAGCTCAAGGTCAAGGTGATCGACCGGACCGCGCTGATCCTGGACATATTCGCCCAGCACGCCCGATCCAAGGAGGGTAAGGCGCAGGTCGAGCTGGCCCAGCTGTCCTACCTGTTGCCCCGGCTGCGCGGCTGGGGTGAAGCGCTGTCCCGCCAGGTCGGTGGCCGGGCGGCTGGCGGTGTGGGCATCGGTGGCCGAGGCCCCGGCGAGACGAAGATCGAGCTGGACCGGCGGCGCATCCACCGCAAGATGGCCAAGCTGCGCAGGGAGATCACCGCGATGCGCACCGTCCGGGACACCAAGCGTGGCTCCCGGCGCCGCAACGAGGTACCCGGTGTCGCGATCGTCGGCTACACCAACGCGGGCAAGTCCAGCCTGCTCAACGCGATCACCGGGGCGGGCGTGCTGGTGGAGGACGCGCTGTTCGCCACGTTGGACCCGACCACCCGGAGCAACCGCACCGAGGACGGCAGGGCCTACACGCTGACCGACACAGTCGGTTTCGTCCGGCACCTCCCGCACCAGCTGGTGGAGGCGTTCCGTTCTACCTTGGAAGAGGTCGCGGAGGCCGACCTGCTGCTGCATGTCGTCGATGGCTCGGACCCGGCGCCGGAGGAGCAGATCAAGGCGGTGCGCGAGGTACTCACCGAGATCGGCGCGCAACAGGACGGCGCGGGCATGCCGCCGGAGCTGCTTGTGGTCAACAAGGTGGACACGGCGGACGAGTTCCAACTGGCCCGGTTGCGCCACCTGTTGCCGGACGCGGTGTTCGTCTCGGCGCGCGGCGGTGTCGGGCTGGAGCAGCTGCGTGGGGTGATCGCGCAGCGGTTGCCCGCGCTGCGCACCGAGATGGAGGTCGTGCTGCCCTACACCGAGGGCGGGCTGGTGGCTCGGGTGCACGAGCGCGGCCAGGTGTTGGCCGAGCAGCACCGGGGTGAGGGCACCTGGCTGCGCGTACGGGTGGGCCGGGAGCTGGCGGCCGTACTTCGGGGCTATCTGGTGTGCGAGCCGCTGGTGTGCGAGCCGGCCAACACCGCGCCGGGCACCAAGTCTGGCACCGGCACGGCACCGGGCAATGTCGTCGATGCGGCCGCTGAGGTCGACGGGGCACGCGGCGTCGTTCGCTGAGTCGTGACGTGGCGCGACCGGCGCCGCATGAACCGCGGCCTGAGCAGCACCGGCCGACGAGCACCGCCCGAGCAGTAAGGGGCTCAGGCCGGCCCTCGAGCGATGAGCCGGCCGGCGCCCGGTGGACCGGTCAGAGCTTGCGCAGCACCGCGACCACCCGACCCAGCACCGTGGCATCGTCGCCGGGGATCGGCTCGTACGCCGGGTTGCTCGGCAGCAGCCAGATGTGACCGTCCCGCCGCTTGAACGTCTTCACCGTGGCCTCGCCGTCGATCATGGCCGCGACGATGTCGCCGTTCTCCGCGACCGGCTGCTGGCGCACCACCACCCAGTCGCCGTCGGTGATCGCGGCGTCGGTCATCGAGTCACCGCTGACCGTGAGCAGGAACAGGGTGCCTTCACCTACGATCTCCCTCGGCAGCGGGAAGACATCCTCGACGGCCTGCTCGGCCAGGATCGGCCCTCCGGCGGCGATACGGCCGACCACCGGCACAAAGGCGGGCGAGGGCCGCATCGCGCGTAGTTCTTCGGTGACCTCTGGACCACCCTCGGCCCCGCCGGCCGGGTCGCCACCAAGATCCTCGGGTGGCCGCACGTCCACCGCACGGGTGCGGTTCGGGTCTCGGCGCAGGTAGCCCTTGCGTTCCAGCGTGCGCAGCTGGTGGTGCACCGAGCTGGTCGAGGTCAGGCCGACCGCGTCGCCGATCTCGCGCACGCTCGGCGGATAGCCGAATCGCTCCACCCAGTCCCTGATGACCTCGAGCACCTTGCGCTGGCGGGGCGTGAGCGTGGCGGGCTCGGCGCCCGGCGGGTCGGGGAAATTATGTACCTGCGCACCCGCCGCGCCTTCTTCGGTGCCGGCCTCCGGCCCCTTACCGGCGTCGTCGGCGGCCGGCTTCGCCCGCACGGCACGACCGGTCACACCGTCGTCCTTTGTCGATCCGCGCGCCATCGTCGCTGACCTCCTTATCCAGGCAACACCCTGTGAGGCGCTGCTCGTTGATCCGTTCGTGTTCAACCGTAGACCGGTGGACCGACAACTCCAAACACATGTTCGAAGGACACGCCCGGTGTTTCGCGGTTTTGTCGGTGGTCGGTGGTAGACATGTCGCACGCGCGTTCGATCGAACGGACATGCGACGCGGTGGGAGAATGCCGCGGCCACCGGCGATACGGGAAACACACTGGAGGCGTGATGGGCGCGATCGAGGCGACGGCGGCCGGTCGTTCGAGTTCGGGTGATGCCCCGGGGCCCGGTGCCCGGCCTGACGGTGCTCACCGTATGTCGCCGCGCCGAGGTGGCGTGGGTCCCGCGCCGGTCGGGCCGGGCCGGGCGCGCTCGGCCCGGCAGAGCCGGGGTGCGGCGCTGGCTCGCGCCGGTTCGGTCCGGTGCTCCCCGCCGCCGGCCCGGCCGCGTTCCAGCGCCGCCCGTCCGGTGTCGGTCCGGCCGGCTCCGCGCCCGTTGGCTGCCCGGAGCGCGACGCGGCCCGGTGGTGCGCGGTCGGTCGCGCTGTTGCTGCTGGTGGCCTTCGCCGCCGCGGCGGTGGTGGCCGGCCTGGGCCTGCTCGGGTCCGCTGTCCGCGCCGGCCGGGTTCCGGAGGCCACCACGGTGGTGCGGGTGGCGCCGGCCGAGTCGATCTGGCAGGTGGCGCGCCGGGTGGCCCCTTCCGCCGATCCGGGCGATGTCGCGGCGCGGATCGTCGAGCTGAACCAGCTCGGCTCACCCTCGGTGCGAGCTGGTCAGCAGCTGGTCAGTCCCACCGGGTGAATTTGGCCCAAACACGCCATATGGGGCTGATGGAGTTTGCATACCCCCACATCTTGTGGTTACATCCTTGTAGTTCGGCGATTTGCCGAATCAGGTGTGGGGGAAGGATGTACGGCGGTGCGTTGCCCGTTCTGCCAGCACCCGGACTCCCGGGTCATTGACTCCCGGGATGTCGACGAGGGCAAGGCGACCCGGCGGCGCCGGTCGTGCCCGGACTGCGGTCGGCGGTTCACCACGGTCGAGGAGGCCGTGCTCGCCGTCGTCAAGCGCAGCGGGGTAACGGAACCGTTCTTGCGTGACAAAGTGGTCAAGGGGGTTCGACGGGCCTGCCAAGGCAGATCCGTCGGTGAGGATGCGCTGCAGCAGCTGGCGCACCGGGTCGAGGAGAATATTCGCGCGGGCGGCGCGGCCGAGGTGCCGAGCCATGAGGTCGGCCTGGCCATCCTGGGTCCGTTGCGCGAGCTCGACGAGGTCGCCTACCTGCGTTTTGCCAGCGTGTACCGGGCGTTCTCCAGCATCGAGGACTTCGAGAAGGAGATCGCCGACCTACGCAAAGCCGACCCGGGCTAATTTCCACGGCCGGTGCGCCGCCCGTTCGCGGCTGCCCGGCACATCACCAGCCGCAGGGCACCAGACGGATTTGCCAGAGAGGGGACGAGGGACGCATGACCGACGCTGTGGGGCAGTGGGGCCAGCGGGGCCGCCGGAGCAACAAACTGGTGGCCGAGAGCGCGGGGAACGGCGGCAAGGCTCGCAAGCAGCCTGGCGCCCTGAAGGTCGAGCGGGTACACACCACGCCAGGCGTGCACCCGTACGACGAGGTCAGCTGGGAGCACCGGGACGTCGTGATGACGAACTGGCGGGACGGCACGATCAACTTCGAGCAGCGCGGTGTGGAGTTCCCGCAGTCCTGGTCGGTGAACGCCACCAACATCGTGACCAGTAAGTACTTTCGCGGCGCGGTGGGCACCCCTCGGCGTGAGCGCAGCCTGCGCCAGCTGATCGACCGGGTGGTCGCCAGCTACGTCTCCGCGGGGCTGGCGAACGGCTACTTCGCCTCCGACTCCGACGCCGAAATCTTCGACCACGAACTCACCTGGATGCTGCTGCACCAGGTCTTCAGCTTCAACTCGCCGGTCTGGTTCAACGTCGGCACCTCATCCCCACAGCAGGTCAGCGCATGTCTGACCTTCGAGTCTCTGGTCAGCACCCCAGCAGGCCTTGTGCCGATCGGCGAGCTGGTGGCGGTGGATGCGGTCGGTGCGAAGGTCTTCGACGCACATGGCCTCACCCAGATCGTCGCCACCAAGGCGAACGGCGTCCGTGAGGTCATCCGGCTGCACACCAAGGCCGGTCGCCAGCTTGATGTAACTCCGGATCACGTGGTCTGGAAGGCGACCGGTCAGGGGACCGGCCGCTGGGTCGAGGCCGGTGAGCTCAGTGCGGGGGACCAGCTGGAATGGCACCGAACCCACTCGTACGGCGAGGCGGTCATCGAGGCCCGCCAGCTCGCTGAGGCGTCTCTCGCCGGGTGGCTGCAGTCGGACGGGTGCGTCGGGGGCTACGACCAGGGGACGAACCGGTCATTGACCATCGAGGCGATGACGGTGACCCCGGCCGAGCTGAGCTGGGTGACCGGTGCCTTCGACATGGTCTTCCCGGGCGTGCACCGTCATGAGCGCTCGGTCGAGACCAAGGACCCGGCGCTCGACTGCCGCCGTACCCGGCTCTGCGGCGAGGGGCTGTCCGAGTTCGCGACCCGGTGGGATCTGCTTGCCAGGGGTGCCGACATGGCGGTGCCGGCGCAGCTGTTCACCGCGCCGCTCCCGGTCGTCGCCTGTTACCTGCGCAGCCTGTTCCAGGCTGAGGGATACGTCTCGCGGCGGGAGAGCTCCACGCTTGTCGGCATGGACACGATCAGCGAGAAGCTGGTCAGGGGTGTGCAGTCGTTGCTGGGCCGCTTCGGCATCTTCGCCAGGGTCGGTCGTAAGGCCGAGAAGCGGCCGGACCGCCACGACCTGTGGGAAATACGCATCCAGAACGCCGGTGACCGGCGAATCTTCGCCGACGAGATTGGCTTCATCGACCCGGTGCAGGAGGCGAACCTCGAGGCTTCCTTCGAGATGCCAGGGCGTGCCGAGGGTGATGTCAAGCGGTTGGAGATTTCCGGCGTCGAGGCACTCGGCCAGCGACAGGTCTACGACATCCAGACCGAGTCAGGAGAGTTTCTCGCCGACGGCCTGCGGGTGCACAACTGTTTCATCCTCTCGGTGGACGACACCATGGAGTCCATCCTGAACTGGTACCGGGAAGAGGGGCTGATTTTCAAGGGCGGCTCCGGCGCGGGGCTCAACCTGTCCCGCATCCGCTCCTCGAAGGAGCTGTTGTCCTCCGGGGGCACCGCTTCAGGTCCGGTGTCGTTCATGCGCGGCGCGGACGCGAGCGCCGGCACCATCAAGTCCGGCGGGGCGACCCGGCGGGCGGCCAAGATGGTGGTCCTCGACGTCGACCACCCGGACATCGAAGAGTTCGTGCAGACCAAGCTGCGCGAGGAGGAGAAGATCCGGGTCCTGCGGGACGGCGGGTTCGACATGGACCTCGGCGGCGCGGACATCGCTTCGGTGCAGTACCAGAACGCGAACAACTCGGTGCGGGTCTCCGACGAGTTCATGGCCGCGGTGGAGAGCGACGCCGAGTTCGGGTTGCGTGCCCGGCTCACCGGCGAGGTCATCGACACCGTCGGCGCGCGCTCGCTGTTCCGGGGGATCTCCGAGGCCGCCTGGGCCTGCGCCGACCCCGGCATACAGTACGACGACACGATCAACGACTGGCACACCTGCCCGGAGTCCGGCCGGATCACCGCGTCCAACCCGTGCAGCGAGTACCTGCACCTGGACAACTCCAGCTGCAACCTGGCCTCGCTGAACCTGATGAAGTTCCTCGAGCCGGACGGCACGTTCGACGCCGCCCGCTTCGCCAGGTCGGTCGAGCTGGTCATCACGGCGATGGACATCTCCATCTGCTTCGCGGACTTCCCGACCGAGGCTATCGGTGAGACCACCCGGGCGTTCCGCCAGCTCGGCATCGGCTACGCGAACCTGGGCGCGCTGCTGATGGCCACCGGCCACGCCTACGACTCGACCGGTGGCCGGTCGTTGGCCGCCGCGATCAGCTCGCTGATGACCGGTACCGCCTACCGCCGCTCCGCCGAGCTGGCCGGCGCGGTCGGGCCGTACGACGGCTACGCCCGCAACGCCGAGGCTCACCAGCGGGTGATGCGCAAGCACGCCTCGGCGAACGACGACATCCGCACGCTGGACCACATCGACGCCGCCGTGCACAAGCTGGCCACCAAGGCATGGCAGCAGTGCCTCAAGGTCGGTGAGCGCAACGGCTGGCGCAACGCGCAGGCCTCAGTTTTGGCGCCGACTGGCACCATCGGCTTGATGATGGACTGTGACACCACCGGCATCGAGCCGGACCTGGCGCTGGTCAAGTTCAAGAAGCTGGTCGGCGGCGGCTCCATGCAGATCGTCAACCAGACGGTGCCCCGCGCGCTGACCTCGCTGGGCTACCAGGCCGAGCAGATGGAGGCGATCGTCGAATACATCGGCGAGCACGGCCACGTGGTGGACGCGCCGAGCCTGCGCCCCGAGCACTACGAGGTGTTCGACTGCGCAATGGGCGAACGCTCCATCCCGGCGATGGGCCATGTGCGCATGATGGCCGCGGTGCAGCCGTTCATCAGCGGCGCGATCTCCAAGACGGTGAACATGCCGGAAGCGGCAACCGTGCGGGACGTCGAGGAGATCTACCTGCAGGGCTGGAAGCTGGGGCTCAAAGCGCTGGCAATCTACCGGGACAACTGCAAGGTCGGGCAGCCGCTGTCCAACGCCCGGTCGAAGTCGGCCGAGCCGGAGAAGCCGGCCGTGGTGGAGAACCGGCCGGTGCGCCGCAGGCTGCCGAAGAAGCGCCCGAGCCAGACCATCTCGTTCACCGTGGGCGGCGCGGAGGGCTACCTGCATGCCGGTTCCTACCCGGATGACGGGCTCGGCGAGATCTTCATCAAGCTGGGCAAGCAGGGCTCCACCCTGGCCGGTGTGATGGACGCGTTCTCCATGTCCATCTCGGTGGGCCTGCAGTACGGCATCCCGCTGGAGTTCTACGTCTCGAAGTTCTGCAACCAGCGCTTCGAGCCGGCCGGGATGACCGACGACCCGGACATCCGGATCGCCACCAGCGTGCTGGACTACCTGTTCCGCCGGCTCGCGCTGGACTACCTGCCGTATGAGAAACGGGCCCAGCTGGGCATCTTCTCGGCCGACGAGCGCACCGCACAGGTCGCGGAGAGCTACGGCGGCGAGGACAGCGCTGAAGTGGACCTGGATGCACTGCGCACCACGGTGGATGCCTCGACGGCGAGCCCGGCCTCGGCCTCGGTCTCTGCCGCTCCGGCACCGGTGGAGGTGGGCAGCTCGACCGAGCTGATCGAACTGCGCCAAGGCAAGCTTGCCGACGCGCCGCTGTGCCTGACCTGTGGCACGAAGATGCGCCCGGCCGGCTCCTGTTACGTGTGCGAGGGTTGCGGCTCCACCTCGGGCTGTAGCTGACCGGCTCGCCCGCTGCCCGCGCTGGCGGCCACCATTGCCCCGGGCATGGTGGCCGCCAGCGTGCGCGGACCCTGAGCACCGTCGGTTCGGCATTCTCGGGGTAGCGCCAGGGTTTCTCCCTGAGCCGGGCGGCCGGGCCGGGCAGCCAACTGGGTTACCTGCTGAAGTCGGTCGCGCACGCCAGCTACACCGCGCTCGCCACGGCGTCCCGAACATAGCGCTGCACCAGCGCGGCGGCGTGTTGGGTAGCGGGGTGTCAGGTGCAGACGCGCGGACTACGGCATCCCGTCAGCGCGTCTTCGGACGTTACCACCACTGGTAGTATCATTCTATGACCGCACTGCCCGAGGAGCCGGCTGACAAACGCGCGAGTTCGCTCGTCGATCACGTGAGGTCAACGGTCGAGCTTGTCGGTTTGCTGAGTGGTATCCACGATCTGGGCAAAGCTGCGCCAGGGTTCACCGGCTCGTCGGCGCGCGCCGAGGCGGCCCGTTCAGAGGTGCTGGGAACCGTTCGTGCCCTCGGCCGAGCCCGCAAGGTCAGCATCTCGATGCCTGAAGGGCTCACCGCGGCCGTCCAGCAGCGTGTGGGCCGAGGTGAATTCAGTCATTACGTGACCGAAGCTGTCGCACGGCAACTGGAGTTGGACCTTCTGGCCGAGTTGGCTGCGTTGCTCGAAGGGGAGTACGGCCCTGTGCCGGAGGAGTTCTTGGCGGAGGCTGATGCGGCATGGCCGGACGCCGAGTAGTGGCGGAAGGCGCCTTGGTTCTGGACGGTGAGGGATTGTCCAAGCTTGCGGCTGGAGACCCGCGTGCGCGCGCGTTCCTGGAGATCGCCCGCGCCCGTCGCGCCCAGGTGGTCGTCAGCGCTGTCACGTTGGCGGAGGTACTTCGTGGAGGCGCCCGCGATGCTTCCGTCCATCGTGTGTTGTCCAGGGTCGTGGTTACGCCGGTGACCTCTGAGCTGGGACGGGCCGCTGGTGAGTTGCTCGGCGGGACGGGCTTGTCCGGTCATCGATGCGCGATCGATGCCATGGTCGCGGCTACGGCGCTGAGGCTGGCTCGTCCTGTCGTGCTGCTCACCAGCGACCTCGATGATCTGAATCGGCTGGTGGACGAGCCGGGTTGTGCGAAGCAACAGCGGGTCGTGGTCATACACCTGTGACTGCTCGCCCTGGAGTGCCGAGGGCTCGCGAGAACAGCGCACATCTGGATCAATGCACACCCCCATTTCGGCGCTGACATGCGCGGGCACCTGGCGCGGCGCATGTCGGGCAGCAGCGGGGTCAAGTGGCGTTGCGCTCGCTGGCCAGCTCGGATCCGTCGGTCTGTGACGTGGTCGAGGCGCTGCCAGCCCGCAGCAGCTGGCGCCATTGCTCCAGGTTCCAGGTGGCGGCTTGGGTGTCGGCGAGGAAATGCTCGAGGGTGTTCACGAAGCGCATCGGATCGGTGTGGAACGGG
>DASYBQ010000220.1:0-6289 GCA_036500625.1 Pseudonocardia sp. | reverse complement strand
CGGGCGCGGCCCCTGCGGATGCCGCGCCCGGCGGGGCCCCGGGGGGCGGGGCTTCGGCGGTGACCCGCAGCCCGACCGGCCCGCGCACCGCGCGTGACCGTGGCCGGACCCGGTGCGGCAGCACGCAGTTCCAGCCCGCGGCGGCGGTGGCCGCGGACAGTGCGACCGGGTCGACGCCGCCGGGGACCGGCCCGGCGAACTGCATGATCACCAGGGCGAGGACCGCGATCGGTGGCAGAGCCCACGACCGCCGCATATGCCGCCGCCTTCGCTGTCGAGAGGCCCGAGTTCGAACCCGGATCGATACCCGGAACCCGAAACGTAGCGGAGAGTGACAATCTGTGACCAGGAGTGCCACACCTTCGGGTGTCGGCGAGCGAAACGCGCACTCAACGTGTTTGACAAGGTCTACGCCACGCCGACCGTCCCACCGGCGTCACCCGGGGCGCGTCGTGGCCGAGGCGCCGTCTGATGTGCGAAAGTAGTGGTAGCGGGCAGAGTCACGCGGGCGGGAGCAAGTGGTGGCGAGATCGAAGACGGTCACCGGATCGGATGGCCGGACCTGGACGGTGCGCCGTCGCATGGAGTGGTCCATGCCGGCCACCGGTGAAGATTTCGAGCACGACGTGGACGGTGGCCGCGCGGCGGCGGCGGTGATCCTCTCCACCCTCGCGCTGTTCTACATCGCACTGTTCTCCTGGATGCCCGGCGACGTGCACGTGCCGTGGTGGGTGATGCTGGCCGGGCTGCTGTTGGTCGGGTTCTTCCCGGTCCGCTGGGTGCTGCGCCGGCCGTGGACCCTGGTCGCCCAGACCCCGGGCGGCTACGACCTCGACCCGGAGCACTGGGTCGGCATGGTGCGCGGGGTCGGCAAGTCCCGGGAGGAGACCAAGATTGTCATCCGTAACATCCGCACCAGGGCCAGCCCGGCCTACACCGACGGCCCGCTGCAGCCGGTGACCTGAGCGTGCCCGAGCTTCCCGAGGTCGAGGCGCTGGCCAACCACCTGCGCGAGCACGCGGTCGGTCGCCAGGTGGCCAGGGTGGACCCGGCCAGCATGAGCGTGCTCAAGACGTTCGACCCGCCGGTGTCCGCGCTGCACGGCCGCCCTGTGACCGGCGCCGACCGGCACGGCAAGTTCCTCGACCTGGACTGTGACGGCCTGCACCTGGTCAGCCACCTGTCGCGGGCCGGCTGGCTGCGTTGGCACGACACCGCCTCAACGGTGCCGCCCAAGCCCACCGGCAAGGGCCCGATCGCGCTGCGGGTGCACCTGGAGGCCCCCGGCGGGCCGGGCTTCGACCTCACCGAGGCGGGCACCCAGAAGCGGCTGGCGGTGTACGTGGTGACCGACCCCGCGCAGGTGCCCGGCATCGCAAGGCTCGGCCCGGACGCGATGGACCTGTCCAGGGCCGGCTTGGCCGAGTTGCTGGCCGGGCGGACCGAGCGGCTGAAGAACCTGATCACCGACCAGTCCGTGCTGGCCGGCATCGGCAACGCCTACTCCGACGAGATCCTGCACGTGGCCAAGTTGTCCCCGTACGCGGTGGCCGGCCGGCTGGACGAGGCGAAGTTGGACGCGCTGCACGCCGCGCTGCACACGGTGCTGTCCGACGCGGTGAGCAGGGCGGCGGCCGGCAAGCCGGCCCAGCTGAAGGGGGAGAAGCGCTCCGGCATGCGGGTGCACGCGCGCGAGGGGCTGCCCTGCCCGGTCTGCGGGGACACCGTTCGTGCGGTGTCGTTCGCGGATCGGTCCTTCCAGTACTGTCCGACTTGCCAGACCGGCGGCAAACCGCTCGCCGACCGGCGGTTGTCGCGCCTGGTGCGCTGAGCACGCCTCGCCAGCCGGTGCGCCACGTCAGAGTTTCACAGACCGAAGAGAACACGGTGGCCAACTTCCTGAGCCCGTCCGCGGCGCTACTGGTGCTGTTGGTGACCGTGTTTGCGGTCGCGATCGTGGCGCTGGTGCTGTTGTGGCGGGCGCGGCGCCGCACGTTCGCCTCGCCGCTGGAGCGGGCCACCTTCTCCACGCTGCACACCGTGTCGCTGGCCGCGCCGGCGCTGCGGGAGGGCCTTTCCCGCCAGTCGGCCGCGTTCGCGCTGCCCTACCTGCGCACCCTGCTGGAGACCTGCGCGCTGACCATGACCGACGAGCTCCCCCAGTCGCTGGCCTGGGACGGCGAGTCGGACCACCACGCGCTGGACGTCGTCGAGCTGGCCAAGCAGGTCATCGCGACCGGCCGGCAACAGGTCGCCTCGCACACCACCATCGACTGCGGTCGCGACGACTGCGCGGTCCGGGGCCTCGTGGTGGTGCCACTGGAGACCGAAGGCAGGATCGTCGGAACGCTCGGCGCGCTGACCCACGCCACCGCCGGCCCGGTGCTGCTGCGGGCCACCGGCGAGGTGGGCCGCTACATCTCCAGCCAGCTGGAGCTGGCCGAGCTGGACGAGTCCCGGGCCAGGATGAACCGGGCCGAGGTCCGCGCGCTGCGGGCGCAGATTTCGCCGCACTTCCTTTTCAACGCACTGACCACGATCTCCTCGCTGGTGCGCACCGACCCGGACCGGGCCCGCGAGCTGCTGATCGAGTTCGCCGACTTCACCCGCTACTCGTTCCGCACGGCCGGCGAGTACACCACGCTGCAGGACGAGCTGACCAACATCGAGCGCTACCTCGCCATCGAGCGGGCCCGGTACGGCCCCCGGCTGAACGTGCGGGTGCAGGTGGCACCGGAGGTGCTGTCGGTGATCCTGCCGTTCCTTGCGCTGCAGCCGCTGGTGGAGAACGCGGTGCGGCACGGCCTCGCCAACAAGCCGAACGGCGGCTCGATCATCCTGGTAGCGGAGAACTCCGGCGCCGAGTGTGTGATCACCGTGGAGGACGACGGTATCGGCATGGACCCGCACCGGTTGCGCGAGGACTTCGCCGATGCGCACCTTTCCGGCGCGCACGTGGGGCTCGGCAACGTGGACGACCGGATGCGCTCGGCGTTCGGCGAGGACTACGGCCTGGTGGTGGACACTGCTCCCGGCGCCGGAACCAAGATCACCCTGCGGGTACCGAAGTTCCGCGCCGACATTCGAGTCTGACCGTGGGCGAGGGGCGCACTAGCGTGGGGAGGATGACTGGTTTGTTGGATAGATTGCCGAGGGAGCTGACTGATCGGCTGCCGGCGGTGCTCGCGGACCGTGCCGAGAAGAAATCCGTGGTCAGTGTGGTGCGGCTGCACGGAGTGATCACCCCGGCGCTGGGCCCGATGGCCCGGTCGGTGATCAACCTGAGTACCGTGGAGCCGGTGCTCAAGCGCGCCTTCAGCGCCGACCGGTTGGCGGCTGTCGCATTGGTGATCAACTCTCCGGGTGGCGCGCCGACCCAGTCCGCGCTGATCGCGGACCGGATCCGGGGGCTGGCCGCCGAGCACCAGGTCCCGGTGCTGGCGTTCTGCGAGGACGTCACCGCCTCGGGCGGCTACTGGCTGGCCTGCGCCGCGGACGAAATCTACGCGCACGCCACCTCCATGGTGGGTTCGATCGGCGTGGTCAGCGGCGGTTTCGGGCTGTCCGGGCTGCTGGAGCGCATCGGTGTGGAGCGGCGGCTGCACACCGCGGGGGCGAACAAGTCCCGGTTGGACCCGTTCCTGCCGGAGAAGGAGGAGGACGTCGTCTGGCTGCGCGGCATGCAGGACGAGCTGCACGAGCTGTTCTGCGCCTGGGTGCGCGAGCGTCGGGGCGACAAGCTGAGCAGCACCGCCGACCTGTTCACCGGCGAGGTGTGGACCGGTGCCGGCGCGGTGGCGGTGGGTCTTGCCGACGGGCTGGGCACGCCGACGGAGGTGCTGGCGCAGCGGTTCCCGGACGCCGATCCGGTGCTGGTCGAGGGGCGCAAGCCGCTGCTGGCCCGGCTCGGGGTGGGCGCGTCGACGGCCGGCGGACCGGGCGGGTCAGCCCAGGCGCTGATCGCCGGTGTGCTGGAAGGGGCGATGGACCGGGCACTGGTCGGGGCGGAGGCGCGCGCCGCATGGGCGCGTTTTGGCTTGTGAGCACCGGGTACAAATGTGACGTACGGGGCTTTTGGTGTTTGTGGTCGCCAAGCCGCGTGAGTCAGAATTGCGTTGGGCCTGGCACTCGGCGGGTTTCGCCGCCACCATGTAGTGGTTCGAAGGCAGGATGAGGAGATCGTGAACAACGCAGATGGCTCCGGCGGACTGGTCGTGCTGGCAGTGGACGACGAGCTGCCGGCACTCGAAGAGTTGGAGTACCTGCTCGGGCAGGACCAGCGGATCGGCACGATTCTCACCGCGTCGAACGCCAACGATGCGCTGCGCATGATCACCACCCGGGAGCGCCGCCGCGACGGCGCCGCCCCGCTGCCGATCCACCCGGTGAGCGGTGTGCCGCTGGCCCGCAGCACCGACGTCGACGTGGTGTTCGCCGACATCCGGATGCCCGGGCTGAACGGCCTGGAGTTCGCCGACGTGCTCAAGAAGATGGCCGCGCCGCCGGCCATCGTGTTCGTCACCGCGCACGACGACAAGGCGGTCGACGCCTACGAGATCGGCGTGGTCGACTACCTGCTCAAGCCGCTGCGCTCGGCGCGGCTGCGCAGCGCGGTGGACCGGGTGCTGTCCACCCGGTCCGCGCCCGCCTCGGAGGGTGGCCAGCTGGACGGCGGCTCCGGCGACGACGAGGTCATCCCGGTGGAGCTGGCCGGCACCACCAAGCTGGTGCCCCGCTCGGCGGTGCGCTACGTCGAGGCGCAGGGCGACTACGCCCGGCTGCACACCAACGACAACCGCAGCCACCTGGTGCGTATCCCGCTGTCGGTGCTGGAGGAGCGCTGGCGCGACGCCGGTTTCGTCCGCATCCACCGCTCCTACCTGGTGGCGCTGGCGCTGGTCACCGAGCTGCGCGCGAACGGCTCCGGCTACGTGGTTCGCCTCGGCAACGGCCCGGAGACCGCCGAGCTGCCGGTCAGCCGCCGGCACACCCGCGAGCTGAAGGACAAGCTGGTCCGGGACCCGAAGCATGCCTGGAGCCAGCGGTGACCGGCACACCCCAGGGTGGCTCAGGTGCCTCGGGAAGCGGCTGAGGACACCTGGTCCTCGGTGGTGCCGCGCTCGGACCAGGCTGCGGCCGGCAGCGAGCCGTCGACCGCTGACCCGTCCCGGCATCCCGATCCCGCCTCGTCCGATCCGGACGTCGAGTACGACGCGGACGCCGAGCGCGCCGCGGATGCCGCCTACGACGCGGGCTACGACTTCGACCAGGACACCGAGTACGACCTGTACATCGCACGCAAGCCGGACACCGGGCACCAGCCGGACACCGCCGGGCGCGAGACGGACGATGCCGGGGCGTGGGTGGCGCCTGACGACCCGGCGGTGGACCTGTCCGAGCCGGTGGACGGACGCCGCTACCCGCCGTACCGGGGCCGCGCCGACTCGGAGCGAGACGATGCCAGTCCCTCGGCCGCCTGGAACGGCGCGGCTACCGGCTGGGCCGGCGCCTCGGCCAGCGCGACGTCCTGGCCCGGCGCCGCCACCTATCTGACCGGCACCGGCGCTGGCGCTGGCGCTGGCGGCAACCCGGCCGGCGGCAACCCGGCCGGCACCGAGGGCGGCGCCGCACCCAATCCCGGCCGGCACTCCCGCCAGGCCGGCAGCCAACCGGGCCCGCCGCCGGGCGTCCCTCGGCTGGGCAACATGCCGAAGCACGCGGTGCGCCCCGGCGGGCCGGTCTCGGCGACCGACGTGACCGAGGTGCTGGCCAGGGTCCGCGAGGACCCGACCGAGCGGCCCCGCCTTGACCGCCCCGAGTCCGGGCGAAGCCGGCGCCCGGCGCCGCCGGCGGAGCACGACAAGCCGGCCGAACCGAGCGGGGCTCGGTCGAGCATCCAGCCTCCGACCGAGCCGATGCCAACCGGCAAACGGGTGCGGGTGGTGCTCTCGCAGCGCAAGGGGCAGGCCCGCCCGGTGCGCACGGTGGTCGACGTACAGGAGCTGACCCAGGTCGGCGAGGTGCTGGCCACCAGCCTGATCCGCTCGCAGCTGGGGCTGGCGCTGCGCATCGGCGGCCTGGCGCTGCTCGGGCTCGGCGTGCTGCCGGCCGCGTTCTACCTGTTCCCCGACCTCGGCCGGTTCGAGCTGTTCGGGCTGCGGCTGCCGTGGCTGCTGCTCGGCCTGGTGGCCTACCCGTTCATGGTGCTGCTCGGCTGGATGTACGCGCGCGCCGCGGAGAAGCTCGAGCAGATCTTCGCCGACCACATCCAGTCCTGAGGCGCAAAGCC
>DASYBQ010000219.1:0-22112 GCA_036500625.1 Pseudonocardia sp. | reverse complement strand
CACCGAGCAGACAAACGGCCTGCCGGCCCGGCATTCGGGTGAACGCGGCGGCCGTCTGAGCGAAACTCAGGCCAATGCACGTCCAACTTCCCGCCCGCCGATTGCCCAGTGAACCCGCAGTTGGCAGGCTTGCCGAGCCGCCGCCTCTCTGGGCGACCGGTCGCGAGGGTGTTTTCTCCGGCCGTCCAGTGGGTAGCCTTAAAGAGGCCGCGCGGAGGGGTCGGGAAATGATCGAATCGCGCTGGATATAGCAGGGCCGGTCGCCGGGAATTGAGTAGCCCGGCGGCGCGGGGGAGAATCTGGCCAGGTCCAGATCAACAATGGGAGGAATCGCGGTGCCGAAGAATGTCTTCGTGTTGGGCCTTGACGACCACAACCGGCGAATTCTGGAAGATATGCCGGATGCGCACGAATGCGTCTTTCATGGAGTTCTGACCTTTGACGAGATCTACGGGGAAAAGATCTCACTCGGCGACGTGCTCGGCGCGGCGCAGCGCCAGCTCGACGCGTTCGAAGGGTCCGGCGGATCCATCGACGCGATCATCGGGTTCTGGGACTTCCCGGTGAGCACCTTGCTGCCGCTGCTGCGCAAGCGGTACGGCCTGCCGACCGCCAGCCTCGAAGAGGTGGTCAAGTGCGAGCACAAGTACTGGAGCCGGCTCGTGCAGCAGAAGGTGATCGACGAGTACCCGCCGTTCGGGCTGGTCGACCCGGAGCACGACACCGCGCCGCCGGCCGACCTGCGCTACCCGATGTGGGTCAAGCCGGTGAAGTCGTTCTCCTCGGTGCTCGCCTTCGGGGTGAACGACGAGGAGCACTTCCAGGAGGCGCTCGGCAAGATCCGCGACGGCATGGACTGGATCAGCGCGCCGTTCGAGGAGCTGCTGGAGTACGTCGACCTGCCGCCGGAGATCGCCGCAGTCGGTGGCCGGGTGTGCCTTGCCGAGGAGGCGATCGTCGGGCGCCAGCTGACCGTGGAGGGCTACCGCTACCAGGGTGACGTGCACGTGTACGGCGTCGTCGAGTCGGTGCGCTTCGACAACAGCCCGAGCTTCCTGCGCTTCCAGTACCCGGCCACGCTGCCCGAGTACGTCATCGAGCGGCTGACCGACATCAGCCGCCGGCTCGTCGAGGAGATCGGGCTGGAGCGCATGACGTTCAACATCGAGTACTTCTGGGACCCTGGCACCGACGCGATCACCCTGCTGGAGATCAACCCTCGGCACTCCCAGTCGCACGCCGAGCTGTTCGAGGACGTCGACGGGATGGCCAACCACGAGGCCATGCTGCGTCTCGCGCTGGACCGCGACCCGAAGTTCCCGCACCGCAAGGGCCGCTACGCGGTGGCCGCCAAGTGGTTCGTCCGGCGGTTCTCCGACGGTGTGGTGCGCCGCCAGCCGACCCCCGAGGAGATCGACGCGATCCAGCACATCGTGCCCGGTACCAGCATCGAGCTGGCCGCCCGCGAGGGGGACAGGTTGTCCGAGCTGCAGGAACAGGACACCTATAGTTACCATCTCGCCAGTGTCTATATCGGTGCGGCCGACGAGGCGGAGCTCACGGCGAAGTTCGACCAGGTCGTTGCGGCGCTGCCGTTCGAGATCGACGAGGTTGACACCGTCGGTGCGGCCGCTGGCTAGTCGGCCGGGCCACCACAACCCGCCTGGAGTCGCTTGATGCGGACCGTCACATCTATGCCACACGAGGTCCGCGAAGAGGAGCACGTCTGGATTCCGATGCGGGACGGCATCCGGCTCGCCGCCCGCATCTGGCGTCCGGTCTACTCGGACCTCGAGGCGGTCCCGGCGATCCTGGAGATCATCCCGTACCGGCAGCGCGACCTGACGGCTCGCCGCGACTCGATCCACCACCCGTACTTCGCCGGCCACGGCTACGCGTGTGCCCGGGTGGATCTGCGCGGGTCCGGCGAGTCGGAGGGCGTGCTGACCGACGAGTACCTCGACGAGGAGCTCTCCGACGCCGAGGACGTGCTGGCCTGGCTGGCGCAGCAGCCGTGGTGCAACGGCCGCAGCGGCATGATGGGCATCTCCTGGGGCGGGTTCAACGCGCTGCAGGTCGCGGCCCGGCGCCCGCCGGGGCTGGACGCGATCGTCACGGCCAGCTCGACGGACGACCGGTACGCCGACGACGTGCACTACATGGGCGGCTGCCTGCTGTCGGACAACCTGTCCTGGGCGTCCACCATGTTCGCGTTCAACTCCTGCCCGCCGGAGCCGGCCGTGGTGGGGGACCGGTGGCGGGAGATGTGGCAGGCCCGGCTGGCCCGCAGCGGGCTGTGGCTGGAGGAATGGCTGGTGCACCAGCGCCGGGACGACTACTGGCGGCACGCCTCGGTGTGCGAGAACTACGCGGACATCCAGTGCCCGGTGCTCGCGGTCAGCGGCTGGGCGGACGGATACTCCAACTCGGTGTTCCGGATGCTGGAGCACCTGCGGGTGCCGCGCAAGGGCCTGATCGGGCCGTGGTCGCACAAGTACCCGCACCTCGGCGAGCCGGGCCCGGCGATCGGCTTCCTGCAGGAGCTGGTGCGCTGGTGGGACCACTGGCTCAAGGACATCGACAACGATGTGATGGACGACCCGATGCTGCGCATCTGGATGCAGGACAGCGTCCCGCCGTTCACCGCGTACGAGGAGCGGCCGGGACGCTGGGTCGGCGAGCCGAGCTGGCCCTCGCCGAACATCACCGCCGAGGTGCACCCGCTGGCGCGCAACCGCATCGCGCAGCCGGGTGAGCCCGCCGAGCCCGAAGAGCTGACCATCGAGTCGCCGCTGTCGGTCGGGCAGTACGCCGGCAAGTGGTGCTCCTACAACGCGCCGCCCGACCTGCCGTACGACCAGCGGGAGGAGGACGGCGGCTCGCTGGTGTTCGACACCGACGAGTTCACCGAGCAGTGCGAGATCGTCGGCTCGCCGGTGCTGGAGCTGGAGCTGGCGGCCAACCGGCCGGTCGCGATGGTGGCCGCCCGGTTGTCGGACATCGCGCCGGACGGGCGGGCCACCCGGATCAGCTACGGCCTGCTCAACCTCACGCACCGCGACTCGCACGCCGAGCCGGCGCCGCTGGTGCCCGGCAAGCGCTACCAGGTGTCGCTGCAGCTCAACGCGATGGCCCAGGCGCTGCCGCCCGGGCACCGGCTGCGGGTGGCGATCTCCACGTCCTACTGGCCGCTGGCCTGGCCGCCGCCGGAGCCGGTGCGGCTCTCGGTGTTCTCCGGCGCCAGCCGGCTGGTGCTGCCGATCCGTTCGACCAACGGGTCCGGCGAGCCGGTCATGCGCCCGTTCGGGCCGCCGGAGGGTGCCGAGCCGATCCCGGTGACCCAGCTGCAGCCCGGCGACGAGCGCTGGACGGTGACCAGGGACCTGGTGCGCTACGAGTCGGCACTGGAGGTGGTCAAGGACCAGGGCGTGGTGCGCCTGGACGACATCGACCTCGAGGTCACCCAGCGCGCCTACGAGCGCTACAGCTGGGTCGGCGACGACGTGCTGTCGGCCACCGGCGAGACCGAATGGCGGATCACCTTCAAGCGCGGCGACTGGGAGGCCTCCGCGGTGACCCGCACCGTGCTGACCTCGACGGCAACCGAGTTCAAGCTGCGTGCCGAGCTGGACGCCTACGAGGGCGAGTTCCGCGTCACGTCCTACAACTGGGACCGCACCGTCCCCCGCGACCTGGTCTGACGGCCCGTGTCCAGCCAGGAGCCCCGGCTGCCCGCCGACCACTTCACGAAGCCGTCGCCGGCGCGGCTATGGAACTACTGGATGGGCGGCAAGGACAACTACGCGGTGGACCGGGCGGCCGGCGACGCCGTCGCGGCGGTGTACCCGGACATTATCCGGATGGCGGTGCAGTCCCGGCAGTTCCTCATCCGTACCGTGCGCCACCTGGCCGGCGAGGGCGGCGCCCGGCAGTTCCTCGACATCGGCACCGGGCTGCCCACCATGCAGAACACCCACGCGGTGGCCCAGGGGGTCGCCCCGGAGTCGAAGATCGTCTACGTGGACAACGACGCGGTCGTGCTCGCGCATGCCCGCGCGCTGATGCGCGACAACACTCCCGAAGGCCTCACCACGTACGTCGACGCGGACTTCCACCAACCCGAGGTGATCATTTCCTCGGCCCGCGAGGTGCTGGACTTCCGGCAACCGGTCTCGGTGATGTTCATGGGTGTGCTGGGGTATGTCATCGACTTCGCCGAGCTGCGCTCGATCGTCTCGCGGGTGATGGACGCGGTGCCGCCGGGCAGCTACCTGACGCTGTGGGACGGCACGAACACCGGCGACGCCGTCCAGGAGGGCGGCGAGAAGCTCACCGACAGCGGCGCCATCCCCTACGTCCTGCGCAGCCCCGGGCAGCTCGCCGAATGCTTCGAAGGGCTGCGGATGCTGCCGCCCGGCATGGTGCCGATCACCGAGTGGGGGGTGGGCCCGGCCGAGGTGGGCACGGTGGAGCCGATCGACGCGTTCGGCGCGGTGGGCCGGAAGCCGTAAACCGCCGGGGCCGGGCCCTACGGGACCGAGCCCTACGGGACCAGGCCCTGTTCGGGCTTGCCGACGCCGAGGTGGTGCAGCAGGGCGGCGAGCTTGTCGTCCAGCTCGTGGCCGACCTCGGTGATGGCCGGGTTGTCGAGGCCGCCGAACACGGTGCTCGGCTGGTCGATGGTGAACATGGTGCGACCCGCGCCGACCCGGTAGAGCAGGATCCGCAGCGGCGCGTAGAGCAGCGTGGTCGGGTCGTGGCGGAACATCCGCTCGGCGATCACGTGGTTGCCCATCAGGTACTCGATGCAGGACACCTGGTGCCCGGCAAGGCGCATCAGCGGGGTGCCGTCGATCCGGGCGTAGATCATGAACTCGTGCGGCGCGTACCGGGCGACCTCGGCACGCATCTCGTCCCAGCTGGCGTCGGCCTTGGCCAGCTCGGTCATCTTGGCGGAGTCGAGCGGTGGTACCGCCTGCTCGAACCGGGCCCGGAACTCGTCGAAGTCTTCCTCGACGAGGAAGTCGAGGCGAGTCATGTGGTGCGTGGTCGAACTCGATGCGAGCGCGTTCAGCTCGGGCATGGCGACAACCTCCAGTTGGGTGCACAGTGCTCCGGCATCCGGGTGGCGCCGGCCCAGTCCAGTCTGGTCACTGAACTGTTCTGCTACGGTTCAGTGACCAGACTATCGAGGAGGCGGGCCCGTGTCCGCAGATTCGGTCGACCAGACCGCAGGCAGCACCGCGCGCGCCTCGCTCACTCCCGATCGGGCGGCCGAGCAGACCCGGACGTTGTTCGTGGCGGGGGCCGGCACGCTCGTGGCGTTGGCGTTGTTCACCGTGCCGATGTGCGCGCTGCCCGCGCTGGCCGCCGTGCTCGCCGCCGGCCCCGCCGCGCAGACCTGGATGCTCAGCTCGATGAGCGTCGGGCTGGCCGCCGGCCTGCTGCTCACCGGTGCGCTGGCCGACGACTACGGGCGACGGCGGGTGTTCCTGCTCGGCGCGGTGGCCGTCGCGCTGACCTGTGTACTCGGCGTGCTCGGCGCATCGCCGACGCTGTTCGTGCTGGCCAGGGTGGTGCAAGGGGTCGGAGCGGCCGCGCTGGTGTCCTGTGGGCTCGGGCTGGTCGGGCACGCCTACCCCTGCGGGCCCGCGCGGGTGCGGGCCACCGGCATCTGGGGCGCCTGCGTGGGCGGCGGCATCGCGCTAGGGCCGCTGCTCGCCGCGACCATGGGCCCGACGTTGGGCTGGCGTTCGCCCTACCTGCTGCTCGCCCTGCTCGGCGGGGTGCTCGCGATGGCCGCGCGGCGGCTGCTCGTGGAGTCCCGCGCGGACCGGCCTCAGCGGGTGGACCTGCCCGGTGCGCTGCTGCTGGGCATCGGTACCAGCGCCCTGCTGGCCGGGTTGGTCGCCGGGCGGACCAGCTGGGTGGCACCCAGCACGCTGGCGCCGCTGGCCGGTGGGGTGCTGGCGCTGACGGCATTCGTACTGGTGGAATCGGCGGCGCCGCGGCGGGGCAGGGCGCCGCTGCTGGACCTGCGGTTGTTCCGCCGGCCGGACTTCGTGGCCGCCACCGTCGCCGGGCTGGCCACCGGGCTCGGCGTGATCGCGGCGATGTCGTTCCTGCCTGTCGTGCTGGAGCGCGGGCTGCACACCGGCGCGCTGGCCGCCGCGCTGAGCCTGGTCATCTGGTCGGCGGTCAGCGTGCCGGTCGCGCTGGTGGCGCGGCGGCTGCGGGCGGAAGGGGACGCCCAGCTCGCGGCGGGGCTGCTGCTGGTCGCGGTGGCGTTGCTGCTGCTCACCGGCATCCACGCCGGGCAAGGGCTGGCCAGGTTGCTGCCCGGCCTCGTGCTCGCCGGGATCGGCAGCGGGGTGCTCAACGCCGCGCTCGGCCGCCAGGCGGTGGCCAGCGTGCCGGCCGACCGCGCCGGCATGGGCAGCGGCGCGAACAACACCGCCCGCTACCTGGGCTCGGCCGTGGGTGTCACCGTGGTGGCGGTGCTGGCCACCCACCCGGACGCCGCCGGGCTGCTCGCCGGCTGGAACACCGCCGTCCTGGTCACCGCCGCGTTCTCGCTGGCCGGCGCCGCCGCCGTCCTCGCCTGCCGCCACCGCCCCGGTCGCACCTGACAAGCCGGCACCGCACACAGCGAGTGGGCGCGGCACACATGTCCGGGCGTATGTGCCGCGCCTACTCGCTGTGTGCCGTACGGGGAACGTGGGTCAGCGGGAGAGCCAGGCGCGGATGTCGGGGCCGTGCTCGTCCAGTAGCGGGGGTGGGTTGCGGTAGGTGACCGGGGTGGCGGAGAGGCGGATCGGGTTGCGGGTGGTGGGCACGGCGCGTTCGCCGTCGCCTACGCCCACGATCGGGTCCAGCTCGAACCGCTGCGCCATCGCGAAACCGCCGTCCAGGGTGTTGATCGGTCCGCTCGGCACCCCGGCGGCCACCAGCAGCTCGAACCACTCGCCGGAGGTCCTGGTGCGCAGCCGCCGCGCCAGCAGCGGGCGCAGCTCCGTGCGGTGCACCGTGCGGTCGCCGTTGCGCAGGAACCGGGGGTCGTCGGCCAGTTCCGGCACCCCGAGCACCCGGCACAGGTTGCGGAACTGGCCGTCGTTGGCCACCGCGATGATCATCTCCTGGTCGGCGGTGCGGAACGGCTCGTACGGGTAGACGCTCGGGTGCTCGTTGCCCATCCGGTAGGGCACCACGCCGCCGGCCGCGTACGCCGAGCTCTGGTTGACCATCCCGGCCAGCGCGGAGGAAAGCAGGTTGACCTCGATGCGCTGCCCCTCGCCGGTGGCGTCGCGGTGCCGCAGCGCGGCGAGGATGCCGATCGCGGCGTTGTTGCCGGCCAGCACGTCGACCACCGAGATGCCGGCCCGGGTGGGTGGACCGTCCGGGCTGCCGGTCAGGCTCATGAACCCGGAGATCGCCTGCACCATCAGGTCGTAACCGGGCACGTGCGCGCCCGCGCCCGCGCCGAACCCGCTGATCGAGGTGTAGATGACGTTCGGGTTCGCCGCGCGGACGGTCTGGTAGTCCAGCCCGAAGCGGGCCAGCCCGCCGGTCTTGAAGTTCTCGACGAACACGTCGGCGCGCCGGGCCAGCTCCCGGCCCAGTTTGGCGTCGGCCTCCTCGCGCAGGTCGAGCAGCACCGACCGCTTGTTCCGGTTCAGGCTGAGGTAGTAGGTGGCCACCCCGGTGCCGGCGACCTGGCGCACCGGGGGTGTCCAGGTGCGGGTGTCGTCGCCGGTCGGGCCCTCCACCTTGATCACGTCGGCGCCGAGGTCGGCCAGCATCATGGTGGCGTACGGCCCGGCCAGGATCCGGGAGAAGTCCGCGACCAACACCCCGGACAGCGGACCTCGGACCGGCGACGACATGAACGGACCTCTTCTCCCCGGCGGCGTGCCCACCCGGGGGCGAGGTTACGTCAGCCCGGGCTGAAGGCTGTCTGAAGATAGCGATTCGATGCTTCTGCTCCGCCCACCGACCGGCCTACCGTCCCACTGGTGAGTACCCCGATCTCCGAACGGGACGCGGTTCGCCGGCTGGTGCAGCGGGTCGGGCTGGGTCCGCTGCCCGGCGAGCTGGACGCGGCACCCGGTTTCGAAGCCACCCTCGCGGCACTGACCGCCCCGTCCGGGCCGGACCCTGGCGTGGCGGCCACCCCGGCGCCGGACTTCCCGGCACCGCCCGCCCAGCCGCCAGGGCGAGTCTCCCCGGCCGAGCGGATGGCCCGGCGCAAGGCCGAGATCGGGCCGCTGCGCGCGCAGGCCCACCAGCTCGGCGTGTGGTGGCTGGACCGGATGGCCGCGGCGCGCGCCCCGCTGCCGGAGCGGATGACCTGGTTCTGGCACACGCACTTCGCCACCAGCGTGCAGAAGGTCAAGTACCCGAAGCTGATGTACGGCCAGAACGACACCCAGCGCCGCCTGGGCCGGGGTGACTTCCGCACGCTGGCCCAGGCCATGATCATCGACCCGGCGATGCTGATCTGGCTGGACGGCGGCGGCAACAAGGTCGGCAAGCCGAACGAGAACCTGGCGCGGGAGTTCATGGAACTGTTCTCCCTCGGCGTCGGCAACTACACCGAGACCGACGTCCGCCAGGCGGCCCGCGCGCTGACCGGCTGGCGGGTGAACCGGGGGACCGACACCGCCACGTTCGCCGGCCGGGTGCACGACGCCGGCCCGGAGACGGTGCTCGGCAGCGCCGCCGACTTCGACAACACCAGCCTCGTCGACCTGCTGGTGCGCAACCCGGCGTCACCGGCGTTCCTGGCCGGCCGAATCTGGACCCGGTTCGTCTCGGACACCCCGCCGGACCCGGCGACGCTGGCCCGGCTGGTCGCCGCGTACGGCCCCGGGCACGACATCACCGCGCTGCTGCGCGAGGCGGTGCGCGCGCCTGCGTTCCGGGACCCGGCGTCGGCGCTGGTCCGGGAGCCGGTGCTGTGGCTGGTCGGGGCGCTGCGGGCCACCGCGCTGCCCGCATCGAAGCTGCCGGCCACCGCACTGTCCGGCGCGCTCACCGGGCTCGGCCAGGTGCCGTTCACCCCGCCGAGCGTTGGCGGCTGGCCGGCCGGGGTGCCCTGGCTGACCACCGCCGCCGCGCTGACCCGGATGCGGCTGGCCCAGACCATCGCCGCCACCGGGGATATCTCGCCGGTCGCCGACGCCGCGCCGGGCGCGCGGATCGACGCCACCGCGGCGCTGCTCGGCCTGCCCGGCTTCACCGACCGGACGGTCGCCGCGCTGCGCCCGCTGGCCGGCAACCCCGCCCAACTGGTCGGCCTCGCCATGGCCGCCCCCGAGAACACGATCAGCACCTAACCCCACCCGCGAGTCGGGCTTACGGCACAGCGAGTCGGGATCACGAGCACAGCGAGTCGGCAACGTTTGCGGAGGACAGATGGTCAGCGTGGTGAACAGGCGGCGGTTCCTTGCCTACTCCGGTGCCGGCGCGGTGGTCGCGGCCGGCGCCGGCTGGGGCATCGAGGCGCTGCTGGCCCGGGCCGGCACGGAGCCGCTGGCCGCCGGTGCCGGGGTGCTCGTGGTGCTGACCCTCTACGGCGGCAACGACGGGTTGAACACGCTCATCCCGGCCGGTGACCCGGTCTACCAGAGCAACCGCCCCGAGCTGGCCTACTCGGAGCAGGACGTACTGCCGCTCGGCGAGGGCCTCGGGCTGAACCCGGGCATGCCCGGGTTCAAGTCACGCTGGGACGACGGCACGCTGGCCGTGGTGCGCGGCGTGTCCTACCCGCAACCGGACCACAGCCACTTCCGCTCGATGGACATCTGGCAGACCGCCTCGCCCACGCACCCCACGACCACCGGCTGGCTCGGCCGGTGGCTGGACGCGACCGGGCGCGACCCGCTGCACGCCGTCTCGCTTGACCCGGTGCTGCCGCCGATGCTGGCCGGCGCGAGCACCGCCGGCGCCGCGCTGCCGCTGACCGGGCTGACCCTGCCGGGCGGCGCGCTGGGCACCGCGTTCCAGGCGCTCGGCGCGCCGTCGGCGGCCGAGGCCGGCCCGAGCGCGCTGGCCGCCCGCTCGATCACCGACCTGCACCGCGCCGCCACCGTGTTCGGGCCCGCGCTCGACGCGTTCGGGGCAACCGCCGGCCACGCCGCCGGCGCCAGGGCGGCGGTGCGGGTCCGCAACGCCGCCGGGGTCAGGGCCGCGAAGAACGCCGCCGGTGCCAATAACGCGGCCGGTGCCAACAACGCCGCCGCCGGTGCCAAGGCCGCCGCGGGTGCCAAGAACGGCAAAGGCGGCAAGGGCGGCGGGCCGCTCGCCGCCCAACTGGACATGGTGGCCCGCTGCGTCGAGATGGCCGCGCCGA
Source organism: Pseudonocardia sp. (assembly GCA_036500625.1). Taxonomy (GTDB): domain Bacteria; phylum Actinomycetota; class Actinomycetes; order Mycobacteriales; family Pseudonocardiaceae; genus Pseudonocardia. Next base: position 11,761 of record DASYBQ010000219.1, on the reverse strand, counting down.
CCAGGGCGTACTCGGTCAGTCTCGGTGGTTTCGACACCCATACCGGCGAGCGGGGCACCCAGCAGCGGCTGCTCACCGAGATGGACCATGCGGTCAGCGGGTTCCTGGACCGGATGGCCGGCTCGCCGCACGGCCGGGGCGTGGTGCTGATGGTGTACTCGGAGTTCGGCCGGCGGGTGATGGCGAACGCCAACCAGGGCACCGACCACGGCACCGCCGGCCCGGTGTTCCTGGCCGGTGTGCCGGTCCGGGGAGGTTTCGTCGGCGAGCAGCCCAGCCTCGGCGACCTGGTGGACGGCGACCTCAAGGTGACCACCGACTTCCGGGACGTCTATGCGACGGTGCTGGCCGACGTGCTGAACACCGACCCGGAGCCGGTGCTCGGCCCCGGCCGGACCACCCTCCCGCTGATCTCCACCTGATCGGGGCATGGTGAGCCACCGGCGCGGTGCGCCGGACCCGAGGAGGTCAACCGACGCGGTCGAGCCGGCGGCTGCTCGCCCGGGCGAGCAGCGCGAGGGCGCCGAACGTGGCACCGCCGGCCAGCCAGCTGGCCAGCAGGGCGAGGATCGAGTGGCCGAGGTAGAGCTGCGCCACCCCGACAGTGAGCACGACCGAAGCAGCCAGCCAGCTCAGTGCCGCCCGCACCTGGGCGGGCAGCAGCGGGCGCAACAGCCAACAGGCCACTGCGCATACCACGACGATGCTGGTGGCCGGCCCGGAGACGGCGAGCGAGCCGGCCCACCACTTGCCGGTGGCCACCACAAGGCCTACCGCCACCATTGCCGCCGCACCGCGGCACAGCGGCACCCACCGCCGCAGCCGTACCGCAAGCACCGCCGCAAGCGCCAGCAGCAACACAGGTGCCACGACCGTACCGCCGAGCACCGACACCGCGTTCGCCACGAGGTGCGGCCAACCCATTCGTGGCCAGCTGTGCTGCCGGTGGGACACCGCTTCGCGGGCGACCCGCCCACCGGCGAGCGCGCCGTACCGCGACAGCTCCGCCACCAACCCGGCCGCAACTATGGCGAAAGTCACACTGACTGCATGGATCGCTGCGGCCCACCGGCTCGGCCGGGGCGTGCCGGAAGGCCCGGCCGCCTGGTCGGTGAGTCCCGCGACCATCTGGCCTCCCCGTTCGTGCTGGTGCCTCGCCACGCCCAGGGTGCGCGCCATCAGCAGGGCAGTTGCCATCTGGGCGCAACTGACCGTTGGCCCTGGGATAACCTTCTGTTTCTACCCCCATCGACGGTAGCTCCACTCGGGCCGGCGGTGCCTCGGCCGGCTGATCCCGCGCTGAGAGCTCCGCGCGCGGAGTTGGTTCAGGGCCGAAAAAAATAGGTCGGCATGCGCCGCGTAACAGGATTTGCTACAACTGCGATAACATTAATTAGGACCCCCCAACGGCGCAGGAGACGTGATGACCGAGCCAGCATCCGTGCGAAGGATCGAGGCGGTTTCCGTCGTCGATCGAGTCACGGCAGAGCTGCGCAGGGCGATCATCTCGTGCGCGATGCAGCCTGGCCAGGAGTTCTCGCTGCGGCAGATCGCCAGCCAATTGGGTATTAGCTTCATCCCGGTGCGCGAGGCGCTGCGCACCCTGGAGGCGGACGGTCTGCTGATCACTCGCCGTGGTCGCAGCGCTGTGGTCGCCCCGCTCGACCCGGACGGCCTTGCCGGCCTCGTCCGGCTGCGAAAGCTGATCGAGCCAGACCTGATGGCACAGGCCGCGACTCGCTTCCGGCCCGCTGAACTGGATCGACTCGAGCTTCGCATCCCACTCGTGAACTGGCCCCAGTGCTCGACGGACGAACTGCACGAGGCGCAGCTGGACTTCCAGGCCGACCTGCTGCGGCCGGCCGCCACCCAGTGGGACCTCAAAGTCCTGGAGCGGTTGTGGCAGGGAGTAGCCCGATACCTGCATATGGGCTACGCCGCGGTGACCGATCAGCCCAGTGCGTTCCGCGCCCTGGAGCAGGGACACCGTGCCCTGATTGCCGCGTTCCGCGACCGGGACCCAGAGCGGGCGCGCGCCGAGAGCGAGTCGCAGCTCGAGCGTGACGCGGCCATCGGCCGGCTGGGCCTCGGTACCGGGCAGTAATCGTTTTCCGGAATTTTGAATTGTTACCCGATGGTCCAGTTTTTCGTGCAAGTACTCACTGGCCGATGCCTTGCTACACCCGAAAAAACGCGATCTTGCTTTTCGCCGACTTGTGTAGGAAGGCTGACATAAGCTAATCCCACGGGATTAGGTCGGCGCGGCCCCCGGGCAGGCGGCGCGGGGTGTGCTCGGAGTGTGCGGTGCTCAGGCGGAAGCGCTGTCCGGGCGGGCCGGGTGCCCGCTGATCACCTGGGTTACGTGGGCGCTGCGCGCGGTGTCCGGCGCGGTGTCCCGGCCGTCCGGACTGATCAGGTGGGAGATGCGCCGCGCCGCGTCGGCGATGGACCGGGTGTAGACCTCCTTGTGCTGGTCGAACACCGCGTGCGCGGCGCACAGCGACACCGCGGCCACCACCGTGCCGGTCTGCAAGTCCCGGATGGGGCTCGCCACACAGCAAACCGCTTCGTCGGTCTCCCTGCGGTCGAACGCAATCTGGCCGCGGCGGATCATGGCCAGCTGGCGGCGCAACAGCTCGGGATCGGTGACCGTGTTGCGGGTTAAACGTTTTAGGTTGTCCCCCGGGTCCATGCCGAGGCGGGCGAGCAAGATCTTCCCGGCCGCGGTGGAGTGCGCGGGCAGCCGGTCGCCGACCCGGGACACCGGAGCCGAACCGGGCGGCTCGGCCTGCCCGATGGACACGATCTGGTCGGTGTCCAGTGTCGCGATGCTCACCGTCTGGCGATGCTGACTGGCCAGCTGGGTCAGCACCGAGGAACCGATCCGGGCTACGTCGGTGCTGTTGACCAAGTGACCGGACAGGGTCAGCAGCCGCCAGCCCAGCCGGTAGCGCGCATCCGGGGTGCGTTGCAGCAGACCAATCGTCGCCAGGCTGGACATCAGCTCGTGCGCGTTGGAGCGCGGCATGCCCAGCTCGGCGGCCACCTCGCGCACGCCCCAGTCCGGGCGCTCCTCGGTGAACAACGTGAGCACGCTGCCTGCCCGGCGGATCGTGTTCAGCATGGCTCTCCTTATCCGAGGGGCCCTCAGTCGGCCCGCGCCGGCGAACCTATCGGTGCCTCATGGAACCTAGCTGCCGTCGCCGGGGCGGTGGCCTTCCTCTGCCGAAAGGATCGCGCCGTGCTCCGGCGACCATTCCGTGCCCGTCGCGGCGAGCATAGCGCGCACCGTGCCCCAACGTTCCCACCGGTTAGGTTCCTCGATTTCAAAGAGTAAGGAGTCGCCAAGTGGAACTCAACAGCAGGCTGCGCAAACGGGCGTCTGGAAACGCTAATAATGAGTATCCGCAATTGTTTTTCCGCAGCGTGCGGGCGTGCAGCTGCACGTGCGTTCGTACATTGCGCTCCCAGTGTGTGAGACAGGTCCCACCCGTCGGTGTCGGGGTGCCGGGTTGGTCGGGCCCTCGGCGGTGCGCCGGGCCGCCCCCGCGCACCGCTGGCCTTGATCCACTCCCGGGCTGTTGCGCCGTTTCGGTGGGTTGCGGTCACGGTCTGGTGTAGTTGATGTCCATGCAGCTCGGATGATGTTTGGCTTGGCACATGGGGGGATCATGGGCGACAGTGGTCGCGTTCGGTGCGGCGGTAGTGGTTGGCCTCGGCTGCGTGTGGGCCAGCCAGCCGACTTCCGACGATGCGGCGCCGCTGGCGGTGCCGAGCTTCGCCACCCCGACGCGGAGCGCGGCGGTGTCCTCGGTGCCGCCCCGTCCCACCCTGCTGCCCACTGACTGCGCAGACGTGCTGCCAGGGCACACCGACATGGCCGCGTTGCTGGGTAAGCCCAACGGCAGCGTCGGGGTGCACACCGTGGTCGGCCGGCCGTCCGCGAGCGTTTCTCAGCTGGAGCGGTTGACCTGCAACTACCAGCCGGCCGGCGGGCCGGCCACCGGGCTGGTACTCAACCTGACCGCATTCGCCGACCCAGCCTCGGCGGCCGCGCAGCGGGACCGCAACGTGACGGCCGAGGGCGATGCCAGGGCTTCCAGCCCGGCCGCGCTGGGCTCCGCGCGGGCCACCCTGCTGATCGAGCCGGACCGTCGGCTGCTGCTGGTCTCCTATGACCGGTACACGCTCAGCCTCGGCATCGCACCCGGCGTGGTAGGAGATGACCAGGTGGAACCGGTGCTCACCGACTTGGCGCAGCGAGTGCTGCCCGGCCTGCCGCCCAGCCCGAACCAACACTGAATGGACACCGTGCCCGGTCGCCGCGTGCTGCTTTTGTCGGCGTCTTATCGATGCCTTATCCACTACTTGCCGGTGTGGACGAATAGGAAATGGATTTCCTGACGTTCTGTCAGTAGTAACCGCCCGTATCTTTTCGGTGCCTTTCAGTGCACGGTGACGACCCTGGGTGTCCCGGATGCCGGTGCCAGCCGCCACGGCCGGGCCAGCAGCACCAGCACCAGAGCGGCCAGTACCAGCCCGCCGGCGATCACGGCGGACATCGCCACCGCGTTGTTGCCAAGCACGCCGACCAGCGGGGAGACCAACGCGCCAACGCCGAACTGCACCGCGCCCAGCAGCGCCGCCGCGGTGCCGGCCACCTCACCGTGCGCGGACAGCGCCACCGCCGGCGCGTTCGGCATCATCAGCCCGGTGCAGAACAGCACCACCCACAGCGCGCCCAGCAGCCCGGCCAGCCCGCCGAAGCCGGTCAACGCCGCGCCGAGCAGCGCCACAGCGGCCACCCCGGCCGCCACGCCGGCGGCCACCAGCACCTGGTGCGGCTCGTAGCGGCGCAGCAGCCTGGCGTTGAGCTGGGTCGCGCCGATCATCCAGACCACGCTGACGCTGAACAGCAGCCCGAACTGCCGCTGGTCGAGGCGGTACTGCTGCTGGAACACGAACGGCGCGCCGGAGACGAAGGCGAACAGCCCGGCCATGGCAAGCCCGGCCACCAGCACCATGCCGAGGAAACCGGGGTTGGCCAGCAGCCCCGCGTAGGTCGCGGCGGTGGCCCGCAGCCGCAGCGGTCGGCGGCGCCGGGCCGGCAGGGTCTCCGGCAGTGCGACGGCCGCGAACACGGTGACCAGCAGCCCCAGCCCGGCCAGCACGGCGAACAACCAGCGCCAGCCGACCGCGGTCAGCAGCGCGGTGCCCAGCGACGGCGCCAGGATGGGCGACACGCTCAGCACCAGGATCAGCCGGGACAGCATGGTGGCCGCCGACCTGCCGTCGAACAGGTCGCGCACCACGGCCAGCGCGAGCACCGCGCCGGCCGAGGCGCCAAGGCCCTGCAGCACCCTGGCCGTGTCCAGCAGCGCCACGGTCGGCGCCACCAGGCAGGCCAGCGAGGCCAGCACGTGCACCGCCGTGCCGCCGACCAGCGGCTTGCGCCGACCGATCGCGTCGGACAGCGGGCCCACCAGCAGCTGGCCGAGCCCGAGACCGAGCAGCATGCCGGTCAGGGTCAGCTGGATGTCCGAGTCGGTGGCGTGCAGGTCCAGTGCGATCCTGGGCAGCGCCGGCAGGTAGAGGTCGATGGACAGCGGCCCCAGTGCGATCAGCCCGCCAAGCACCAGGATCAGCCGCAGCCTGCCGGCCGGGCGGGTTCCGTCCGCCGGCCGGGTTCCGGCGCCCGAGCCGGGGTGCGGGACGGCGTGCGCCGAGTTGGAGGCGCCCACGCAGGGTTCGGCGATGGTCACGGTTACTTCTCCTGACTTGGACGCCAGAGCTGGCGTTTCGGGTCGGTCACCAGTACGTCGATTTCCGAGCACCCGAACAGACAACAAGTCACCCGACCGCCTGGTTGTTCCGGTGGATCACCGGTCGAGCAACTCAGCCACCCGGCCCAACAACAGCTCGCGCTCCCGCTGGTTGCCGGTCAGCGCGGCGGCCCGGTCGAACTCCGCGCGGGCCGCGGCGTAGCGGCCCAGCTTTGCCAGCAGGTCGCCCCGCACGCTGGGCAACAGGTGGTAGCTGCGCAGCGCGGGCTCGTCGGCCAGCGCGTCGACCAGTTCGAGCCCGGCGGCGGGGCCATGCGCCATGGACACCGCGACCGCCCGGTTCAGCTCCACCACCGGGGAGGGCGCCACGGTGGCCAGCTCGCCGTAGAGCGCGGCGATCAGCGCCCAGTCGGTCGCCTCGGCGGTGCGGGCCCGCGCGTGGCAGGCCGCCAGCGCCGCCTGCAGCGCGTACCGGCCCCGGCCGCCGCCGAGGCGCTGTGCCCGCCGCAGCGCGGCGAGGCCCCGGTTGATCAGCAGCTGGTCCCAGCGGGCCCGGTTCTGTTCGAGCAGCAGCACCGGCTCGCCGCCTCGGCCGGTGCGTGCCCTGGTCCGGGAGGCCTGCAGCTCCATCAACGCGACCAGGCCGTGCACCTCCGGCTCGTCCGGCACCAAGCCGGCCAGGATCCGGCCGAGCCGCAGCGCGTCCTCGCACAGTGCCGGGCGCATCCAGTCGTCGCCCTCGGTCGCCGAGTAGCCCTCGTTGAAGATCAGGTAGATCACCTCGAGCACCGAGGGAAGCCGCTCGGCGACCTCCGCGCCGGTCGGTGCCTCGAACTCGACCTCGGCGTTGGCCAGCGTCCGCTTCGCCCGGGTGATCCGCTGGCCGACCGTCGCCTCGGGCACGAGGAACGCCCTGGCGATCTCCGGGGTGGACAGCCCGGCCAGCACGCGCAGCGTCAGCGCCACCCTGGCCTCGGTGCCGAGCACCGGGTGACAAGCGGTGAACACCAGCCGCAGCAGGTCGTCGGAGATGTTGCCCTGTGCGGCGTCCAGCACGGCGTCGTAGTCGTCCTCGCTGCTGTCCCTGCGGGTCTCGAGGTCGCGGCCGATCTCCTCCTGCTTGCGCTGGTAGCGCTCGCGGCGCCGGATCTGGTCGATGGCGCGGCGCTTGGCCACCGACATCAGCCAGGCCCCCGGGTTGTTCGGCACACCCTCGCCCGGCCACTGCTCCAGGGCGGCGACGAGCGCGTCCTGCGCCAGCTCCTCGGCCTGCCCGACGTCGTGCACCAGCCGGGCCAGCCCGGCGATCAACCGGGCCGCCTCGATACGCCACACCGCCTCGATGGCACGCTCGACAGACCCGGTCACACCCGGATCCGATCAGCAACCCCCGCCCCGCGCAACGAAGTATTGCCCGCCCGCCCAAACCCGCAGCTCAGAGGCCGTGAGTGAAAAGGAACGCCATGGCGTTCCTTTTCACTCACGAGTCCTGAGCTGGGGGTTTGCGTCAGTTGGCGTAGCCCTCGGGCTGTTCGCGGAGGCGCTCCTCCTGCTCGCGGACCTCGGGGGTGTAGGCCTCGCCGAAGTCCTCGGCCTCGAACACCTGGCGCAGCTCGATCACGAACTCGCCCTCCGCCGGCCGCGGCGCCTTCTTGAGCCACTCGACCGCTTCCTCGTACGTCTTCACCTGCAGTACCCAGAAGCCGGCGACCAGCTCCTTGGTCTCGGCGAACGGGCCGTCCAGCACCTTGGTGGACTCGGCGGTGTGCACCACCCGTGCGCCCCGTGAGCTGGGGTGCAGCCCTTCGCCGGCCAGCATCACACCGGCCTTGACCAGTTCCTCGTTGAACCGCCCCATCTCCAGCAGCTCCTGCTCGGTGGGCATCTCGCCGTTCTCGGACCGCTCGCTTGCCTTCACCAGTGCAACGAATCGCATGACGTCTCTCCTTCTGACCTGAGTTTCGGGGTGATCCCTTGCTGGCGCGTCGATCGGGGCCGGGCCGTTCCGACAACGGTGGGGAGCCGGTGCACTGTTTCACTCGATCGGGGGTCGCTGGTACCTGTTTCGAGGGCTCGCGCGATAGTGGCGTCATGAAGCTCTCCCGAGGGGTCGTGATCATCGTCGTGTCGGCCGTGGTGTTGGTGGTGGGCGTGGTACTCGGCCTGCTGCCGGTCAAGGCCAGCCTGACGCAGGTCAAGCCGCAGTTGCGGATGCTCACGGTGTCCTGCGGGAACGGTTATCTGCAGGCCACCCCGCCGGTGCAGGCCGGCGACCTGGTGGCGCTGCCCGACGAGCAGGGCGTGTTCCTGCCGAGGCAGAGCTTCACCGCGCACTGCTCGGAAGCGGTGGGTTGGCGGCGGCTCGCGGCCTGGGGGCTCACCGGGCTCGGGGTGCTCGGGCTGGCGGTGGCGTTCGCCTCGGCCAGTGGTTCGTCCGGGACCAGCTCGCCCGCCGCGCCGAAGCGTTCCCGGCGGGCCGGCTCGCCCGCCGCGCCGAAGCGCCGCGCCCACTCGGACGACCGCGCCCACTCGGACGATCGCGACGACTCGGACGACCGCGACGACTCGGACGAACCGGACTACGCGGGCGACCGGGATGACGCGGTCGCGCCGACCCGGCGGGCGGGCGCACGCCGCTCGTCCAGGCATGGCAGGGGATCCGACCCCGAGGACGCCGAGCCGGACGACATTGACGATGGCGACGATATGGACGATGCGGACGAACCGGCCGGCCCGCCGTCGGCGGACACCGATCCGCCCGCCGGCCGGCGGCGTTCCATCGGTCTGCCCAGCTCGTCCGCGTCCCCCACCTCACCCACGACGTCCGGCGGCGCGCACCGCAGCCGCCGTTCCTGACGGCTCGACCGGTGTGACCACCCGGGCCAGCGCCGGCCCAGTGCTCCGACGGCGGGTAATCCCGGTGTAACCGGGTACCCCAAGATTTTCACGTTCGGTGCACAACACGTCGGGTGGTGAATGCGTGATGGCCCAGCCGGGCACCGAGACGTACCGAGGGGAGTTCCCTCCCGGTGCGGACGGCGAGGCGCGGATGCGGGAACGGCTGAGCAGCTCGGTGCTGCGCACCGGCCCGAGCGAGCTGAGCCGCGACGAGCTCAACGAGCTGCTCGAGTACCTGGGCTTCGTCTGCTGGGACCTGTTCCGGGCCGGCGCCGGCCCGGACATCGACGGCTCCGAGCTGGTGCCGAGGGCCGGCGCGCAGACGCTGGGCTGGCTGCAGTGCTGGCAGCGGTTCCCTGTGCTGCTCGCGGAGATCGCGGAACAGCGGGACGCCGGCGAGCTGGGCTCGCTGGCCCGCCGCGACATCGGCGACAAGCTCGACCACGGCCACGTGTGGGCCTGCGGCGTCGGCTTCGCGCTGGGTCGCGGCGTCAGCCTGGCGCTGGGTCGGATGGCCGCGCACGAGCTGGAGGACGAGCTGCGCGCCGGGCTGGGTTTCGTCCGAGGGCTCTACACCGGGCTGCGCGGGGACGACGGCCAGCCGATGTTCGCCGCGATGGACGGCTACCGGGCGGCCGTGCTGGAGCCGAAGTGGGTCGAGCGGTTCACCGGGGACGCCGGCCCGGTCGGCGACGGCCTCGCCGACGCGCTGGCGGACACCGAGCGGGCCAGCCGGCTGGTACACGCCGACAGCCGGCTCGGCCTTTCCACCACCGGCCCCTACCCGGCCGGCGACGGCGGGTTCTGGGTGCTGCACGGACACGTGGTCGCCGAGCCGCTGTACCACTGGGCGGACGTCACCGAGGGGCTGCCCTACTCGGTGAGCTACGCGCTGCACTACCCGGTCGGACACCCGGCGCAGACCATCTGGGACTCGGGCGTCTCCTCGATGGCGGGTGCGGACGGCGCGGACTCCGTCGCGGTGTACCTGCGGGACCGCTGGGACGCACAGCCGCGGCCGGCGGGCGCCGATGAACTGGCCGAGGTCGGCGCGGCCTGCCGGGAGGCCGCCCGGCTGCTGCACCGGCGGTTCGCCGCGATGCCCCGCCGGGACGCGGTGCTGGCCGGCGCGCAGGTGGTCTACCTGGACGCGCTGGCCCCGTTCGCCCGCGCCGCCGGGGTGTGGGACCAGCTGCGTGCGTCGCACGACGTGCACGAGCTGGACCCGGAGGTCTCCGAGGCCTACTACCAGTTGGTCCGCGACGGGCGCGCCGAGCAGTTGGCGTCCCAACTGATTCTCACCGGCACCGGGTTCGCCCCGGTCAGGGAGCCGATCTCCACCGAGGAGGCGATGCCGGCGCTGCACCTGCTCGCGGTGCGGGGCAGCGCGCGGGAGCTGCCGGTCGACCCGGCGCAGCTGGGCAGCGCGGGCTTCGTCCAGAACGGCGCGGACGGCTACGAGCTGACCGAGACCGGCCGATCGGTGCACGCCCGCGCGCTGGAGAACGAGCGCCGCGGCATGGACACCGCCCGGATGGACCAGGCCTACGAACGGTTCCTCGCCCTGGACGAGCGGATGGAGGCGCTCGCGCGGCGCTGGCCGGACGCCGACGAGTCGACCCGGCGCGAGCTGCTCGGCGAGCTGGCCGATGTGGTGTCCCGGGTCAAGCCGGCGCTGCGGCGGGCCAGCGAGGAGCTGCAACGCTTCGAGCCGTACCTGCCTCGGCTGCGCCGCGCGGTGGCCCAGGCGGAGCAGGGCGACTTCGAGTACGTCGAGAGTGGGTCGGTCGAGTCGGCGCAGGTGGTGTGGCAGCAACTGAAGCGCGACTACCAGCTGACCCTGGGCACCGAAGAATAACGCCGGTTTTGGCCGGCCGGGTAGCGGTTACCCGGGGACATGGAACGTGGCAGCGATAAACACGGACCGGCAAAGGACGACCACATGGAGCGCGAGGTGGCCAAGGCGGTACGCGGCAACCCGCCGGTGCGCGGGGAGGACTGGCTCGACCCGGAGGCCGAGGCTGACGCGCCCTCGGATGTGGGCAACCTGTTCAACCGCACCCCCGAGGGCGCAGCGAGCCCCGTGGAGTTCCGTCGAAGCTAGCTCCCCTGTCCGTCCCCAACCGAACGCGGTGAGGTGGGGCCCCCGCCAGCACAGGCCAGCGGCCGCACCTCACCGCCTGTCCCCGTCACGCAGCGATCGGCGGCGGTTTCCACCGTGGCCGCTGGGTGCTGTCGAGCCGTTTCGGTGGGATGAACTCCAGGTAGCCATCGGTGATCCGGACGATTCAGCCGGACTCGTGAATCTCTTTATGGTGCGTGGCACACAAGAGCCCCATGTTGTCGATACCCGCGAGCCCGCCCCGCGCCCAGGGAATGATGTGATGCGACTGGCAACAGTCTGGACGGCCGTCGCAACCGGGTTTGGCGCAGCCTCCGTCCCGTGCGATCAATGCTTTCCGCCGCGCGGGGGATGACACACCGTTTCGTGCGGCCCACATACAGCGGTTCGCTGTTCTCGCCGAGCACAACCGGGGTGATGGCGCTGTCGCACAACAGCATCGGCACGTGCGGGCGTTCGCCGCCCTGCGCGGGCGGTTTCCTCTCGTCCAGTGAATTGGTGCAGAGTTCGTTGAGCGGCGAGCCCTCGGTTTCGGACATACCCCAACTATCGAGCAAAGGTCTGGCAGTTTTAGAACCAGAACAGCCCGTACCAGGATTTTTCTTGAAGTTTTTTCGTGGTTGCGTCGCCTGCTGTCCCGACCCGAGAAGCAACGGCACAAGCCGCCGACCCGCTAACTGACTGTTGTTACGTCAAGAACCGGCACCGCTCCCCATTCAGACTATCATTCATATCGTCCATCCTCAAGATCGCGAAACAAGTTGCACGTGCAACTCATTTGCCACGTAGGTAACACCACGGTTAACACCGGCCCGTCGGGTAGCGATGATAGGAGCATGTCCAGCGACGGCGCAGCCGACAGTCCCATCCCGGGCCAGGCTGACTGGCTGTCCGCCGAGACGGCCCGGCTGCTGGCGTTCGCCGAAGGCTCCTGGGACCCGATCGGCGGCTTCGGCCG
>DASYBQ010000218.1:0-9724 GCA_036500625.1 Pseudonocardia sp. | reverse complement strand
GAGGTGATCGTGCCGGGCCTTGCGGGTATCGCGCTGCTCAACGACACGGTGCGCTCGGGCTGGCAGCCGTCCATGGCGATCGGGCTGCTGCTGGCTGCCGCCGGTGTGATCGTGCTGGCCCGCCTGCCCGCCCACCAGCCGCCGCAACCCGCCCGGGTCCGCTAACCGCTCGTCGTACCAGATACGACAGACACCACCTTGCCAGCCACCGCGTGGATCACCACCCGCCGGCATGGATCCGAGGGACACGCTCTAGTCGTCGGGGTTGCGGGTCAGCGGGTCGAGCAGGCGCTGGATCTGGGTGGGGCTCGCCGAGGACAGGGTGCGCAGAGTGCCGCTCGAGCGGGTCAGCGAGATGCCGACGGTGCTGGCCACCAGTAGCTCGCCCAGCAGCTGCGGATCGCGCGCCCCGGCCCGGGTCAGCCACTCCACCAACGGTTTGGTGAGCCGGCGCTCGATCAGCGGACGGACCTGCTCGCGTATCGACTCGCCGAGCGTCGGACTCACCATGGCCAGTGTCAGCGGGCTGTGCCGACGCCGTTCGGACTTGTCCAACAGCCGGGCGACCAGGCTGGAAGGGTCGAGCGCCTGCGTCGGCTCCGGCTCCTGGGCCAGCGCGGCGAGGTAGAGCCCCTCCTTGCCGCCGAAGTAGCGGGCGATCAGCGCCGCGTCCACCCCGGCCCGCGCCGCGATGTCCCGGATGGTCGCGGCCTGGTAGCCCCGCTCGTCGAAAAGGGCCGTCGCGGCGGCGACCAACAGGGCCCGACTGCGCGCGGCGTCGTTGCGCCGCCGCGGAGGGCCGTCACCGGTTGGGGACTCGTTCGGCGGCACGATCAGGCGGGGAGGCCGAGGACCACGACCGGCGAGGTGGTGGGCTGCGCCGAGCCACCGACCGGCTCGACCGTCAACCCGATCTTGCCCCCGTTGACCAGCCCGTCGAACACCAGCGGCGCGGACCGCGAAGAGCCATCGGCGGAGTTCACCAGCCCGACCGAGCGCGGGCGGTCACCGCCGATCAGCCAGGCCTGGTAGGTGTATCCGACCGGTGGCGCCGGCATGTCGGAGACCAGCAGCAGGGCCCGGTCCAGCGAGCGCGAGGCGAGCGCGAACACCGTGCCGCCGTGCAGCCCGGCCTCGGAGTCGGCGCGCGCGTCCGGTGCGGCGATCAGCTGGCTGACCGGACCGTACTGCGCCTGCGCCTGCGCCAGCTGGCTGCGCGCGGCGTCCAGCTGGTGTTCGGTCTGCACCGTGGAGATGCCGAGCACCACGGCCGCGGCGGCCGCGGCCGCGGCCACCGCCGCGGTCAGCCGCACCGGCCAGCTGCTCCGGGCGCGAGGGCCCTCGGCGGTGACCGGCGGGTCCGAAAGGGCGGGCGGGACCAGCGGGGCCTCCTGCCGGGTGACGGCCACCCGGTCGGACACCCGCTGCCACATCCGGTCGGGGGGTTGCACCGCCACCGCCATGGCCAACCTGGTCGCCGTGGCGCGCAGCTCCTCGACCTCGCGGGCACAGTCCTGGCACTGCGCCAGGTGGCTCTCGAACTGGCGACGCTCCAGCTCCTCGAGCGCATCCAGGGCATACGCGCCGGTCAGGGTGTGTACGTCCGGACTCATGCCTCACCTGCACGCTCGTTGCTGATGTCTGGGCTCCCGTGCGACTGCTCATTGCCGGCTGTGCGGCTCATCTGGTCACTCCCAGGCAGTCACGCAGGCGGATCAGGCCGTCTCGCAGTCGGGTCTTGACCGTGCCCAGCGGCGTCCGCAGCAGGCCGGCGACCTCGACGTAGGTGCGTCCGCCGTAGTAGGCCAGCACGATCGACTCCCGTTGCACCCCGGTCAGTGAACCCAGACAGTGGCGGACCTGCTGGTGCTCCAGGTTCGTGGTCACCGTCTCGGCGACCACGTCGAAATCCCGGTCCAACGTCTGCGCGCCGACCCGCAGGTCCCGGTCGGTGGACGCCTGCGCTGAGCGCACCCGGTCCACCGCGCGGCGGTGCGCCATGGTGAGTGCCCAGGTCAGCGCGCTACCGCTGGCCGGGTCGAACCGGGCGGCGGTCCGCCACAGCTCCACCAGCACCTCCTGCGCGACCTCCTCGGACTGCGCCGGGTCGCGCACCACCCGGCGCACCACGCCCAGCACCCGGCCGGCCACCAGGGGGTAGAGCCGCTCGAACGCGGACTCGTCGCCCTTGGCGACCTCGAGCAGCAGCTCCTCGGCGCTGGCCGAGTGGTCCTCGCCGGACCCCGCGCCCCGGCGAGGGCCCGCACCCCCGGGTAGGCCCTCCATCCGGCGCGGCGACCCCGCTCGGTACGGTAGGTCGCCCTGGTGCGGCGACCACTCCGAATCTGGCATCGCGGCGTCCTCCTGCTCGGTACCCACCCAGCACACGATTCGCCGCGTCCGCTCGCGCGGATTGGTCGACAGCCCGACTCGGCGGGACATGTGCTCCACGTCACAGCGACCAAACCGATCAACCAGTCGCCCCGAATGTCGTGCTGTGAGGCTCGTAGATCCTTTAGCCGTCCGCCAGTCCCGGGTGCAGACCTTGGGCCAACTGCCGGAACGGCTGTCCGCCCTGGTCCTGATGCTGCACGGCGGCCGCTCCCGAGGCTATGGCCGGGCGCACGCGCTGCGCCTGGCATACCAGCGGATGCTGCCGTTCGCGTCGGACCTGCGCCGCACCGGGCAGACCGCGGACGGCGCGGGGCTGGGTGTCGCGGTGGTGCGCTACCGGTACCGCGGCTGGAACGCGCCGGATGACGACGCGCTGCGCGATGCCGAGTCGGCGCTGGCCTACACCGAACAGGTCCACCCGGACACCCCCGTGGTGCTGCTGGGCCACTCGATGGGCGCCCGCGCCGCGCTGGCCGCCGCCGGGCATCCCCAGGTGGCCGCGGTGTGCGCGCTGGCGCCGTGGCTCGACGGGTCGGACCAGGTGGGCCAGCTGGCCGGGCGCAGCGTGCTCATCGCGCACGGCGACCGGGACCGGATGACCGACGCGGGCGCGTCCTACGAGTACGCGCTGCGCGCCACCAGGGTGACCGACCGGGTCTGCCGGTTCGAGGTGCGCGGCGACGGCCACGCGATGCTGCGCCGGGCGTCGGACTGGAGTCGGCTGGTCCGCCGGTTCGTACTGGGCGAGACCGGTATCACCCCGCTCGACCCGGAGATCACCGACGCCATGCGCCGGCCCGCTCCGGCCGGCCTGCGCACCACACTGGCCCCTCGGTGAGACCCGCCGGCAACGCCGAGGGCGAACCCACCACCAGCTCCACCAACAGCTCGGCCAGAAGGCCGGCGAGGGCATCGAAGGATGCGGCGGCGGACCGGCGGACCGTCGCGGTGATCGGCAGCGGGGTGGCCGGCCTAACCGCCGCCTACCTGCTGCAACGCCGCTACGACGTGACACTGTTCGAGTCCGACGACCGCCTCGGCGGGCACGCGCACACCCACGAGCTGGCCGCCGAGAACGGCGGCGCTGGGGGCTCAGTGCTGGTGGACAGCGGCTTCATCGTGCACAACACCCTCACCTACCCGAACCTGCTGCGGCTGTTCGGCGAGCTCGGCGTCACCACCCAGGACTCCGAGATGTCCATGAGCGTGCGGTGCGAGGGCTGCGGCCTGGAGTACAGCGGCGCGCGCGGGCTGGGTGGGTTGTTCCCACGCCGCGCGGGCGCCCGGTCGAACCTGGCGCGGGGCCGCTACCTGCGGATGCTCGCCGAGGTGCCGAGGTTCCACCGGCGGGCCCTGCGGCTGTTGGACACCCCGGGCCCTCAAGATTCGGTGACCCTCGGTGAGTTCCTGGCCGACGGCGGCTACTCCCAGTACTTCGTCGACCATTTCATGCTGCCGGTGGTCTCGGCGGTCTGGTCCGCCGGCGCGCGGCTGTCCGCCGAGTACCCGGCGCGCTACCTGTTCGAGTTCCTGCGCCACCACGGGCTGCTCTCGGTCACTGGCTCGCCCACCTGGAGCACCGTGGTCGGCGGCTCGCGCAGCTACGTCCAGCTCGCGGTCAAGGGCCTGACCGCGGTGGCGGTGGGCACCCCGGTCCGGTCGGTGCACCGGGACCGCGGCGCAGCGGGCGGGGTGCGGGTGCGCGACGCCGGCGACCTCGAGCACCGGTTCGACCAGGTAGTGCTGGCCACCCACCCGGACCAGGCGCTGGCGCTGCTGGCCGACCCGACCGACGACGAGCGCCGCGTGCTCGGCGCGTTCCGCTACTCCCGCAACGAGACCTGGCTGCACACCGACGCCTCGATACTGCCGCGCGCCGCGCGGGCCCGCGCGTCCTGGAACTACCTCAAGCCACACTGTGCGAGCACCGACGAACCGGTGCTGGTCAGCTACCACATGAACCGGCTGCAGCGGCTGTCCGAGCCGGTCGACTACGTCGTCACGCTGAACGGGTCCGGCATCCTCGACCCGTCCTCGGTGCTCGCGAAGATGAACTACGAGCACCCGGTCTACACCCGGGAGTCGGTTGCCGCGCAGCGCCTGCTGCCCGGGCTGAACACGGCGAGCACCGCGTTCGCCGGCGCCTACCACGGCTGGGGTTTCCACGAGGACGGCTGCGCCGCCGGGGTGCGCGCCGCCGAGTCGTTCGGCGTGACCTGGTGACGTCCACAGATACCGCACCCGCGCTGTACGACGCCTGGGTCACCCACGCCCGCACCCAGCGCACCCGCCGCGACTTCCGGCACCGGGTGTACCTGTGGCTGGTCGACCTGGACCGGCTGCCGAGGCCGCCGGCCTTGCTGCGCCCGTTCGCCGAGTTCCGGTCCAGCGACCACCTGGGTGACCCGGACCGGTCGATCCGGGCCAATGTGGACGACTACCTGGCCGAACAGGGCATCGAGCTGGCCGGTGGCCGGGTGCTGATGCTGGCCAACGCCCGGGTGCTCGGCTACGTGTTCAACCCGCTGACGGTGTACTGGTGCCACCGCCGCGACGGCGAGCTGGCCTGCGTGGTGGCCGAGGTGCACAACACCTACGGCGAGCGGCACCGCTACCTGCTGCACCCGGACGCCGCCGGCCGGGCGCGCACCGACAAGACGTTCTACGTCTCGCCGTTCCTCACCGTCGAGGGGCACTACGACATGTCGCTGCGCCGGCCGGACGAGCGGCTGGCGGTGTCGGTGACGCTGCACCAGGACGGCGCGCCGGCGCTGGCCGCGACGATCCGGGGTGTCCGGCGGCCGGCCAGTACCCGGGAGCTGGTGCGCATGGTGTTGCGCCGCCCGTTCCTGCCGCACTGGATTTCGATCCTGATCCACCGGCACGGCATCGCCATGTGGCTGCGCCGCTACCCGGTCACACCCCGAAAGAAGTCCGGCACCCGAGATGTACAGGAGGCGAACCGATGACCAGCACCCAGGGCAAGCTGCTGCTTTCCCGACCGGTACCCCGGCCGAACGAGGGCGTCTGGCCCGGTCTGGCCGACCCACCACCAACCAGCTACAAGGCCAGGATCGCCGAGAGTCTGTTCCGCCGGGCGGTGCGCACGCTCGACGTCCAGGTGCGGCTGCCCAGCGGGGAGCTGCTCGGCGGCGGCGGCCCCGGCTCGCCGGTGATGCGGCTGCACCGGCCGGCGGCGTTCTTCCGCCGGCTGGGCAGCCACGGCAACATCGGCTTCGGCGAGTCCTACATGGTGGGCGACTGGACGTCGAGCACCCTGGCCGACGTGTTGACCCCGTTCGCGGCGAAGATGGCCACGCTGATCCCGCCGCTGCTGCAACGGCTGCGCCGCTGGGTGGTCGCGCACACCCCCGCCGAGGAGGAGAACTCCATCGACGGGGCCAAGGAGAACATCCACCGGCACTACGACCTTTCCAACGAGCTGTTCGCGGCGTTCCTGGACGAGACCATGACCTACTCGTCGGCAATGTTCGCCGAGGGTCCGGAAAGCCACACCGAAGAGCTTGCCGACGCCCAGTGCCGCAAGATCGACAGTATCCTTGACCTGGCCGACGTCAAGGCCGGCCAGCACATTCTGGAGATCGGCACCGGCTGGGGCGCGCTGGCCATCCGGGCCGCGCGGCGCGGCGCCTCGGTCACCTCGCTGACGCTGTCCGCCGAACAGCGCACCCTCGCCGAGGCACGGATCGCCGAGGCTGGCGTGGCAGACAAGGTGCAGGTGCTGCTGCGCGACTACCGCGAGGCGCAGGGCAGCTACCACGCGGTGGTCAGCGTAGAGATGATCGAGGCGGTCGGCATCGACTACTGGCCGACCTACTTCACCGCGCTGCAGCGGCTGGTGCGCCCCGGCGGGCGTATCGGCCTGCAGGCGATCACCATGCCGCACGACCGGATGCTGGCCACCAGGGACAACTACACCTGGATCCACAAGTACGTCTTCCCCGGCGGCCTGATCCCTTCGGTGACCGCGATCGAGCAGTGCCTCGCCGCGCACACCGGGCTGCGGGTCACCGAGCGGATCGCGTTCGGCGCGGACTACGCCCGCACGCTGGCGCACTGGCGGCAGACCTTCCTTGCCAACTGGCGCACGGTCGCCGAGCTCGGCTTCGACGAGACGTTCCGCCGGATGTGGGAGTTCTACCTCGCCTACTGCGAGGCCGGCTTCCGGGTCGGCTACCTGGACGTCCAGCAGATCGCCCTGTCCGCACGCTAACCGTCTAGAAAGCAGCGAACTCGTGACCGAAGCTATCGCGCCCCAACTGGTTGGTCTCCTCGAGCGGCTGATCGGCGCGCCGCTGCCGGTCCGGATCCGCGCCTGGGACGGCAGCGAGGCCGGCGCACCGGCCGAGCCGGGCACCCCGGTCGCGGTGATCCGGCACCGTCGGGCGCTGCGCCGGCTGTTGTGGAACCCGGGCGAGCTGGGCCTTGCCCGCGCCTTCGTGGCCGGTGAGCTGGACGTCGAGGGCGACCTCGCGGACGGGCTGCGCCGGTTCTGGCGGCTGGCCAAGCAGCGCGGCGGTGCCGGGCTGACCGCCGCACAGCGGCTGGAGGCGGTCCGGCTGGCCCTGCGGCTCGGCGTGGTCGGGTCCCGGCCGGCGCCGCCGGCCAGCGAGGCCCAGCTGGCCGGGCGGCTGCACAGCAAGCTGCGGGACCGGGCCGCGATCTCGTACCACTACGACCTGTCCAACGACTTCTACCAGCTGCTGCTGGACCCGCACATGGCCTACTCCTGCGGGTACTGGACCGCCGATCCGGCGCAAGACCCCGGCTACCAGGTCGTCGACGCGCAGCGGGACAAGCTCGACCTGATCTGCCGCAAACTGGACCTGCGCCCCGGCATGCGGCTGCTGGACGTCGGCTGCGGCTGGGCGGCGCTGCTGATCCACGCGGCCACCCACTACGGCGTCACCGCCACCGGGGTGACCCTGTCGGCCGAGCAGCGCGGGTTCGGCACCGCAAGGGTCGCCGAGCTCGGGCTGTCCGACCGGGTCGAGATCCGGGTGCAGGACTACCGCGAGATCCCCGACCCGCCCTTCGACGCGATCTCCAGCATCGAGATGGGCGAACACGTCGGCCAGGACAACTACCCCAGCTACGCCGCCGCGCTGCACCGGCTGCTGCGGCCGCAGGGCCGGCTGCTGCTGCAGCAGATGTCCCGGGGCGCGGCCGGCGCGGACGGCTCGCCGGGCGGCGGCGAGCTCATCGAGCGCTACGTCGCGCCGGACATGTACATGCGCCCGCTCGGCGAGACGGTGGCCATGCTGGAGCAGGCCGGCCACGAGGTCGTCGACGTGCACTCGCTGCGCGAGCACTACGTGTGGACGGTGCTGCCCTGGCTGGAGACGCTGCGCGAACGCCGCGAGGAGGCCATCGCACTGGTCGGCGCGGAACAGTACCGGGTGTGGACGCTATACCTGGCCGGCGCGGCGCTGGCCTTCGAGGAGAACCGGATGGGTGTGCACCAGATCCTCACCGTGCACCCCGCCGACACCGGCGCCAGCGGCCTCCCCCGCGCCCGCCCCGACATCCTCGGCGACCACCAACCGCCCTCGAGTCAAGAGACCCGTGAGTGTTGCGGGCGCCTATAACCGCCCGCAACACTCACGGCTTTGGAGGTGGTCCGGGGTGCTGTGGAACTTGGGGGTGACCGCGGCGGTGGCGGCGGTGCTCATGCTGGCCGCGGCCGCGGTGGCGGTGTGGGTGCGCGGCGGGCGGCACGACGGAGTGGATGTGCTGTGGGGCGCCGGGTTCGCGGTGCTGGCGCTGACCACGCTGGCCGCGTCCGGCGGAAGCGGCGGCGGGGACACCTGGCGGCGGCTGCTGGTGACCGCGCTGACCGTGGTCTGGGGCGGGCGGCTGGCCTGGCACATCTACACCCGCAATCGGGGCCACGACGAGGACCCGCGCTACCAGAAGATGCTGGCCAAGGCACCGGGCAACCCGAACCTGTACGCGCTGCGCACCGTCTACCTGGTGCAGGGGGTGCTCTTGTGGCTGGTGTCCTTGCCGACCCAGCTGGCGCAGTACGGCCGCGGCGACACGCTGTTCGGTGAGCCGGCCGGCTGGTTCGTCGCCGGGCTGGGGGTGGCGGTGTGGCTGGTCGGGTTCGTCTTCGAGACGGTCGGTGACGCCCAGCTGGCCAGGTTCCGGGCCGATCCGGCCAACCGGGGCACCGTGATGGACCGCGGCCTGTGGCGCTACACCCGCCACCCCAACTACTTCGGCGACGCCTGCGTCTGGTGGGGGCTCACCCTGTTGGCGCTGCACCACTGGATCGGCCTCGTGTCACTGGTCTCCGCCGCGGTGATGACGTTCCTGCTGGTCCGGGGCAGCGGCGCCCGGCTGCTCGAGTCGAGCATCGGGCAGCGGCGGCCCGGTTACGCCGACTACATCTCCCGCACCAGCGGCTTCTTCCCGCTGCCCCCCCGGAAGCGGCAGAGCCGAGGTTCAGGTCAGTCCGTGGTGTAGGAGTAGTGCCCTGGCAGGTCGACCGTCTTCTTCTTGGTGCGGCTGTTCCAGCTCACGCCGAACAGCTTCACCGTCCAGGACACCGTCTTGCCCTTGCCGGAGCGGGACACGTTCCGCCAGATCGGCAACGGACCCATCCTGGTCCGGCCCCGGTAGTTCAGACCCACAGCTTCCTCCTACGTTCTCGTCACTCTCGGTGCGACCGTCGCGCTATAACTACCCGGTTCCGGTGCCATCGATGCATGGAATGGGTGTTCGAGCGAACGTAGTGATTGGTATCGCCGGCAAACGGGCATAGCAGGCAGGAGCGCCCGCGATCACGCCAGCCGTGCCCGCGCGGGGGAAAGGTGTCGATGCCAGTGCCGAGCGCATTCCACGACGTGGTGCTTGCCGACCCCTGCGCCCCCTCGGTGATCCGCCGGCGGCTCAACGCCTGGCTGAGCGCGCTGAGCTGGCCGGTCGATGCCGCGCAGGACGTGATTCTCGCCGTCAACGAGGCGGTGTCCAACGCCGCCGAGCACGCCTACCCGCCGAGCCGGCCCGGCACCATCGAGGTGTCCGTCACCGCGGCCGCCGACCTGGCGGACGGCTGCCAGGTTCTCACCGTCACGGTGTCCGACCAGGGCATCTGGCGGCCGGTCCCGGAGCAGCACGAGTACCGCCGCCGCGGCATCCCGCTGATGCGCGCGTTGAGCGCGCTGCTGCACATCGCCACCGACGCCAACGGCACCCGGGTGACGATGACCACCCACCCCGCCCTGCAACCCGCCCCCGCCCTGGCGAAGGTCTGGACGCACGGCACACAGTGAGTGGTCGCCGCACACAGGTCCGGGCCTGTGTG
>DASYBQ010000217.1:0-15838 GCA_036500625.1 Pseudonocardia sp. | reverse complement strand
CGTCCCCCCGCTCGGGTCTGCTCGACCCACGGATACGGGACGCGGGCCACCCCCACGGTTGCGACGACCCGGTCGTAGGGCGCCCTGTCGAGGTGGCCGGCCGCGCCGTCGCCGGTGATCACGGTGACCTTGCCGTGCCCGGCGAGCGCGGCCCCGTGCCCGGTCCGCGACGCAAGGATCCACCTCGATGCTGGTCACGTTCTCGGCGCCGACCAGATGTGCCAGCAGCGCGGCGTGCCAGCCGGTGCCGGTACCGATCTCCAACACCCGCTGCCCCGGGTCCGGGCGCAGTTCATCGAGCATCCCGGCCACCACCGAAGGCTGCGAGGAAGACGAGGTGACCTCCCACCCGGTACCGTCCTCGGCCGGCTGCCCGTCGTCGACCTGGGTATTGACCGCCTCGTCGGCATAGACCAGCGCCAGCCACTGCTCGGGCCGCTCGCCACGGTGCACCGGCACGAGGTCGTTCCCGGCGCGGCCGCGCTGGTGGCGGTAGATCGTGTCCGGGATGAACAGGTGGCGCGGGACGGCGCGCAGCGCGGCGGCCGAGCGCTGCGATGCCGCACCTCGCTGGGTGAGCTCGTCGACCAGCCGCCGCGCCCGCACCTCGGGTGTGTCGGTCACTTCTCGTGCTTCCCCGGGTCGGGCGGCGGCGGTATCCCCGGGGCTGTCCCGTCCGTGTTCGGGTCGACCGGGGGTTTCGGCGGATCGTGTTTGCCCATGTCACGCTACCTTTCATGGTGTCGGATTTCGGGCCGGCCGGCGACCGGGTGGGGGCACCGATCGCCGGCCGGTGCTCAAGGGGTCTCGTCGTCCCACTCGACCGGTTCGTCCGGGCTGTACAGATACGCCGTGCGCACCCGCCGACCCCAGGGATCGATCACCCGGGCCTCGTAACACCACGACGCGTCACCGCCCAGCCGGTGCGGCTCCCCTGCGCGGCGACGCTCCAGCTCGGTCAAGGCGTAGCCCTGCGCCTCGAGCTCGGTCGCGCACTCAACCTCCGTCGAGCTGGCCTGCCGGCCATTCTCGTCAGCGAGGACGAGCCGAACAGTCCAGGCGCCGGACATCCACCGCCGCACAGTGCCGGTCATCGGCGGGCCGGCGTGCAGGCCCCGGCTTATCACGCGCCGGCCCGCCGGTTCCGGCGCCGACCGCGCCAGACACGGAGCCTGGCGGCCAGGTAGCGCAGGATGTCGCCAGTGGTAACAGCCCCGTAGTCGCGGCGGCCGCGCCGCCGCGCCCGGCTTCTCGCCGACCAGGGCAGTCCTAAATGGACAGTAGGTCCCCCGTGCTTGCTCACAGCGGTGACGAGCCTGGCGTGCTGGGTATCCTCGCTGCGCGCTGTTCTCCGGGTTTCCGCATACTGCTACAAAACCGCTGGTAGCGATGATGCAGTAAGGACGCATTGGGTACCCACCATGGGTAAACCCGTGAGTAACTCGGGTGGGAGCGTGTCGGCGAGGAGACGATTGAGCTGTGACAAGACAGCGAGCGGCGGACTTCCTGCCAGCCGTGGTGCTGGAGCGGCCGGACTTTGTCCAGGCGTGCGCTCAGCGTGACCTCGGCATGATCCTCACACTCGCGAAACGGTGGGGCGGCGAGGGATTCTCGGCCTCCCACCTGGCCAGACGGTGTGAGCTGACAGTCTCGCGGGTGCAGGACTACATCAGCGGGCGAGTGCGAGCCCAGCACATCGAGATCTTCGAACGGGTAGCCGACGGACTCCACATCCCCAGCGTGATGCTCAACCTCGGACCCCGGCCGTGGGAGACCAGCGAGCGAAGCTCCGACAGTGCCGTCGCCGTACACCACCCGTGCACCTCGACGACGAACGGAGACCCGTCGGTGTTACGACGCGACTTCATAAAACTCGGCGCCTCAGTAGCTGGTACGACCCTGGCCGGCGATGTGCCGTCGATGGCTTCCGCGACAAGCGGCAACCGTGTCGGGACAACGACGATCGAGGCCCTGCGAGCGAATCTCGCCCAACTGCGCGGACTAGACAATTATCTGGGTGGGGCAGACACATTCCCGATGTACGAGGCAGAGGTCGAACGAATCGCTCAGCTGATCGAAGGTGGCGCATTCTCAGATGCCGCCGGGCGTGAACTGCTGAGCGTTTTCGCTGAACACGCTCAGCAGGCCGGCTGGGCCGCATTTGACGCCGGCTTGCACCAGAAGGCGCGCCAGCTCTTCGAACACAGCTTTGGCGTCGCCCAAGAAGCTGGTAGCCCAGACCTGGCGGCAAATGCTCTGGCACTTCGGTCCTATCAGCTCCTCTCGGCCGGCACCATCTCCTCCGAGCTGACAGACAAGTCGCTGTCGATTGCGGCGCAAGCAACCCATCCGGCGGTGAAGTCGCTGCTGTTCCAGCGGGGCGCGTGGACCT
This sequence comes from Pseudonocardia sp., assembly GCA_036500625.1. Taxonomy (GTDB): domain Bacteria; phylum Actinomycetota; class Actinomycetes; order Mycobacteriales; family Pseudonocardiaceae; genus Pseudonocardia. Next base: position 13,446 of record DASYBQ010000217.1, on the reverse strand, counting down.
ACGCGGCCGTTGGACAAGCCGACCAAGCCGCGTGGGCACTCGGTCAGGCCAACGACGCTCTCGCTGAGCCAGTCCACACGGCTGGTCCCGATTGGGCGAACTGGGCGCACAACGCCACGGAGCTGGAAATCATGACAGGGCGGTGTTGGGCCGAGCTGCACCGGCCCATGCGAGCAATCCCGGCGCTCGAGTCAGCCATGTCACGCTACGAAGACAGTCACGCCCGCGACAAGGCCTTGTACCTGTCCTGGCTTGCCGAATCCTACGTTGACGCTGGCGAGATCGAACACGCTGCCGCCACGCTCAGCCGCGCTCTTGACCTATCGGCAAACGTCTCATCGAAACGCCCACGGCAACGCTTCAACACCGTGTTCGACCGACTGGGACCACATCGGGCGGCGAGCCAGGTCTCCGAGCTATTTGCTCGTCGTGCGCTGCACCCAATCCAAATAGGGCGCTAATCCGGCCGCGAGCGGCACAGCGGTGATCTCCGGATTCTTCCACTCATGGCGCTGTACGAGGTGCTTCTCCAGCTCCGGATAGCGTTCGTCCGTCGTCTTGAGAATGACTTGCCACTCCTCGCCTGTCCCGAACTCGCCGAGATGCCAGAACACAGTGATGAGCGGTCCCACCACCTGGCCGCCGGCGGCCAGTCGCGCTTCGACAGCTCCGCGCGCAAGCTCCGTCGCCACCTCCTCGTTCGGCGCCGCAACCTGGACCTGCCACACCGCAACCATGCGACCGAGGGTACCCACGGTGCCGAACCCACCAACCAGGGCCGGCCGGCGACCGGGGTGGGGGGCACCGATCGCCGGCCGGTGATCATGGGCTGTCGTCGTCCCACTCGACGGGCTCGTCCGGGCTGTACAGATAGGCCGTGCGCACGCACCGACCTCTGGGATCGATCAGCTGGGCCTCGTAGCACCACGATGTGTCGCCACCCAGTCGGTGTGGCTCCGCGGCGCGCCGGCGCTCCAGCTCGGCCAACGCGTAGCCCTGGGCCTCGAGTTTCGTTGCGCGCTGAACTTCCGTTGAACTGGCATGCCGGTCGTTCTCGTCAGCGAGGATGAACCAAACCGTCCAGGCGCCGGCCATCCGTCGACGCGCAGTGCTGGTCATCCGGGGGCCGGCGTGCTTGCCTCGGGACGTCACGCCCCGGGCCGCCGGTTACGGCGCCATGGTCGCCAGGTCCGGAGTCTGGCCGCCATATAGCGCAGGACGTCCATATTGGTGACTGCTCCGTAGTCGCGGCAGCCGCGCCGCCTCGCCCGGCTTCTCGCCGACCAGGGCAAGTCCTGAATGGCCGGTAGGTCCCCCGTGCTTGGTCACAGCGGTGACGCTATGTGCGCCAGATCACGCATCGAGAGGTCATGGGCGGGCCATTTCCGGCCATCAGGAGGCCATCGCCGGCAATCTCGGCTTCTCCGATGCCAGAGGCTCGCTACGGTGAGCCATGGCCGCCGACCGAGCGCGCACCCGGCTGGAGCAGAAGCTGTACGCCGCTCATCTGTCGCAACGTGACGTGCTGCACCGGTTTCCCGAGGAAGCCACCCGCCTCGGTGAGAGCGGACTCGTCGTGTCCGAGCGCCAGCTCAAACGGTGGTTGGCCGGGGGCGCCGCCAACCCTCGCGTCGCGGCATCCCGGGTGCTGGAAGGGTGAGTCGGTCGCACGCTTACTCGGCCCACCCGAGGAGATTGAGCCAGCCCAGGAAGGGGACGCGGTGACCGAGGCGGGCAGGCGTTCGGTCGAGCATGCGGTAGATGCGGCGAACACCGTAGACCCGTCCGCGCTGGAGCACCTGCGGGCGGCCGCCGAACGGGCCGCGCACGCGTACCTGACGACACCGCCGCCAGTGATGCTGCGGGAACTGGTGCGGCTGCGCGACACCGTGTACGACCAGCTCGACCGCACCCACAAGCCCCGCCAACAAGCCGAGCTGTACCTACTCGCTGGCCAGGTGTGCGGGCTGTTGTCCTCGGTCTCGTTCGACCTCGGGAATCCGGCGGTGGCGGAGGACCAGGCCCGCGCCGCGCACATTTACGGGTCGCTGATCGATCATCCGTCGCTCGGCGCCTGGGCGCTGACGCTGTTGTCAAACATGCACCTGTGGTCCGACCGCCCGAAGCAGACGATCGTGTTGGCCTCGCAGGCGCTGGAGTCGGCTCCTATCGGTACCGCCCGCGCCCGGCTGTACTCAGTACGATCACGGGCGCTCGCGCTGTTGGGTGCCACGGCCGAGGTTCTCGCCGACCTGTCAGCCGCCTCTGACGAGCTTGATCGCGCTGGGCAGGACGCGTTCATGGACGGCATCGGCGGCGAGATGGGCTTCGGGCGCGCTCGACTGGCCTTGTGCGCGGGCGCGGCGTACGTGGCACTGGGCGATGGTCACCAAGCCGAGCGGGAGACGCTCTCCGCGCTCCGCTTGTTCGCCACCCAACCACCGAACGAGCGATGGCAAGCTGGAGAGCTCGCGTGTCGGGCCGACCTGGCCATCGCGCACACACTTCGGGTGCAGGTCGGCGACGCCGCCGGTGCGGTAGAACCGGTACTGGAGTTACCCGCCGCCCACCGGACCGAGGCACTCGTCCTCAGGCTCACGAAGCTGAGCCGACTGCTCGGCCAGAGACGGCTTCGCCACAGCGTCGAGGCGAGCCGGCTCCGGGAGAGCGTCACCGAGTTCGTCAACCTCGCCCGGCCGAGTGGGCAGCCGACGCCCGTGCTGCCCCGCCGTAGTTGATATCTCCGTAGTCATCTCACCGGCCATTGAGGACCGGACATTCGATGAGGCCGTCCATTCGTGACAACAAACGACTCCGCTGTCCAGTTGGAGCGAATTATGCGGATTTCCCGCATGCCAGCAGATGCCGTCAATTACATTCTGCTCCTCCCAGTCGTCGGGTGGATAGATAGTAAGAAACCAGGCGTCCGCGACACTGGAAGCATTGTCGGGCACGAATTGAGATCGCAGCCACGTAAGGTCGACCACCCGCCCGAAGCGCCGCCCGCTCCCCGGGGGGACTTCAAGAACTGTAATCAGATTATTTTCAACTATTTCGACGCGATCAGCGAGAAAATCTTCCCGCTCATCCAGAAATAAGCGCAGCTCTGACAAGAGACCAGTGTTCCACGAACCATCCACGGTGAAGTCCTGTCGATAGGGAGCGGGGCATTGGTGACTGACTAACCGAGGGTGTTTTGCACGTCGGCGAGGACCTTGTCGAGTACGGCGGACACGTCCACGTCACTGATCGCGTCCAGCAGCGCCCTGGCCACGATCGACTCCGGCTGCCGGTCCGCCCGCACGACTCCGACCCGAGGCCCGTGCGCCTGCGGGGTGAGCGAGATCGCCCGCATGCCCGGTGGCACCCCGAAGGCGTAGAGCCAGGCGTGCGCGATGATGCAGCTCCACCGCCGGGTGGCCACGTGGCCGTACAGCGCGGCCACCGTGTCGGTCTCTATCACCGGGCGCAGCTCGCCGCCGGCCGAGGCCACGATGCCGTCCAGGATCCGGCGGTTCTGCATTTCCCTGGTCAGGGCGCACTGCGGCAGGCCGACGGCCTCGGTCCAGCTGACGCTGTGCCGATCGGCGAACCGGCCGTCCGACGGGGTGAGCAGCAGGTAGTGCTCGCGGTAGAGCGGCGTGCCGAGCAGCCCAGCGGTGGTGTCCGAGTCCAGATAGGTCAGGCCGACGTCCACGTCGAACTCGGCGAGCCGCCGGACGATGTCCCTTGACGAGGCGACCTCGACCCGCACGGTGGCCTGCGGGTGGCGCACGCAGAACTGCTCGGTGAGCAGCGACGATGCCGGCACGGCCGTGGGTATCGCACCGATACGCAGTGTCGCGGTGAGGCCGCCGCGCATCCGGGTCAGGTCGGCCCGCAGCGCGTCGCGCTCGGCGACGATCCGGTGCGCCCAGCCGACCACTCGCTCGCCCTCCGGGGTGAAGCCCTCGAAACGGTGGCCGCGCAGCACGATGGTGACGCCGAGCTCGCTCTCCAACTTGCGGATCGCGGCGGACAGCGCCGGCTGGGACGCGTGGCAGGCCGCCGCCGCCCTGGCGAAGTGCCGCTCCCTTGCCAGCGCGGCGAGGTATTCCAGCTGGCGAATCAGCACCTCACCCGGCATGACGCCGAGGTTAGCCCCGAACTCGATCCAAGAGACGAATCATCGCATCGAAGATGGGCATCGGACACGCGGTTTCGGCGCGAATCGTCGCGGGGAACCGCACGTGAGGAGTACCTCAGAAGACTAGGGCGAGGAGAGATCATGGCAAAGGTCCTGTGCGTGCTGTACGACGACCCCGAGGACGGGATGCCGACCGAGTATGCCCGCGACGGTCTGCCGAAGCTGGAGCGCTACCCGGACGGCCAGACCCTGCCGACGCCGTCCGCCATCGACTTCAACCCCGGTGAGCTGCTCGGCAGCGTCTCGGGCGAGCTGGGGCTGCGCTCGTTCCTGGAGAGCCAGGGCCACGAGCTGGTGGTGACCTCGGACAAGGACCGGGACGACTCGGAGTTCGACCGGCACCTGGCCGATGCGGAGATCGTCATCTCGCAGCCGTTCTGGCCCGCCTACCTGACCGAGGAGCGGATCGCCAAGGCACCCAACCTCAAGCTGGCGGTCACCGCGGGCATCGGCTCGGACCACGTCGACCTGGACGCCGCGATCGCAGGCGGCATCACGGTGGCCGAGGTGACCTACTGCAACAGCATCAGCGTCGCCGAGCACGTGGTGATGATGATCCTGTCCCTGGTGCGCAACTACCTGCCCTCACACGACTGGGTCCGCAAGGGCGGCTGGAACATCGCCGACTGCGTGGCCAGGGCCTACGACGTTGAGGGCATGGACATCGGCACCATCGCGGCCGGCCGCATCGGGCTGGCCGTGCTGCGCCGGCTCGCGCCGTTCGACGTCCGGCTGCACTACACCGACCGGCACCGGCTGCCGGACGACGTCGAGCGGGAGCTCAACCTGACCTTCCACGAGACGGCACAGGACATGGTGCCGAACTGCGACGTGGTCACGGTGAACGCGCCGCTGCACCCGCAGACCCGGGGCATGTTCAACGACGAGCTGCTGGGCACCATGAAACGCGGCGCCTATTTGATCAACACCGCCCGGGGGCTGATCGCGGACCGGGACGCGATCGTGCGTGCGCTGGAGAGCGGCCAGCTCGCGGGCTACGCAGGCGACGTCTGGTACCCGCAGCCCGCGCCGGCCGACCACCCGTGGCGGACCATGCCGCACCACGGCATGACCCCGCACATCTCCGGCTCCACGCTGTCCGCGCAGGCCCGCTACGCCGCGGGTACCCGGGAGATCCTGGAGAGCTACTTCGCCGGGCAGCCGCTGCGCGACGAGTACCTGATCGTCGACGGCGGCAAGCTGGCCGGCGCGGGCGCGCACTCCTACAGCACGTCCAGCTGACACCTCGCCGGTGCGTGGTGCCCGCCCGAGGGCACTGCGCACCGACGTGCCGTCGGTGTCAGTACTCGTCGCGCGGCCGCATCCACTGCATGGTCGGGTCCTGCGGCCAGCCTTCCGGCGAGTCCTCCCAGGCCTCCTGGCGGCCGTAGGGGGTCAGGTCCAGCAGGTTGAAGTCCAACCGCAGCCGGTCCACGCCTCGGCCGGTGGTGTAGTAGGAGCGGAAGAACTCGTCGGTGCCGGCGGAGTCGTCGCGCAACAGCACGCTCAGCCCGAAGCCGCCGCCCAACCCGAGGTCGGCGTGGAAGCTGGCCGAGCAGGAGTACCAGGGCACCGTCCAGCCGAACCGCCGCCGCAGCGGCTCGATCTCCTCCTGGGGCGCCCGTGCCATCAGGATCAGCCTGGTGTCGCGGGCGTTGAGGTGGCTCTGGTCGGCGAGGTTGTCGGTGAACGAGGCGCAGCCGCCGCAGACCGAGTCCTGCCCGGGCGCCAGCATGAAGTGGTAGACAACGAGCTGGTGGAGGCCGTCGAACAGCTCAGCCATGCCCACCTCCGCCCCGTCCGGCGCGGTGAACCGGTAGTCGTCGAGCAGCGCGACCATCGGCAGCCGGCGCCGCCGAGCGGCCAGCGCGTCCAGCGCGCGGGTGTGCTCCTTCTCCTCGACCAGCAAGGCGTCCCGCGCCTTCTGCCACTCCTGCGCCGACACAACCTGGGGGTGGTTCATGTCCACTCCTTAATTCCCTGAGGAAACTGACTCTGGGTGGACCGTAGCACAGCGCAATTCCCTAAAGGAACCCACTCGCCTATACTGGTTCTCATGCAGCGCACCCGTTTCGCCGATCTGGATTGCTCCATCGCGCGAACGCTCGACGTGATCGGCGAGCCGTGGTCGCCGTTGATCCTGCGGGACGTCTACGTCGGCATCAGCCGCTTCGACCAGCTGCAGGCCGAGCTTGGCATCTCCCGCAAGGTACTCGCCGAGCGGCTGCGATGGCTGGTGGAGGCGGGCGTGCTGCGCCGCGAGGAGTACTCCAGCCGGCCGCCTCGGCACGAGTACCTGCTCACCGAGAAGGGCACCGAGCTGTGCGACCTGCTGCTGACCATGGTCCGCTGGGGGGACCGCTGGCAGGCTGGTGAGGCCGGCCCCCCGGTGCTCTACCGCCACCACGCCTGCGGGCAGATCAGCCACGTCGAGCCGCGCTGCTCCGTCTGTGGCGAGCCGATGCACGCCACCGACGTGGACGTGCTACCCGGCCCCGGATCGGCCGGGTAGTAACTGGCGAGCCCCGCTGTCGACGCCGCGCACCTGCTGTTCACGCCGCGCACCGTGCACCATGCGCGACGTAGACCGGACGTGCGCGGCGTGTGCGGCCGGCGTGCCGGATTGTTTACTTTCGCCACTTGGGACTCAAATTTAACAAGATCGGGGCATGGGCGGGCGCGCAGGTGCCGCGTAGCGTCGGAAACCCATGCGCGGCACGAGATGGACACCGGCGGTCATCCTGGTGATGCTGCTGGCATTGCTGACCACCTGCGCCGCGACCGGGCGGCCCGCGCCGTGCGGGGCGGGTGAGCAACGCTGCGAGCAGTTCCCGGTCGCCCCCGGCGCGACCGTGCCGGTGTACCGCAACTTCCCCCTCGGCGGGGCGCCCGGGGTGACGAGCGCCCTGGTCGTGGTGCACGGTGACGGCCGGGACGCGGTGGCGACCTACACCGGCATGCTCAACGCGGCAACCGCCGCCGGAGTGGCCGGGCGCACCCTGGTGGCCGCCCCGTGGTTCAAGACCAGCAAGGACAAGCCGGCCGGCAACGAGGCCCGCTGGTCCGACTCGGGGTGGAAGGACGGCAGCGACGCGACCAGCCCGGCCGGCCTGAGCTCCTTCACCGTGCTGGACGAGCTGGTCACCGTGCTCACGGACAAGACCCGGTTCCCCCAGCTGGCCCGGATCACCGTGGTCGGCCACTCGGCGGGCGGCCAGTTCACCCAGCGCTATGCCGCAGCGGGGCAGGCGCCGTCCCGGCTGGCCGGCAGCACCGTCGACTACGTGGTCGCCAACCCGTCCTCGTACCTGTACCTGGACGCGACCCGGCCGGACGCGAGCGGCACGAACTTCACCCAGCCCAACACCAAGTGCCGCTACAACGACTACAAGTATGGCCTGGTCAACCGCCCTCGATACCTGGCCAAGCTCAGCGACCAGCAGTTGATCACCAACTACACCACCCGCCACGTCACATACCTGTTGGGCTCCGCCGACACCCGCTCGGACCACGACCTGGACACCGACTGCGGGGGCCGGCTGCAGGGCGCCAACCGCTACCTACGCGGCACGTACTTCTTCAACCACCTGCACGCCAGCTACCCGGCCGCGCCGCACGCGCTGGTCGTGGTGCCCGGCGTCGGCCACGACCACTACGCGATGTTCGGCTCCGCGCAGGCCAAGCCGGTGCTCTTCCCCGCCGACCAGTCGCGCTGACCGCTCGTCCGCGCCGCTGGTGGAAAATTCCGTCGACCCCGACGAGAGTGTCCGCGCTCAGTTGTCGTCGTCATTGTTGTTGTCGTCGTTGTGGTCGGAGTCGTCGGAGTCGCTGTTGTCCGAGTCCCCGGAGTCGGAACCGTCCTTGACCTCGACGTGGTCCCCGATCTGCAGGTTGTTGAAGAACGCCTGGGCGTCGGCGAGGTTGAGGTGGATGCAGCCGGCGGAGGCCTTGTTCGGGTCGCCGGCGTGGAACGCGATGCCGCCGTCCTCGAAGAACACCGACCAGGGCATCGGGGCGGGCTTCCCGTTGGGCAGCTTGAACTCCTCGCTCTTGTGGTCCTTGTCCTTGCGGTACACCCGGAACGAGTCACCCGTCGGGGTCTCCTCACCGTCGCCGCCGGCGGCGATCGGTACCGGACCTCGGACGACCTTGCCGTTCTGGATCAGCCAGGCCTTCTTGGCGCCCAGATCGACGCAGGCCCTGGCGGCGGCGGTGCACGGTGTCCCAGCGACCGTGGCCGGCCCGGAATCGGCGAATGCGGTGCCGGCGAAATACCCGGACACCGCACAGGAGAGGCTCAACGCCCCACCCGCCACAATCGCCACCCTGCGTCGGCCTATTCGGCGAAACGTCGACATTCCCTACCCTTCACACTGGTCCGGGCACAGCCCGTGGCCGGGCCTGGACCGGCTTCTACAGGGATAGACGCGCGAGTGGCCGACAAGTTACGGTCCCACACCGGTCGAAACGCTGAAGTTCCGTCAGCTAACGCTGTCTCGACGTGTCCGACCGAATGGCCGGACAGCACGCGCACGGATCAGTTGTCGCTGTCGTCGCCGTCGTCGGAGTTCTGGAACACCTGCACCTCGTCGCCGACGTTCAGGTTGCCGAACCAGGCCTGCGCGTCGGCGGGGCTCAGGTGGATGCATCCGGCGGAGGCCTTGTCCGGGTCGCCGGAGTGGAACGCGATGCCGCCCTGCTCGAAGAACACCGACCACGGCATCGGCGCGCCCTGCCCGTTGGGCAGCTTGGACTCCTGGCTCACGTGGTGCTCGTCCTTGGAAAGCACGTGGAAGGTGCCGGTCGGGGTTTCCGCACCGTCGCCGCCGGAGCTGATGTCCACCGGGCCGCGGATGACCTTGCCGGCCTGCACCAACCAGGCCTGCCGGGAGTCCAGCTCGACGCAGACCCTTGTGGTGACCGTGCATGGCGTACCCGACAACGACGCGGCACCGTCGTCGGCGAACGCCGGGACCGCGAACAACGCCGCCGCCGCCGAGGACAGCAACAGGACACCTCCCGCCACCGTAACGATCCGACGACGCCCGGACTGCCGCACGCTGAGCATTCGCACCCTTCCGACCTGGCCGCGGCCAGTACCCGGGCCAGCAGGATCCGGCCATCAGAATCGGAAACGAACGCCCCGTCGGGACGACACGGGACATGTCGACAGCTTAACTAGCTATCCCCCGTGTGGGCGGCGCTAGTCCAGCGCAGCGTGATCCGCGACGGCAGACTGGCGGCCGGTTTGTGGTTGGCCCAACCACCAGGTGGACGGCGCCGACTACCCAGCGTGGCAACCAGGTCGGCCGACTCGCACCGATAGCACATACCGGTGTACTCGAGGCTGGACTCCGCGCGCCGCGCCGCGTAGGCATCCCGCATCCCGCACGCGTCCCGCACCACCAGCGGCAGGAACCCGGCATCGGCGGCGTGCCGCGCGGTCGCCTCGATGCCGGTCTCCAGCACCGCGCCGACCAGCGCGACCGTCGTGATGCCCCAGTCGTGCAACACGGACTCGACCGGGGTACCGATCAGCGCCGAGCGGCCCAGCTTGTCGAACACCGGCTCATCGGCCACCGGCGCCAGCTCGGGCACGATCTGGGTGTGCGCGGCCTCCGGCGGAAACTCCTGCCGGATCTCCTCGGGCCGGGCAACCTCCTGCCGGGCCATCGCGGTGCGCAGCGCGGCCACCCCCATCCGCTCGGGGGGAACCGAGGTGTGCCGGACGTACAGCACCGGCGCGCCCGCCGTGCGGGCCGCACCCAGCACGGACCGGATCCGCCCGATCAGCCCGTCGCGGTCCAGTACCCGCTCGAGGATGCCGATCTGGGCGTCGTACACCAGGACGGCGACCACTCCGGCACGGCACATCTCGGTGACCGTCTCCGGCACAGACATCCCGAAGGCATACTGCATGCGCGCAGACTGCCAGATCCGAGATCACACCCGCCACACGACATGCTTTCAGCGGCTGAGCGCGCTGTCCAGCTCCTCGAGCAGCCGCGCCTTGGCCCGGGCACCGACGATGACACGCACCGGCCGCCCGCCCCGGAACAACAGCATCGTCGGCATCGCCATGACCTGGTAGGCGCGCATGGTCATCGGGTTCTCGTCGGCATTGATCGCCCGCACCGCCAAGGTGGCCGACCGCTCCTCGGCGATCTCCCGCAGCACCGGCGCGATCATCTTGCACGGCCCGCACCAGCTGGCCCAGAAGTCGACCAGCACCGGCTTGTCGTGACGGAGCACCTGCTGCTCGAAGGTCGCATCGGTCACGCTGGCCACTGTGCTCATCGTGGGTCTCGGCTCTCGGTTCGGTCATCTCGGCAGGAGTGCGTGCGACGGCGCTCGGCCGCCTCGGCGATCTTGGTCTCCAGGGTGGCGCGCAGCACGTTCAGCCGGTCGATGCATGCCGCCACCTCGGCGAGCTTGCGCTGGTAGACCGCGATGGAGGCGGGGCAGCTGTCGCCAGTGGCATGCCCGGCGCGCAGGCACTCGACGAACGGTCGGGTGTCGTCCAAGCTGAGCCCGACCTGTTGCAACGCGACGATCTCGCTGACCAGCCGGACGTCCCGCTCGCCGTAGTCGCGGTACCCATTGGCCGCCCGCCGAGCAGCCAACAACCCCCTGGCCTCGTAGAACCGCAGCGCCCGGGTGCTCGTCCCGACCCGCCGTGCCAGCTCACCGATCCGCATGCGAGGACGCTAAACGTTGCCGCGTAGGTCAACGCAATTCCCGGGCGTGCCGAGGATCAGTTGGCCGGGACCGGGCTGGGCGCGGGCGGGCCGACGTAGCGCGCGGACGGGCGGATCAGCTTCCTGGTGGCGGCCTGTTCCAGGATGTTGGCGCACCAGCCGATCACCCGGCTGACCGTGAACGTCGGAGTGAACATCGCGTTCGGGATGCCGCACAGCCGCATCACCACCCCGGCATAGAACTCCACGTTCACCGGTAGCGCCCGGCCGGGCTTGACCTCGGCCAGGATCTCGGTGACCCGCCGCTCCACGGTGACCGCCAGGTCGACCAGCTCGGCATCGAGCCGGCTGACGCCGTCGGCATCGGCGAGATTGAGTGCGATCTCGCGCAGCATGCGCGCCCTCGGGTCCTCGGTGCGGTAGACCGCGTGCCCGAAACCCATGATCCGCTCGCCGGCCAGCAGCCGGGCCCGCACCCACTCGTCGATGCGCTCGCGGGTGCCGATGGCGTCCAGTGCCTCCAACGCACGGTCCGGCGCGCCGCCGTGCAGCGGCCCGGAGAACGCGCCGATCGCGGCCGCCACCGAGGCGACCACATCCGCGCCCGCCGAGGCCACCACCCGCGCGGTGAAGGTGGACGCGTTGAACCCGTGGTCGATGGTGGCGATCAGGTACCGCTCGACCGCCCGGGTGTGTGCCGGGTCGGGCTGGCCATCATTGATCATGTAAAGCCAGTTGGCCGCCACGGACAGCTCGGCGCGCGGCTCCACCGGCGCGAGACCGGCACGCAGCCGGTAAAGCGCGGCGAGCACCGTCGGCGTCACGGCGCACACCGCGAGCGCGTCCGCCCCTGCCGCCCCAGCACCGGAGTCCCAGAGCGGCGCCATGCCGCGCACCGACCCGAACAGCGAAAGCGCGGTGCGCAGCCCGGCCAGCGGCTCGAACCGGTCACCGGCCGCCGCGATGCTGGGCAGCACCTCGGCCAGCTGCTCCGGTAGCTCCCGCGCGGCGGCGACGTGCTGGCTGAACTCGGCCAGCTCCGGCTCGCTCGGCAACCGGCCGTTGACGACCAGGAACCACACCTGCTCCAACGACTTCGCGCCGGCCAGCTCGATCGCCGAGTACTGCCGGTAGTGGTAGAAGCCCTCGCCGCCGTGCACATCGCCGATCTCGGTGTTGCTGACCACCACGTCCCGCAGCCCGGCCGGCACCTCGATCAACCCGTCCCGCAACGCTGACACCGCACCCTCCCGACACCCGCGACCTTGATGTTCAGCTTGCGCGGAGGCTGCTTTGCTGTCAATATTGATTGAATCAATGTATGTGGGGTCGGCGGATGTCGAGCAGCGAATATCTGGATACCGCCGAGGTGGCGCACCGGCTCGGCGTAAAGCCGGAGACCGTGTACGCCTACGTCAGCCGAGGCCTGTTGCGCAGCGTGCGGGCCCGTGGCCGGCGTTCCAGCATGTTCGCGGCCGAGGAGGTCGAGCGACTGCTGCGGCGCGACCCACGGCGCCGACCGGCACCGGCCGGCCGGCTGGCCGACGCGGAGCGGATCCGCAGCCGGCTGACCCTGCTCGCGGATGACGAGCTCTACTTCCGCGGCTACCGGGCCACCGAGCTGGCCGCCACGCATTCCCCGGAGTCGGTCGCGCAGCTGCTGTGGACCGGGGAGCTGGCCGAGCAGCCACCGTTCCCCTCCTCGGCCGGGGCGGTCGCGCTGGCCCGCCAATTGATCGACGCGCTGCCCGGCTCGGCCAGGCGCACCGACCAGCTGCGGGTTGCGGTGATCGGGCTCGGCGCGGCCGACCCACTGCGCTTCGACCTTTCCTCGGACGCGGTGGCCGCGACTGCCCGGCGCCTGATCGGCAACCTGGTGGACGCGCTGGCCAACACCGCCGCGGCGAGCACATCGGCAGGAGTGGGTCGGCGGCTGTGGCCGGCGCTGAGCCCAGACCCGGAGCCACCCGGCCTGCTCGACGCCGCTCTGGTGTTGCTCGCCGACCACGAGCTGGCGGTGTCCACGCTCGCCGGCCGGGTGGCCGCCAGCGCGCGGGCCCACCCGTACGCGGTGGTGTCGGCGGCGCTCGGCGCGTTGGACGCCCGCTACCACGGCGCGGCCAGCACGCTGGCCTACCGCTTCCTGACCGACGCGCTGCTCGATCCGTTGGGCGCGCTGGCCGAGCAGCTGCGCACCGGCGACCCGGTCCCCGGCTACGGCCACCGGCTCTACCGCGGCCGAGATCCCCGGGGCGAGTACCTGCTGCGGATGCTGCGCCGGCAAACCGAGGCCGGCCCGGTGCTGGCGGCGCTGGATGCCGTGACACAGCAGCTGGGACAGTCCCAGTTCCCCAGCGTGGACGTGGCACTGGCCGCGATGATGCACGCCTACCGGATGGGCCCTGACGCCGGCGAGGCGATCTTCGCCATCGCCCGCATCGCCGGCTGGATCGGCCACGCGCTGGAGGAGTACCGCGAACCACCGCTGCGGCTGCGGATAGCCAGCGAGTACACCGGCCCAGCCCCGTGAGTGTTGCGGGCGGTCATAGCCGCCCGCAACAC
>DASYBQ010000216.1:0-2004 GCA_036500625.1 Pseudonocardia sp. | reverse complement strand
CAGTCCGAGCAGGACCCTGACCGGCTCAGCATCCTGTTCCGGCTGGACCACCTCGCCACCCGGATGCGCCGCAACTCCGAGAACCTGCTGGTCCTGGCCGGCCACGAAGACGTCCGCAAGTGGAGCCAGCCGGTGTCGCTCGTGGACGTCGTCCGCGCCTCCATCTCCGAGATCGAGCAGTACGAGCGCATTGTGGTGAACATCCAGCCGGGGGTCCTCATTACCGGGCACGCCGCGAGCGACATTGTGCGCCTCGCGGCCGAGCTGGTGGAGAACGCGGCCACGTTCTCGCCGGAAGCTACCCAGGTGCTGATCACCGGTCAGCAGATCACCAGCGGCGGGGTGCTGATCGAGATCACCGATGCGGGGCTGGGGATCGCGAACCAGGAGCTGGAACACGCGAACTGGCGGCTGGACAACCCGCCGGTGATCGACGTCGGGGTATCCCGGCGGATGGGCCTGTTCGTGGTGGGCCGCCTCGCGGCCCGGCACGGGATCCGGGTGAGGCTGAGGCACGCCCAGCCCCGCGGCGTGTCGGCCCTGGTGTGGCTCCCGGAAGCGGTGGCCGGGCTGGAGACCGCGTCGCCGCTCGGCACGCTGTGGCGGCGCTTCGGCGCCGACGCGTACCAGGCATCCGCTCCGGTCCCATCCACTCCGGTCGCCGCCCCGACATCCCTCCGCACCGTGGGCGTCCCGGCACCCGCGGTGGCGGTGCACTCGGTCGAGTCGGGCTGGTTCCGGCGCAGCGGCACGTCGATCGGCACCGCCGAGGGCCAGCCCCCGGCCAGCTCGTGGACATCGCCTGCGGACAAGGGCTTCCGCGCGGCCCGCGCGGTCGTCTCCCCGGCCGTCGGCGAGACGAGTCAGGCGGGGCTGCCGAGGCGGATGCCGAACGCGAACCTCGTCCCCGGCTCGATCAGCTGGCCCGCTGGCCAGCAGGCCGAGCAGCAAGCGGGGCGAGCGGAAAACCGCCAGCAAGCCGTCGGCGCTCGCCGCCGGTCGCCGGAGGAAGTACGCAACCGGCTGGCGGAATTCCAGCGCGGAGCACACCAGGGCCGCTCGGACGCGCCGTGGAACTTCGGGGCCGAGAAGTGAAGACGACGGCAGAGCAGACGAGAGGAGTGCCCGTGAGCACCCCGGGGCATCCGGTGCAGGACCTTAACTGGCTGGTCACGAACTTCGTCGAACGAGTCCCCGACGTGGCCCACGCGGTGATCGTCTCCTCCGACGGGATTCCGCTGGCGGTCAGCGCCGGATTCCCACCGGACCGGGCCGACCGGCTGGCGACGGTGACAGCCGGGCTCTCGAGCCTGGTGCAAGGAACCGCACGCGTGTTCGAGGCCGGCATCGTGATCCAGACGGTGGTGGAGATGGAGGCCGGCGTGCTGGTGGTCATGACCATCAGCCACGGCGCGAGCCTCGCCGTACTCGCCGCATCCGACGGCAAAATGGGCATTATCGCCTACGAGATGACCCTGCTGGTCGAGCGGGCCGGACGGATGATCACCCCGGCCACCCGGCGCACGAACCACGTCCCGGTCCCGGGCAGCGACCGGTGACCGATCAGCACCCGGCCGCCTCCCTGACGATGGTGCGGAGCCGAGGGCCGGGTCGGTGGCGCGCATGGGATGCCACCGCATGGGATGCCACCACGAGGCCTCGACCAGTCCGATGTCCCGAACGCAGGCTTGCTGACCGTGACGAGGGCCACGCCGCTCACCCAGTGGGCGAGGCGCTCGGGGACGGCGGTAACCAGGTCGGTCCCGGCTATAAGGAACGGGAGCGGCAGCCACCCGGTGGTCACCACCACATTCGTGGTGACGCCAGGCTTCTCCAGGACGGCGCCGGTCAGCTCGGCCTGTGGGGAGCAATCACGGTGTGTTTGCGTACGGTACTGCCAGCGCCGCCAGAGCGTACCGCGCACCAGGGATTATGCGCAGACCGGCTGTCCGGCACTGCTTATCGCGGCCGGGCAGCACATGAATCCCGTAAGGAGTACCCGAT
>DASYBQ010000215.1:0-8293 GCA_036500625.1 Pseudonocardia sp. | reverse complement strand
CCGATGATCGTCATCGGCCTGGTGGTCCGGTGGAGCAGTGTCGGCCCGGCGTTGTTTCAGCAGCAGCGGGTGGGTTTTGGTGGCCGGTCGTTCACGATGTACAAGTTCCGTACCATGCGGACCGGTGTGGGCGATGAGATGTTGCGTGAGCTGATCGCGGCGGAGCTGCGTGGTGAGGACACGTCGGTGGACGGGTCCTACAAGCTCGACAGTGATCCTCGGGTGACGCCGATCGGGGCGTTCCTGCGCAAGAGCAGCCTTGATGAGTTGCCGCAGTTGTTGAATGTGGTGTTCGGGGACATGTCGTTGGTGGGGCCGCGCCCGTGCTTGGCGTGGGAGGCGCGGATGTTTCCTTCGGAGTTTCAGCCGCGGTTCTCGGTGCGGCCGGGGTTGACCGGGTTGTGGCAGGTGTCGGGTCGTTCGACGATGGGCACGTTGGAGATGCTGCACCTGGATCTGACCTATGTGCGCACCCGCAACCTGCTCGGCGACCTTTCCATCTTGGTCCGCACGGTGCCCGCGATGGTGCGCGACCGCAGCGCACGCTAACCAGACCTGTGCCCGCCGTCGGCCGAAGAGGTCGGCTGCGGGCACAGCTTCCAGCGCCGGCCCAGTGGCACCGCCGCCGGAGCAGCCGCGTTGGGGTCAACCGTGCAGTGCCAGGTACGGCGCGAGCCCGAGCAGCGCGGCGATCAGCCCATACCGCAGCAACCGGGTAGGTAGCGCGCGGGCGACCGCCCAGCCCAGCAGCACCCCGGCCAGCTCGGGCACACCCACCAACGCGGCCAACGGCCAGTTGATGGCACCCTGGTAGAGGTAGCCGAGTGATCCGACGCCGGCGACCACCACCGACTGCGCCTGCGCGGCCGCCAGCGCGGAGAGCACCGGGACCCGCAGCGCCACCAGCAGCGGGACGGTGAGCATCGGGCCGCCGATACCGAACATGCCTGCCACCGCGGCGATGACCAGCCCGAGTGGGACGACTACCGCCGCCCTCGAGAGGCAGTTGGTCTTTCCGGGCGGGTGGGGGCGGCGGTCCCGATACCACACCAGCAGTGCCACCGCGAAGACGAAGACGCCGAGCAACAGCCCGAAGGTGCGTCCGGAGACCATCGTGTTGACCAACACGCCGACCGGTGTGCCCAGCACCGAGGACCCGGCCAACAGGCCGGCGGTGCGCCGGGTGTGCGGGTCGTCGAACTGGCCGGAGCGGGCGTAGGCGGCGGTACCCAGCAGCCCGGCGGCGACATGGGTGACGATGGCGGTGCCGGCCACCTGGGCCGGGTTCAGGCTGGTCATGGTGAACAGGGCGACGGTGGCCAGCACGCCGCCAGGCCCGATCGCGGTGATCCCGATGCCGCAGACCAACCCGAGCACGCCCAGCAGCACCAGGTCGAGCGGACCGAGGCCGGTCACCCGGGTCCGTCCTGGGCGGTCGCGGTAAGGCCGGTGGTTCCGGTGGGCGCTTGGCGCTGTACCACGGCGTGGAAGGTGAGCCGGTCGGCCCGGATGTGCAGGGTCTCGACGTCCACCGGACGGCCGTCGGCGAGCCGGGTGAGCCGGTCGACCGCGAAGACCGCCGCGCCCTCGTCGATGCCCAGCAACCCGGCGGTCTCCCGACTGGCGGTGACCGCGTGCAGGGCCAGTTCGGCGCGGCCCAGCGGCTGCCCGGTCTCCTCGATGAGCGCGAACAGGTCCCGACCGGCCAGGTCCTGATCCAGCAGCGGCCGGCCGATGTCAGCGGTGAGGTAGGTGGCGTCGAACGAAAGAGGAGTGCCGTCCATGCGGCGCAGCCGTTCGATGTACACCGCGCCCTCATCTGGCCGCAACCCCAGCCGTCGGGCGACCGGCGCGGGCGGCCGGTGCACCTCGTGCGCGGCGCGTACCTCGTTGACCACGGTGCCGTGGCCGGTGAGAGTCTCGGCCAGCCCGGTCAACTGGTCCAGCCCGTGTCCGTAGGCCGGCGTGAGCACCATCGTGCCGACTCCGCGCCTGCGGACGATGAGCCCCTCCGCGCGCAGCAGGTCCAGCGCCTCCCGCACGGCATTGCGCGAGGCGCCCAGCGCGAGGCCGAGGCTGCGCTCGTCGGGCAACAGGCCGCCGCTGGGATAACTGCCACCGGTGATCTGCTGGCGCAGCAGGTCGGCCACCTGGCGTGTCCTCGGCGCGCGCGGCGAGGAGGAGGCCCAGCGCCGCCGAGACTCGCGGCGCGCCAACCACGGCCGCCGCGGCTGTCCGGGATCGTGCACCGCGCCGACAGTAACCGCTCTCCAGTTACGCCAGAGTTACGCCAGGGGTGCTCACCAGGGGAAACGCTTGACCAGCGGCTTCGTGACGAGCCGGGAGGGTTTCGTGGTTGGCGCGGTCGACCGGTCCCGCCTCTTTCTTCGTGAGCCTGGCTGACCGAAGACGCGGTTGGCAGTTCCAGGAAACGTACGGACGGTTTCGTACACTTCGTTGGAAGGTGGTTGCACTGCGAGGCGCGGAGCGCGAGGAGGCCGTGTTGACGGCCACGCTGGAGCTGCTCGAGGAAGGCGGTGTCGCGGCGTTGACCGTGGACTCGGTCGTCGCAAGGGCACACAGCAGCAAGGCCACCATCTACCGCCGGTGGAGCAACAAGGCGGAGCTGGTCCGGGCCGCGATGGACGCCTCGGACGCGCGGTACAACGCGGCCGTGCCGAACACCGGCACGCTGCGCGGCGACTTCGTCGCGGTGCTGGAAGCGATGCGGGAGCGGGCCAACGCCGCGCACCTGGCGATCGTCGCCGACCTGGTCGCGGCGTCCCGGCACGATCCGCTGCTGGCCGAGGAGCTGGACAAGCACGTGCGCAACGAGGCGCTCTCGCCGTTCCATGCCCCGCTGGTGCGCGCGGTCGAGCGGGGTGAGCTGCCCGAGGACGTCGACCGCACGCTCATCCACGACGTGGCCGAAGCGTTGATCATGCGCCAGTTGCAGTCCGGTGCCCCGTTCGACGGTGCGTTTGTCGGCAGGGTGGTGGACAAGGTACTGCTCAAGCTGCTCACTCCGGGAGGTACCGCACATGCATGACGTCCTGGTGGTCGGCGCAGGCCGGCCGGCCTGACGCTGGCCCGCGACCTGGCCCGGCGGGGCATCTACTCCCGGGTGATCGACCGGGCTAAGGAGCTGTTCGTCGGGTCAAGGGCCAAAGGGCTGCAGCCGCGCACCTTGGAGGTGTTCGACGACCTCGGGGTGATCGACGCGATCCGTGCGGGTGGCGCCCCGTTCCCCGATGGCCGCCGGCGAGGTGCCCGAGCTGACACTGGACGCGGTGCGGGCCCTGCTCGTGCAGCGCTGCGGACGCACCGACATCCGGCTGCACGACATGCGGTGGATCTCGCTGTACCGGGTCAACGTCCGGATGGCGCGGCGCTACCGGGTCGACCGGGTACCGCTGGCCGGGGACGCCGCCCACGTGCACTCCTCGGCGAGCGGGCAGGGACTGAACACCAGCGTGCAGGACGCCGACAACCTGGGCTGGAAGCTGGCCGGCGCGGTCCGGGGCGCATCGGGGGAGCTGCTGGACAGCTACCAGGCCGAACGCCGGCCGGTGGCGGCCGACGTGCTCGGGCTGAGCACCATGCTGCACCTGCGCAACTTCGGCGCAGGCGACGGCCCCACCCCGGCGATCCACCAGCTCGACATCAGCTACCGGGGCGGTGCGCTCGCCGTCGACGACCGGACGGCCACATCGGGGTGCTCAGCTCGTCGGTACACACCGTCGGCTCCTGGCTGCGTCGTTGCTGGCTTTAGATCGCTGGCCCGGCCCGGACTTGTCGGGGGTGGCTGGCGAGCTGGTGGCATGGTCGAACCGGAGCCGAATGCGACCCTGCACCGCTACCTACAGATGGCCCGCGAGGCCTGGTGCGAAGACTACCGAGGCCAGGTGGAGCGCGCGGCCATCCAGGCCGGAGCAGAGTGAACACCGTGGGTGGCCGGGCCAGCGGCTGGGCCACCCACGGTGCCGGCGGGTCAGCCGCCGAAGTGCTTGACCAGGCCCTCGATGCCGGCGCCGTAGACGCCGTTGGCGTAGGTGTCGATCATCTGCTGCTCGTGCTCGGCGTCCGAGTCGAACCAGGCCCACCACTCCACGAACGACTGGCCGGTGCTGGTGATCGGGGCCACCCGGATCGTGGACCGGTAGCTGCGCACCGGGAACGGGCCGGAGTCGGTGAACGCATAGGTGTAGGAGCGGTCGTCATCATCCATGGTCAACAGGATCTCGGAGACCTGGCCGTCCTCGCCGAGGGTCAGCCGGCGCACCGAGCCCACCTCCTGCCCCGAGCCGCCGCCCTCGATCTCGCTGGCGGTGATCGGCGGCAGCCAGCTGGGCAGGCTGTTGAACTGCTTGACAAAATCCCAGACCTGGTCTGCGGGGGCGGGGACGATCCCACTGGCGTAGGGCTTGGGCATGACGTTCTCCTTTTTGTTGACGGGTTTCCGCGCTGATGTATCCCTCGGGCGGGCCTGGCGGCCCGCTGTCCGGATCCGTGGCTCCTCCGTCGCTAGCGCGCTTGTGGTCACCCTGGCAGCGGCCTCTCCGCGCTGGGTGGGTTGTTGCCCGCGTTGCACTGCCCGGCCTTCGCCGGAGCTCCTTCGGAGCCTTGCGGGGCCAGCTCTACTGCCCGCGTGGTTCGGTGTGACGGTGCTGCCTTCGCTGGGACACCCGCGGAGCTTTTGCGGAGGTCCTTGAACGCGCGGGTCTGCTCGGTGAGGGCACGCTCGACGGGCAGCCGCTCCATGCTGCTCGCGCCGTAGAAGCCGTGGCAGTGCTTCGCGCCGGCCAGCACGTGCGCGGCGTCCTCGGGCATCGCGATCGGGCCGCCGTGGCACAGCACCAGGACGTCCTCGCGCACCTCGAGCGCGGCGCTCGACCACTCGTCCACCAGCCCCACACAGTCGTCAAGGGACTTCGACGTTTCCGCGCCGATCGTGCCGCCGGTGGTCAGGCCCATGTGACAGACGATCATGTCCGCGCCGGCACCGGCCATCGCGCGGGCATCCTCGGCGCAGAAGACGTACGGCGTGGTCAGCAGTTCGGCCCGGCGGGCGGCGGCGATGAGCTCGACCTCGAGGTCGAAGCCCATCCCGGTCTCCTCCAGGTTCGCGCGGAACGTCCCGTCGATCAGCCCGACGGTGGGGAAGTTCTGTATCCCGGCGAAGCCAAGGTCGCGCAGCCGCGCCAGGAACTCCTCGCGCAGCAGGAACGGGTCGGTGCCGTTGACCCCGGCCAGCACCGGGGTGTGCCGGACCACCGGCAGCACCTCGGCGGCCATCTCCAGCACGATCTGGTTGGCATTGCCGTAGGCCAGCAGCCCGGCAAGGGAACCCCTGCCGGCCATCCGGTACCGACCGGAGTTGTAGACCACGATCAGGTCGATGCCGCCGGCTTCCTCGCACTTTGCGGAAAGGCCGGTGCCGGCGCCACCGCCGATGATCGGCTCGCCGCGCCGCGCCATGTCGGTGAAGCGTTCCATCAGCTCCGCGCGCCTCACCGCCGCAACACCTCCTGGAAGGCCGCGACCACCGCGTCGGCGAACCCGGCGTCGTTGATGTTGTGCGGCACCCGGACCACCTTGCGGTCCCGCGTCTGGCGCAGCCGGCTCTGCAGTGCGCCGAACAGCGCCCCATCGGCTTCCGGGTCGTGAAACGGCTGGCCAGGACTGTCCAGCAGGGAGACCCCGCCCTCCGGCAGCAGGAAGCGGACCGGTCCTTCGCTCGCATTGAGCTTGTCGGCAATCCACTCGCCGATCTCTGTGCACTCCTGGCGTGTGGTGCGCATCAGGGTGATCTGTGGGTTGTGGTGATAGAAGAGGCGGTCGGCGTAGCGCCGAGGCACCGTGTCCGGCGCGCCGAAGTTGACCATGTCCAGTGCGCCGCAGGAACCGACGTAGGGGATGGCGGTGCGGGCGATCGCGTCCAGCCGCTGCGGGCCGGCGCTGAACACACCGCCGGCCAGCAGATCGCAGATCTCGGTGGTCGTGAGGTCGAGGACCGCGCTGAGCCGGCCGTCGTCGACCAGCTTCTCCATGGCGCGCCCGCCGGTGCCGACCGCGTGGAAGACCAGCGGGTCGTAGTGCTCGGCCAGGGTGTTCGCCACGGCGGTCACGCACGGGGTGGTGACGCCGAACATGGTCAGTGCCACGGCCGGCTTGCTCGCTACGTCCGGGATGGAGTGGGCCAGCATGCCGGCCAGTGCGTGCGCGGCGTTGCCAAGCACCCGCCGCGAAATCTGGTTCAACCCGGCGACGTCGGTCACCGAGTGCAGCATGGCGATGTCGCTGGCCCCGACGTAGCCGGACACGTCACCGCCGGCCACGGTGCTCACCACCAGCTTCGGCACACCGACCGGCAGCGCCCGCAGTGCCGGGCTCACCAGCGCGGTGCCCCCGGAGCCACCGAGGGCGAGCACCCCGCCGATGTCCTCGCGGCCGGGGAGGAACGCCTCGAACGCGTCCGCCATGGCCGCGATGGCGCTGCCCCGGTCGCCGGTGAACACCGCGTCCGCGCCGCCCGGGTGGTGCCCGGCGACCTCACGGGAACCGACCGTCGTACCGCCGGCGCCGCCGCCCTCGGTGGACAGGTCGACCGTGGTCACCGGGATGCCGGCCTTGATGATCAGCTCGGCGACGTAGCGCAGCTCGGCGTCCTTGGTGTCGAACGTGCCGACCACGTACGCGGAACCGCCCATCGCACAGTCCTACCGCTCCCGAGCCGCGTCCGCGACCCAGGCGCTCCCGGTCGGCTCGGTCAGCGAGCCAGCCTGTCCTGGTAGACCGCGAGGTGCGTATAGACGAGCTCGAGCAGCGGGACCTCGACCCCGAGTGCATGCGCCCGGTCCACCAGGTCGCCGATGATGTGGTCGGCCTCGACCGGGTAGCCCTGGCCAAGGTCGCGCGACATGGACGAGTTGATCGGCGATGTTGCGTCGGTGGCGACGGAGCGGGTCCGGTCCAGCTCGGCCGCCGGTAACGGATGGCCGGCGGCGGCGGACACCGCCGCGCACTCGGCGACCACCCCCTGGGCGAACGCCCGACCGCCCGGTGCGCTCACCACCTGACCGATGGTGCCGCGCATCAGACAGGTGATCGCGCCGATGCTGGCCAGGAAGACCCACTTGCGCCACATGTCTCCGACGACGTCGCGGGACAACCGGGTCGGGAAGCCGGCCCCGCGCACTGCCTCGTCGACGGCATGCATCCGCGCCGAGTCGGGCTGGTGCCGATCGCCGTAGGTGATGTGCTGCAGGTCGTTGAGCTGGCGGATCGTGCCGTCCTCGCCCAGCGCGGTGGCCACAAGGCACACCCCGCCCAGTACCCGCTGCTCGCCGAAGCGCGCGGTGAGCATGTCGAGGTGCCGCATGCCGTTCAGCATCGGGAGGATCATGGTCTCCGGCCCGATCGCCGGGGTGATGTCCGCGATGGCCTGGTCGAGGCCGTACGCCTTGACCGTGAACAACACCAGATCGTAGGAGGCATCCAACTCGGCGCCGGTCACCAACTGGGGGGTCAGTTTCAGGTCGCCGTGCGGACTGGCGATCACCAGGCCGTCCCGGCGCAGCTGCTCGGCCCGGCGGGCGCGCACCAGGAACGTCACGTCCCGGCCGGCCTCGGCGAGGCGACCGCCGAAGTAGCCGCCGGTCGCGCCGGCTCCGACCACCAGGATGCGTTGCGCGGCACCGGGGTTCACGGTGTTGCTCCGGCCAGCGCCGGGAACCGGTCCACGTTCGACTCCACCCACTGCCGCAGCCCGGCCAGTGGCACACACGCGTCCGCCCCTAGTGGGGTCAGCGAGTACTCCACGTGCAGCGGCACCGCCGGGTACACCATCCGGTGGACCAGGCCGAGCTCCTCGAGCCGGCGCAGCGTCTGGGTCAACATCTTCGGGCTGACGCCTTCCAGCCGGGTACGCAGCTCGCCGAACCGGCGGGGCTCGTCCTCCAAAGCCCCCAGCGCGAGTGCGCTCCACTTGTTTGCCAGCAGGTCGAGCAACTCTCGGCAGGGACACGCCGCGCGGTAGGCGTCGCGCGGCCTTCGGCTGTTGTCCGAGGCGGCAGGCATGCCCGCAGTTTGCGGTGTCTTCTGGTAACTAGCAAGCCTCGAAGGTAACTAGGGTCTTTCAGATAGCATCGGCGCCATGCCGACTTACGACACGATGACCGAGACGCTGCGCCCGATCTCGGCGGAGAACCTGCACGCCGAGGTCGATGCGGGTGGCGTGATCGGCAAGATCGTGGTGGGCGGCGGGTTCGCCTGGGTCCTAGTACTGCAGGGC
>DASYBQ010000214.1:0-21118 GCA_036500625.1 Pseudonocardia sp. | reverse complement strand
GCTCACCGGCCACCAGCCGCCCCAGCACCGCGCCGACCGCCGTGCCGAACAACGCCGCTGCGGCCGAGACACCGGTTCCTACCAGCGGCAGGAACGTGACCAGGCCGCCCTGTGCGACCGCGCAGCTCAGCATGGCCAGCGTCGGGCCCGCCGTGCCGCGGGGCCACCGTGACGACCTGGTCGCGGTGTCCTCGATAGGGTCCAGACCGACATCCGCCGCGCGCGGCTGGGCGGTGCGGGGGTCCGAGGCGCGGGGCCGGAGAAACGGCACCAGCAGCGCGCCGAGCAACGGCGACGCCCCGGCGGCCAATACCCAGGGGAACCCGAACCGGTCGACGATCCCGACCCCGACCGGCAGCAGCACCAGTTGCGGCACACCAACCGCGAGGCCGTAGCGAGCCGACGCCCTGCCGTGTTCGCTGGGCGGCACCAGCTCGGCCAACAGTGCACCGCCACACACCGTGACCAGCCCGAAGCCGACGCCACGCAACGCGGCGAGCGGCAGCACCGAGGGCAGCGCGGCGGACAGCGCCAACAGCGGCGCCGGGACGCCCATCAGCACCAGCCCGGTGCCCATCACCCAGCGGTGCCCGACCCTGCGCAGCAGCCATGGCACCAGCGGCTGGGTCAGCACGGTGAACAGCATGAACATCCCGGTGCTTGCCCCGGCCCCGAAAGCCCCCGAGCCGCCTCGCGCCACCCACAGCGGCACCACCGGCAACAGCAGCGAGTAGCCGCCGAAGCCGACCGTGGTGATCGCGATCATCAGCCGGAACGCGGTGCCACGCAGCGCCGAGGACCGGCCGCCCTCGCTCACGGACGCCAGATTCCGTCCTCGGTCACCACCGCGGTGACCAGGTCGGCGGGTGTCACGTCGAACGCCGGGTTCCACGCCGTGCTGCCCAGCGGGGTGACCCGCCGACCCTGGTGGACCAGCACCTCATCGGCGTCCCGGTCCTCGATCACGATCGCCGCGCCGTCCGGGGTCGCCAGATCCACCGTGGAACGCGGCGCGGCCACCAGGAACGGCACGCCGGCCCTGGCGGCGGCCAGCGCCAGCGGGTAGGTGCCGATCTTGTTCGCCACGTCGCCGTTGGCCGCGATCCGGTCCGCGCCGACCAGCACCGCGTCCACCAGGCCATGCGCCACGATCGACGGCCCGGCCCCGTCGACCACCACCCGGTGTCGGATACCCGCCTCGGCCAGCTCCAGCGCGGTGATCCGGGCGCCCTGCAGCAGTGGGCGCGTCTCGCCCACCACGACGTAGTCGACGCCGCCGGCCGCATGCAGCGAACGCACCACGCCCAGTGCGGTGCCCCACTCCACGCAGGCCAGCGCGCCGGCGTTGCAGTGCGTGTGCAGCCGCAGCGCCGCCCGGCCGGGCAGCAGGGAGCGCAACAGGTCGGCCCCGTGCGCGCCGATGGACCGGCAGGACCGGATGTCCTCGTCGCGGATGCGCAGCGCGGCGGCCAGCACCGCGTCCGGCCCGTGTGGCCAGGCCGCCAACGCCTGCCGGACCCCCCAGGCCAGGTTGGCCGCGGTGGGCCGGGCCTGTGCCAGCCGCTCGGCCCCCGCCAGCAGCTCCGGCTCGGAGGCCCCCGGACCGCGGGCGGCCAGCGCCACCCCGAGCGCGCCGGCCACCCCGAGTGCCGGTGCGCCGCGCACCACCAGGAGCCGGATCGCCGAGACCAGCTCGTCGAGCGTGCCCAGCGCAAGCACCCGTACCGAGGGCAGCACGGTCTGGTCCACCACCTCGATACGGTCGTCCACCCAGTCGATCGTGCGCGGCAACATAACTGCGTACGTTAACTACGTGCAGCAACTGCGCGACGCGGATTTCCCTGCCGAGCCCTACCCGGGCGCGACACCGGACGTCTCGTTCGTGCACGAAGACGGCATCGGCCACCGGCTGCACCCGGACCCGACCCGGTTCGCCGGCTGGCGGGTCGGCGACAAGGACCTGGACGGCTGGCTGGCCGAGCAGGACGCCGCGCCGCTGCGCGGGCGGGTCCCGGTGCTCACCTACGGCTCCAACCGGTGCCCCGCCAAGATCACCTGGCTGCGCCGGGCACACCGGCTGACCGGGCCGGTGGTGGTGCTCGCGGCGAACACCGCCGACATCGCGGCGGTATGGGCGGTCGGGCGCCGCGCAAGGGACGGGCAGCGCCCCGCCACGCTGGCCGCCGCCCCCGGCGCCAGGGAACGGCACTCGGTCTGGCTGGCGACACCCGAGCAGGTCGAGGTGCTGGACAACTGCGAGGGTCGGGGGCACCGCTACCGGCTGGCCCGGCTGCGCACCGGGACGGTGCACACCGAGGACGGCGCGCTGGTCGAGCAGCCGTGGTGCTACCTGGGGCTGGCCGACATCCGCCGCCCGCTGCTGGTGGACGGCAACCCCGTGCGCTGCGCCGAGCTGGGCCAGCGCGCCGCCCGCGAGCTGGACGGCGTGCCCGCCGACTCCGACGGGCTCACCGCCGACACCGCCGAGGGCGCCCCGCACCCGGACCAGTGGCCGTCCGCGCTGTTCAGCTACGGCCTGCTGCGGCCGGGCCGCCGAGGTTGGCCGCTGGTCGCGCCGTACGCGGTCGGTGACTCGCAACCGGCCGCCGCGACCGCCCAGGTGTACGACACCGGGCTGGGCTACCCGGCAATGCTGCTGTCCCCGCCCGGGAGCGCACCGGGCACCGTCACCTACTTGCGCAACACCGCCCGGCTGTTACCGGATCTTGACCGGTTCGAGGGCCCCGGCTACCGGAGGGTCCGAATCGTGCTGCCCGGCGCAGGTGTCGTCGCCTGGGCTTATGTCTGGATCGGCGCCGGGGCGGGGCTGCGTTCATTGACCGATTCACCGGGAAGTTGTTGACGCACAGGTGGTGCAAAAGCCGGTCACCCGAACTAGGGTCTCGCCAACGGAGGGGGAAGGGACAGATACGACATGACTACACCCGCGCAGCCACCAGCTGAAGAAGTCGTCCAGCCCGATGAGAGAGTCGTCCGCCGCGCGGTGGCCGGCGCCGCGATGGGCAACGCCGTGGAATGGTTCGACTACGCCATCTACGGCTATCTGGCCACCAACATCGGGGCGAATTTCTTCCCAAGCGCCGATCCCACGACCACCACCATGCTCACCTTTGCCGGCATCGCCATTCCGTTCGCGCTGCGGCCGCTGGGTGGCATCGTGCTCGGGCCGCTCGGTGACAAGTTCGGCCGCCGCAAGGTGCTGTCGCTGACAATCCTGTTCATGTCCGGGGCCACGTTCCTGATCGGCCTGGTCCCCAGCCACGCCACGATCGGTCTCGGCGCGCCGCTGCTGCTGATCCTGCTGCGGCTGATCCAGGGCTTCTCCACCGGCGGTGAGTACGGCGGCGCGGCCACCTTCATCGCCGAGTACGCCCCGGACAAGCGGCGCGGTTTCTACGGCGCGTTCCTGGAGTTCGGCACGCTCGGCGGCTTCGTGCTCGGCGCCGCGCTGGCCACCGTCTTTCAGCTGTCGCTGGACGACGCGGCGATGAACAGCTGGGGCTGGCGCATCCCGTTCCTGCTGGCCGCCCCGCTCGGCTTCGTCGGCTTCTACCTGCGGAACAAGCTGGAGGACACCCCGGCATTCCGGAAGCTGGCGCACGGCGAGATCCAGAAGGTGCCGTTCGGTGAGATGCTCGCGGAGAACTGGCGGCAGATTCTGAACCTGATCGGGATCGTCGTCCTGCTCAACGTGGCCGACTACCTGGTGCTGACCTACATGCAGACCTATCTGACCAAGGTGGTCGGCATCAGCGACGCGGAAGCCAACCTGTCGATGATCGGGATCATGCTGGTGATGATGCTGCTGATCGCCCCGGTGGGCTCGCTGTCCGACCGGATCGGCCGCAAGCCGGTGCTGCTCGCCTCGGCGATCGGCTACCTGCTGCTCAGCTGGCCGGCATACGCTCTGATCAACATGAAGTCGGTGCTGCCGGTCGTGGCCGGCATCGCGATCCTCTGCCTGTTGCTGCTGCTCATTCTGGGCGTCATCGGCTCGACGTTCCCGGCGATGTTCCCGACCAAGAATCGCTACAGCGGCATGTCCATCGGCTACAGCGTGTCCACCGCGGTCTTCGGTGGCACCGCCCCGATCGTGGTGACCAAGCTGATCGCCGTGACCGGCGACAACATCGTCCCTGCGTACTACATCATGGCCGCGGCGGTCATCGCCATCCTGCCGATCGTGCTCATCCCGGAGACCGCCCGGCTGTCCATCTCGCATGCCACCGAGGTGCCCGGCACCAAGGCCAAGGCGGCCGCCGCCACCAGCTAGAACGGGCCCAGGAACTGTCGAACAAGAGATAGGTCAGCCGAGGATCGCGTCAGCGATCAGGTAGATGTTCAGCGCAATGATCAACGCGGCGATCGCCGAAGCCGCGAACGTGGTCAGCGGGCGGTTCACCAGAGCACCCATCACGTCGCGGCGGCGGGTCAGCAGCACCATCGGGATCAGCGCGAACGGGATACCGAAGGACAGCACGACCTGGGAGACGACCAGGCTGTCCGTGGTGGGCAGGCCAAGGCCGAGCACCACCAGTGCGGGCAGCATGGTGAGCCCGCGCCGGGCGTAGAGCGGGATGCGGCGGCGGATGAAGCCCTGCATCACCACCTGCCCTGCGTAGGTGCCGACGCTGGAGGAGGACAGACCGGAGGCCAACAGCGCGACCGCGAAGGCCAGCGCCGCGCCACCGCCGACCATCCGGCCGAGGCCGGCGTGTGCCGCCTCGATCGAGTCGACGCCGAGGTGGCCGGTGGAGTTGAACAGCGAGGCCGCGATGACCAGCATGGTCAAGTTGATCGCGCCCGCCGCGCCGAGCCCGATGAACACGTCAAGGCGCTGGAAGCGCAGCACCTCGCGCCGCTCGTCCGGGTGCACGGCGGTGATCCGGTTCTTGGTCAGCGCGGAGTGCAGGTACACCACGTGCGGCATCACGGTGGCGCCGATGATGCCCGCGGCCAACACCACGCTCGGCGAGCCGCTGAAGCTGGGCACCAGGCCGCCGGCCAGGCCACGCACCGAGCCGCCGACCGCGCACAGGTCGTAGGCGAAACCGAGCAGCACCACACCGAGCAGCCCGGCGACGGCCAGCTCGAAACGGCGGTAGCCGCGCTGCTCCAGTGCCAGGATGCCGAACGCGACCACCGCGGTCAGCAGCCCGGCGGGGAACAGCGGCACCCCGAACAGCAGGTTCAGCCCGACCGCCGCGCCGACGAACTCGGCAAGGTCGGTCGCCATCGCGATCAGCTCGGCCTGCACCCACAACCCGAGGGACACCGACCTCGGGAAATGCTCGCGACACAGCTGCGGCAGGTCCTTGTTCGTGGCCACCCCGGTCTTCGCGGACAGGTACTGCACCAGCATCGCCATCAGGTTGGCCGCCACGATGACCCAGGCCAGGGTGTAGCCGTACCGCGCCCCGGCGGTGAAGTTCGTCGCGAAGTTCCCCGGATCGACGTAGGCGACGGCGGCGACGAAAGCGGGGCCGAACAGCGCAATGGGCCCGCGTACCCGCCCCCGCGCCCGCAGCTCAGCCAGCGATGCACCGCGCGGCTCCATGGTGGACCGGGCGCCACCGCCGGCCAGCTCGGGAATCTTCGTCATGGCTAACTTTAAGATACGGCTCGACGATAACAAGGCGCGTCGCAATGTGAGACCGGTCAAGCCACCGGTCCCGGGGGATCGGGCTCCTTCGGGACATCGGCGGTGTCCAGGCGCACCCACATGGCTTTCACCAGCGCCGGTCCCAGCTGGTGGGTGGTGCTGGCGCCCGGTTCCCCCACCCGCAATAGGTACGAACCGCCGTAGGGTGCGCGCTCCACCAGTTCCAGCCGCTCGCCGAGCCGGATGCCCTCGGCGTCCAGGTGGCGCAGCATGCCGGGATCCACGTCGTCGACCCGGACGAACTCGCCGGTCACCCCGGGTGGCACGGTGGACAACCGGTGTGCGTCCCACGGCTCCAGCCAGCCCTCGATGGTCGGGATCGGGTCGCCGTGCGGGTCAACCCGGGGGTCGCCGAGCCGATCGGAGATTCGGGCCAGCATCCGGTCGGACACCACGTGCTCGAGGACCTCGGCCTCGTCGTGCACCTCGTCCCAGCCGTAGCCCAGCTCGGTGACCAGGTAGAGCTCGATCAGCCGGTGGCGGCGCACCACGCCGAGCGCCACCCGGCGGCCGACGTCGGTGAAGGCAATGGTGCCGTAGCGGGCATGCTCCAGCAGCTGCAACTGGCACAGCTTGCGCACCATTCCGGACACGGAGGAAGCAGACACACCCAAGCGCTCGGCCAGCCTGGTTGTGGTGATCGTGCCGGTCTCGCGCTCTTCGAACGCGTAGATCACCTTGAGGTAGTCCTCAACCGCCGCCGAGTACCGATCGGTCCCCGAACTCACCAACACAGCCTATGCGAACTCCGCGCCCAGATCCCGTCCCGCACCGGCCCGGCGGGAGCCGGGTCGACGGGAGCCGGCGTCACTCGGTGGTCTCGTCGACATCCAGGGTTGACGACTTGTCGAAGTCGGGCATGCCTATCTCTTCGCCGCCGTCCGCCTCCTTGGCCTGGCCCTTCATGTCCTGAGCCGCGTTCTTGGCCTGCTTCGTGGTATCGACGGGGCACCGCTTCCGGTGGGTTAGGGGGTATCGGACTGCTGGATCAGGCCCCGGTGCTCCTGGTGTGGGTCGTCGCGGACGTCGCGGGAACCAGGGCAGTCGGGATACCGGGAAAGATCCGTGCCGGAGTGGTCGTTGGCGGGGATGCACCGGTCCTCGGACCGCTGCTGTCCGTAGTCCGAGGCACTGGCCACACCGACCCATCCCAGAATGCCCAGCGCCACAGCGATAGCGGTCGCCACGGTACGCCGAGAACGAGTCATCGATTGCTCCATTGCGCTTGCCGCTAATTAAAGGGGATCACTTATCCCAACGCGCGGGACGCCATAACGATACGGTGCCCCGGCTCGGGGATCCCGGCCAGTGCATTCGACAGCGAGTAGTAGATGGGCAGCAGCCGGTCCAACTCACAGCTGAACGCGTACTGCTCCAGCGCGCTCGCCGGCCGCATCAGTGCACAGAAATCGAGATGGCGCCGCCGCGATGCCCTGGCAACCTGGGCCAGCGAGTCGAGAGCGTAGATGTCGAACCCGGTCACACCCAGTAGATCGGCCACCACCAGGCGGCCTTCGGCACGTTCCAGGGCCCATTCGAGATCCGACCAGAGCTCAGTCCCCCGATAGTCGGACAGGCCGCCGTTGACCCGGACCACCACGGCATCTTCGCTGACATCTTCAGTTGTCAGCCAGGTCGCCGACAAGCCAACTCGCAACGCTGATGACATGACTCACCCCTAGTCCGCGACTTGCGGTCGGGTCCGGTAACCACCCCGTCGCGGGTGACGAGCATCTCAACCGGGCGCCCGGCTGGCAAACCCTGGGTTCACCCGGTCAAGTGATATGCGGCCAGATGATCTATGGTTGGGCCCCGCTACCCGCCGCCGGTAGTCAGCGGGTAGCAAGGTAGATACCGAGGATCACCGCGACGGCCGCCACGATCCACGCCTCGAAAACCAACCGCACCCGCACCGGTGCATCACGCAGCTCCATGAAGTACGACATGACAAAGTGGATCTTGACGGCCGCTATCACGAAGACACCCACCGTCGCAACGACAGGGACAAACGCCTCCGTCGACAGCACCCACGTCGAGATGCAGGTGCCCACCATGAGCACTATCCATACGATGCTCACCGGGTTTCGCAACAGCGTCATCGAGCTACCTCAATAGGTACAACAGCGGGAACAATACGATCCACAGCAGGTCGACAAGATGCCAGAACGAGGTGACGCACTCCAGGAACACCCGGTTCTCGCTGTGGAACACCCGCCGGCGGGCCTTCGCTATCAGTACACCCAGTAGCACGGTGCCCACGATGACGTGCACGAGGTGTATGCCGGTGAGCGTGAAGTACCACATGTAGAAGGGGTCGGTTTTCGGGCTGATCCCGGCGCTCAGCTTCTCGCCGTACTCGATCGCCTTCGACACCATGAACGCGAACCCGCACGCGAAACCGCCGGCGAGCAGCTTCGGTACCCGGCGCAGGTCGTCGAGCCGGACCGCGTTCGCGGCCAGCGCGACGAACCACGAACTGGTCAGCAGGATCACTGTGTTGATGCCGCCGAAGTTGTAGTTCAGCGTGTGCCGCGACGACTCGAACACGGCGGACTGCTGAGACCGGTCGTGCATGAAGGACCCGAACAGAATCCCGAATATGACCAGGTCCGCGCCGATGAAGACCCAGACGCCCTGTACTCCGGGAAGACGTCTGGGCCTCACACGGCTGCTGGTGCTGGTAGTGGCCACTCCCGGTCGGTCTCGATCAACCGGCCGCGAGCGCGGCGGCCTCGTCCTCGGCCTTCAGCCGCCCGACGGCCTTGATCACGTAGTAGGACAGCGAGGGGCACCAGATGAACCAGGTGAAGAACGCGATCCAGAAGCTGATGATGCCGTTGAACGCCAGCGGCCCTGTTGTCACGAACGGGATCGCGTTGACCACGAAGAACGAGGCGAAGGTTACCCAGCCCCACCAGCTCACCCAGTGCGCCACCAGCGGCTTCTCCCGCTTGTCGCGCAGGAACACGATGCTGCACGCCGCGATCTCGAACGAGGTGACCAGGTAGGCCAGGTCGATGAGCAGCCAGCCGAGCCAGTACATCATGTGCAGGACTTCCGGCGACAGCGTTGCGGCCTCGTGCGCGGCGGTGAGCCAGATCGCGCAAGCTGTCATGATCGGTGCGCAGGTGATCGTCGCGCCCATCACCTCGAGCTTCGACAGCATCCCGGCGTCGCCCTCGATGCGCTGCATCACCTGGGAGATCGCCACGCCCCACACCATGTAGGTCGCGGTGATCGTGAGGCAGACCGACATGCCGATCATGATCGCCAGCTGGTGGTCGAGGTAGTGTGCCTTCACTTCGAGCGGGGTCGCACTGGGCTTGAACGGCGGAATGTTGCCGGCCAGCACCCCCCACAGGAAGACGAAGCTGGCCATGAAGACCGGGCCGCCCCAGCCCATCAGCTTCCAGAGCCGGTAGTCGATCGACAACGGCGGTGGCGCCAGCGAACGCCGGGCCGCATCCTGCCCGCCGGAAGGCGCCGCGTGCTCGGTGCCGGTGACCGCGTCGGTGGCCATGAGACATCGCTCCTCACTCGTCGGGCGAGCAGCTCTACCGCAGCTCAACTACTATCTACAGTATCTGAAATTCTATTTCTGATTCTGTAGTCTGTCAATACCGCGGCCGGCTCGTCCTCCAGGCTCGGCGGAAGCACCCGCACCACCAGGTGCGCCGCCACCAGCGACGACGCGACCGTCAACGCCAGCAACAGGCCGAAGTCGCTGATGACCGACAACTGGGAGATCACCAGCGCGAGGTAGCCGAGCGAGGCGGCCAGCGCGGCCACGCCGACGGTACGCCGCAGCCGGCCCGCCGCGTGCGTGCCGACGTGGGAGCTGGCATAACCGAGCAGCACGGTGAACTCGCAGGCCGTGGCGGTGGTCAGCGACCCGAGCGCCACGCTCAACGGGCTCAGCGAGACACCCAGCAGCCATGCGCCGGCCAGCCCCCAGCCGGTGGCCAACCCCGCCGCGAGGACCGCGCGCCCGGCCACCGCCCGGCGCCGGAAGCCGACCAGCAGCACCAACCCCGCCGCGGCGATACCGGCAAGGTTGGTCAGGTAGCGGCCCCGCGACACCAGTTCGTAGCCGCGCGCCGCCGCCACCGGCAACCCCACCACGTCGACGGTCATGCCCGGCGGAGGTGGCGGCAAGGCGGAGCGCAGGCCGTCCAGCAGCGCACGTTGCGCACCGAGGTCCTGCAGCGAGAGACCGAGGCTGACCACCGACTGCGTGCCGTCATCGCTCAGCACCGCGGCGGTGAGGTAGTGCGGCAGCAGGTCGAGCGCGGACCGCAGCTGATCAGGTGTCGGCGACTGGCCGAGGAACCGCAACAGGTCCGGCAGGCTGACGATCGGCCGCAGCTGGCTGCCGTAGGCCAGCACGGCGGTGTCCTCCGCCTGCCGCAGCCAGGCCAGCGCCTGCGGGGTGCGGACAGCGCCCACCTCGGTACCGCGCAGCCGCAGCTCGATCTCGCCCGAGGAGCCAAGCACGTCCTCGGCGTGCTGCGCGTCCACCACCGACGGCAGCCCGGCGGCGAGCTTGTCCGGTCGGGACTCGATCGGGATCCGGGGCAGCACCGCCCAGCCGAGGGCGGCCAGCGCCAGCGCCGCGCCGAGCACCGCCATCCGGTGGCGCCGAGCGGCCGGCGGCTTCCGCTGCGCCACCGCGTCCGGCGAGACCGGCTCGGGTTCCAGCGTGACCAACGTCCGCAGCACCATCGCCACCGCGACGGCCAGCAGCACGCCGAGCGCGAGCGCAAGGCCGAGGTCCCGCACGAACGGCAACGGGGACAGCGCCAGCGCGGCGAACCCGACGGAGCTGGCCAGCGCCACCACCACGATCCGGCGCCTCGGCATGCCGCCGTGCATCAGGTAGGCGGGGAAATCGCTGCCGATGCCGATCACGATCGGCAGGAAGGCGATCACACCGAGGGACAGCGGGCGCCCCAGCCAGCCGAAGACGGACAGCGTCAGCACGGTCGAGCTGAGCGTGGCCACCAGCGGCAGCGCGCGGTGCACCCGCCGCCTCGTCCACGGCACGAGCAGGTAGCAGCCGGCGATCAGCAGCAGGGCAACCCCGCCGACCAGCGGGATTTCCCGCTGCACCGTGGCGCCGAGCTCGGCGGCGACCGCCGGGCTGCCGCTCACCGTCAGCCGGTTGGTCGCCAGCCCCGCCCGGCCGACCGCGTCCCGCGCGGCGGTCACCAGTCGTTCGGTACCGGCCTGGTCGAGACCCTCCCTCGGGCGGACCAGGATCGCCACCGCGTTCTGCGCCGGGATCACGTACTTCCACTCCGCGCGCGGGTTACCGGCCTTGTCGAACACGACGGCGTTGACGAAGTACGGGTTGTGCAGAGTCGGCAGTCCGGCCGGCAGGCCCCTGGCCAGCAGCGCCCCGTAGCGCTGGTCGAAGTCCGCCGTCGCGGCGTTGACCGAGGCGGTGATCGCCTCCGGGCTGGCACCCTTGGCCCGCGCGGTGGCCTCGGCCTGCTGCTTGAGCAGGTCACGCTTGCCGCTGATGGTGGCCAGCAGGTCCTGCGCCGTACCGGCGATCTGGTTCAGCACGGTGCCGGGGCCGTAGACGACCGCGACATCGGGCAGCTTCGCCAACTTGCCCTCCAGCGCCACCAACCGGGGTAGCTGGTCCGCGTTCAGCAGCGCCCTCGGCTCGGCGGACTCGGCAAGGATGACGATCGGGTCCCCGCCGAACCACCGGGCCGCGTCGTCCATGCTGTGCAGCGCCGGGTCGCTGGCCGGCAGGAACGACGACACCGTGGTGTCCTCGGCCAGCCGGGTCAGGCCGAGCACGGCGAATACCGCCAGCAGCAGCGCGACGAGTACCGCGGTTACCCGGCGGCGGTGCGGCCTCGGCCCGGTCACCGCCGGACCACCAGGTAGACAATCCCGGCCACACTGAAGCAGAACAGCAGCACGCCGACGATCTGGATCACCCAGGAGCCGCGCCGCATCACCCGTTCCTTCTTCTCCCTTGCCTCGGGATCCAGCGCACTCGGCACCAGCTCGGCAGCCTGGTGGCTACCCCATCTACCGATCAGGAACAGGCAGATGGCGACGGCACCGGTGAGGTAGATCATCAGCGTGGGGTCTCCGAGTCGGCGGACGGGGCCGTGTCACTCGCCGGCGACGGCGAAGGAGCCAGCGGCGCCGTCACGGTGTCCGGGTTGCGCGGCCGGTAGTCGTCGGCGTACTCGACGTGCGCGTCCGCGAGGCGCCGGCCGACCCAGGTGCGCCAGGCGGCCAGCGCCTTCTCCTGGGTCAGCCCGGCGCGCAGCTGCTCGGCAATCTGCTCGAACGGCACCGTCGTGGCGGGTCGGACCTCGAGCACCTGGCCGATGTTCCAGCCATGCTCGGTCTTCGCGGGGCCGAAGACACCGCCGACCGGCGCCGCGAAGGCAGGTCCGGCGAAGGCGTCGTCCAACTGGTCACGCGCCACGGACCCCAGGTCGCCGCCGGAGTCGCGGGTGGACTGGTCCAGGGAGAACTGCTTGGCCAGTGCGGCGAAGTCGGCCCCGGCCTTGGCCTGGCCCATCACCTGGTTGGCGTCGTCCTGGGTCGCCACCACGATGTTGCGCAGGTGCCGGCTCTCCGGCTGGACGAACTCGGCCGGGTTCTGGTCGTAGAACTGCCGGGCCTGCGCAGGCGTGACCTGACCGGTGCGCCCGGCCGCCACCTTGTCGAACAGCCGGGTGGTGGCGAGCTGGCGCTTCAGCTCGTCCACCACGTCCTGCTCGGAGGCCCCGACGGTGCCAAGCAGCTTCGCGAAGCCCGCGAGGCCGTCGGGGAACCGCTGGCCGATCAGTCGGGTCAGCGAGTCCCGTGCGTCCTTGTCCTCGACGAGGATGCCTTCGTCGCGCGCGGCCCGGTCCAGCACCATGCTCAGCACCACGGCCTGCGCCGACTGCCGCCGGAACTCGTCGAGCTGGCGCGGGTCCTGCGGCGGCGCGATGCCGTAGAGCGCCTTGAGCACGTCGAGCCGGTGCTTCAGGTCCGCCTGGCTGACCGCGACACCGTCGGCCCGGAAGGCCGCGTCGGACGGCAACGCGGTGACCCGGGTGGCGACGAGCACGGCCAGACCCACGACAAGCACCGGGGTCAACGCCGCGGCGATGAAGCCGACGATGATGTTTGCCGGGAAGCGTGCGAAATACTTCACGCCCTGCACCTTTATCTCCGTCGATGAATGGGGAGGCCGGCCGACCCTAGCCCCACCGGTCACGTGGGCAGCGGACGGCCCCGTTATGTCAGCGCCCCTCGCGCTCCACCCGGGGGTAGGCGCCGGTGAACGGCCCCGGCGTGTTGCCGGCACCCGGCTTCGGGAAGGGCTGCACGTAGGTTCCCGCCGAGATCGGCACCGGTGAGGTCAGCGTCTTCTCATTGACGAACAGCATGGCCCGGATGAGGTGCCGGCCGGCCTCGTCCGAGGGCTCCAGCGCGGCGTCGAAGTTGGCGAAGAACGCCGCGAGGTCCGGGCCGTAGGGCCGCAGGTAGCCGACCACCGGGTTGACGTCCTGCAGCACGGTGCGCGCCGGGTCGACCACGTCGTCGAGGTCGTCGGAGAACGGCGAGACCTTTTCCAGCGTGTCCGGCGCCTTGTCCAGCACGTCGGAGGCCGGCGGCAACAGGCCGCGCAGGTCCCTGGTCAGGTCGGGCAGCTGCACGAGCGCGTCGCTCAGCCGAGGGCCGGACCGGCGCAGGTCGCTGGCGACCGGCGCCAGGTTGGCGCCGAGTCGGGTCAGCGAGGCCGAGGCGTCCCGTGCGGTGTCCAGGGTGTCGGGCAGCAGCCGCATGGTGTTCTCCAGCGAGGGGCGCTGACTGGCCGTTGCCTGGGTGACCTGGTTCGCCCCGGTCACCATGTGCGCGATCTGGCCCTCGCCGGTGTCCAGCGCCTGCAGCAGCGTGGTGGTCTGCCCGACCAGCTTCTGCAGATCCTGCGACTGGGCGGCGATGGCGTCGATCGCGGTGTGACCGCCCCGGCCCAGCGAGCTCAGGCCGTCCATGGTGGCCGACATGCCATCGCGCGTCTGGTTGGTGCTGGCACCGAGGCCCTGCAACATCTGGCTGGCCGTCGAGCGGGTCTTCGCGTCGAGGCTGTTGTAGACGTCGTAGAGCGTCACCACCGGCAGTACCGCGTCCCTGGGCAGCACCGCACCCTCCGGGTAGGGCGCACCGGTGCCGTCGCGCAGCTCGAGGTAGCTCTCACCGACCAGCGAGCGTTGCCCGATGCGCACCTTGAGGCCCTGGTGCAGCGGCCAGTGCGCGTCGTCCACCCGGAAGGTGACCTGGCCGCCCTGCGGTGTCGCCTCGCTGTCCAGCACCTCCCCGACCCGCACGCCGGCGATCTGCACCTGGCTGGCCGGCACCAGGTTGTCGATGTTCTCGGTGTAGAGGACCAGCGTCAGCGGCTTCTTCTCCAGTACCGGCACGTGCGTACCGGTCTGCAGCAGCATGTACATGAACATGCTCAGGCTGACCAGCAGGAAGGTTCCCAGCACGACCATCCGGCCGAGGAAGCTCGAGAAGATGCTCACCGGTTGCCCCCGTTCTGGGTGTCCTGTGCCGGTACGTCGTGCTTCGGTCCGCCGTGCCGCTCGTTGTAGCCGGGCGACCA
Source organism: Pseudonocardia sp. (assembly GCA_036500625.1). GTDB lineage: Bacteria > Actinomycetota > Actinomycetes > Mycobacteriales > Pseudonocardiaceae > Pseudonocardia. The sequence goes on along the minus strand of DASYBQ010000214.1, from coordinate 6,803 downwards.
GTCGTCCGCGCCGGGCACGTAGAAGGGCAGCGGCGTGGCGCCGGAGACCTTGCCGGGGCCGGTTCCGGCGTCGGCCGGGGTCGGCGAGTAGCCCGGGTCCCCGCCCGGCAGCGCGTGGGTGAGGTCCGGGGTGCGGAACTCGACGTGGCCCCGGATGTTGCCGCCCTGCGCGTCGTGCACGCCGAACACCGAGGTGGTGTTCGAGATGAAAATCTGGATGACCGTCAGGTAGGTGCCGATCACGTTGGTGTCCCGGTCCAGCCGGGCGGTGACCGGGCGGATGTCGTGCAGCGAGTCGTCCACGTCGTGGATCAACGGCCGCAGGTCCGCGACGGTCGGTCGGGCCTGTTCCAGGAAGGGCTTGGCCACGTCCACGGTCTTGCCCAGCTCACCCACCGTGTCCTGGAAGCGGTCCAGCGCCTTGGGCAGCGAGTCCGACGCGGCGCTGAGGTTGTCCAGCGTCGGGTTGAGCTCCTTGGTGAGGTCCTGGGTGGCCGACAGCGCGCCGCGCAGCTGGTCGGCCAGCCCGGGCAGCTGGTTGAAGCTGGCCACCAGGTTCTGGTCGTTGTCCGCGAGCGTCTTGAGCGTCTGCTGCAGCGAGGTGGCAAGCGTAACCGCCCGCTGGTGGTCCCCGCCGAGCCCGGTGGCGATCTCGGAGAGCGCGGTGACCAGCTTGGCGATGTTGTCGCGGCGGGTCTGCAGCGCCTCCATTGCCGGGCGCAGCGTGTTCAGCGTCGCGTCGGCCGCCCGCAGGCCGCCGGGCAGCTGCTTCGGCGCGTTGGCCAGCGCCACGTCCGCCGAGCCCATCAAGTCCGCCACGGCGGCCTGGGTGCGCTCGTCGAGGTGCCCGAGTGCCTCGTTGACCTGGGTCGGGCGCTTGGTCTGGCTGACCGGGATCAGGCCGTCGTCCGGCAGCGGTCGACCGGGTGGGCCACCGGGGTTGATGGTGATCGACATGTCGTTCAGTGGGTTCTTCGGGCGCAGCAGGGCCGTCGCGTTGTCGTAGATCGTGCCGAACGGCGGCTTGAGCTCCATGGTCACGATCGCGGTGCCCCGGTTGGTCGGCTCCCAGTCGGAGACCTTGCCGAGCCGGACACCCGCGATGGAAACGAAGTGCGTGGTTGCGTCCGGGTTGAGGCCCGTGACGTCGGCGAACTCGGCCCGGTACTTGACGGTGCTGGAGAAGAGCCCCACGTTGTTGTTCAGGAAACCGGAGATGCCGATCGTGGAGACGATGGCGAGCGCGACCAGGACGGACAGCGCGATCATGTCCCGGCCCAGGCCTGGGACCGTGCGGATCCGCTCCCAGATGCCGGCCAGCGAGTTCTTCTTCTTCTTCGCGCTCACCGCGTTCCTCCTAGCAGCGGGATGCCCTGCAAGCCTTGGGTGTCGGTGTGCGGTACGGCGTCGCCCGGTCTGGCCTTGCTCAGGTCGACCGCGCCCAACGGGCCCTTCCTGATGTCGTTGGGTCCGGCGGGCTGCTGCAGGCCGAACGACTCCAGGTACTCCTCGAGCGACAGCGGGAACTTCGTGCCGCCGACGCTCTGCCCACCGGCGCCGGCCTCCAGCCGGGCCACCGCGGTGTTCGAGTCGTAGTGCTTCCAGACGTTCGAGGAGCCCGAGATCAGGTAGCCGAGCTCCTTGTAGGTCGGGAACGGCACGCTGCCGCCCTTGTACTCGTTGCGGCCCTTGATCGGCGCGTACAGCCGGTCCCTGATCGGCCCGTTGATCCGGTCGAACACCGGTCCCTTGATGTCCTCCAGGGTCTGGTTGCCGATGTCGGCGGTGGGCACCAGCTCGCGCACCAGCGGCCGGGCGTCGCGCAATACGTCGCGCAGGTCCGCGACCACCGGGCGGGTGCGGTGCAGCACCGGGCCGAATTCCTGCAGGAACGAGTCCAGCTCCCGCGCCGCCGGCCGGAAGTCCTGCGAGGTCTGCTGCAGCTTGCCGAGGGTGGGCTTGAGGTCGGCAAGCCCGGCCCTGGCCACCTGCAGGGTCTGCGGCCCCACGTTGATCGCCGCGGCGAGCGGCGGGGCACCGACACCCAGCGCGCTGGTGGTGAGGTTCAGCGAGCGGACCGTGGACTCGAACTGGCCGTTCTGCTCGTTCAGCGCCTCGGAGACCGACTCCAGCCCCTGGACCAGCTTGTCGAGGTCGGAGTCCGGGTTGGTGCCCCGGACGGCGCTCAGCACGACACCCGCCGGGCGCAGCGTGGCCGGCCCATCGGTGGCAAGGCCGCGCAGCGCGTCGTTGCCGCCCTGGCGCAGCGTCGCGTCGGTCTGCCCGATCAACGAGCGGATGCCCTGGCGTGCCTGGTCACCGGACAGCGCCGTGAGCACGTCGTCCAGCGAGACGGGCAGGCTGGTCCGCTCCAGCGGGATGACCGGGTCGGTGAACGGGTGGTCCGGGATACCGCCGGTCTGCAGCCCGAGGTACTCCACACCGTCGGTTACCAGGGTGGGCCGGATGAACGCGGTCGGCGCCGAGCCCAGCTTCGCCCTGGTCCCCGGGTCCACCAGCAGGCTGGCCAGCATGGTGCCGCGCGGGGTCTCCTCGATCGTGGTGACCTTGCCGATCACCACCCCGTTGAGCTTGACGGTGTCGTCATAGGTCAGCTCGTCGCCGATCAGCTTGGCCCGGTTGGCGAACTCGGCCTGGATGGTCTCGTCACCGAAGGTGAACAGGGTGGCCAGCCGTTCCTTCTGGAACGCCGCCCAGCCGACCAGGAGGAACAGCACCAGCACCAAGGCACCCCAGGCCCTCGGCGACACCTTCGAGAGGCGGCCCTTCATCACTTGTCTCCCAAGGTCTCGGGCAGGCCCCTGGCTTGCACGCCACAGGGCACCGAGTTCTGCAGGCCCAGCTTGGTCCGGTCGTGGTCCGCCTGGCCGGGCTTCGGGTACGGGTCGGTCTGGAAGTGGCAGGCCTTCAGCAGGCCGGCGTCGGCGGAGTACGGCCCCTGCACGTCGGCGTTCAGCCGGGCGTAGTGCACCCCGGATGCGGTGCCCTCCGACACGAAGCTGTTGCCGCGTACGAACAGGTAGCCCAGCTCCTTGCCGTAGGGCGCGAGCACTTCCAGCGGCGTGGCGAACCGGGTGAGGAACTCGGTGACCCGGGGGGCCAGCGGCCGCACGTCACGGAAGGTCGGGGTCAGGTCTTTCACCGCGGGCGTGGCCTGGTCCGCCACGTCGGGCACCTTGCCGAAGACCGGCACGCTCTCCCGGAAGACCCCCCGCAGGTCCGGGGTCGCGGTACCCAGCCCCAGTGCACCCGGCTGCAGCGAGGTCATCGCGGCCTGGGTGTCGGCAAGGGGTGCGTTCAGCGAGTCCGTCGCGGTCTTGAGCTGGGTGAGTGTGTCCGGCGCCTTCTGCAGAATGGCGCTCAACGGCTTGGCGCCGTCCACCGAGATGGCGTCGAAGGTGGCCGCCGTCTGGTCGATCAGGCTGGCGATCTCCGCCTCCCTGCCTCGGAAGCGGCTGGAGAGCTGGTCGGCCGCGTTGAGCAGCCCCGGCAGGTCGGACTGCTTCGAGGCCAGCGCGGCGGACAGCGTGCCGAGCCCGTTGAGGGTGTCCGGGGCGTTGTGCACGAACTCCTGGAAACCTTCCGCGTGGCCGGCGAGGCCGCCGCCGAACTGGCGCAGGAAGCTCTGGGTGCCCGTGCGGGTCTTCGGGTCGAAGATGTTCAGCACCTGGTAGAGGTCCCGCGAGTCCCGTGTCTGGGTGATCGGGATCGTGTCGTTCGGCAGCGGGCCGGACCGGGGGTTGCCAGGGCTGATGTTGACGAACTTCGCGCCGACCGCCGACTGGTCACCGATGAACGCGCTGGCGTCCTTGAAGACCTGGTAGCTGCCGCCCTGCTCGATCTGCATGGTGACGATCGCGGTGCCGTTGTCGAAGTCGATCTGGGTGACCCGGCCGATGCCCTTGCTGTTCTGCCGCACCGGGTCCTTGAGCTGCAGGGCGTGCACGTCGTGGAAGACGGCCTTGACGTACTGCATCGACCCGAACGGGTTGCCGTACTGCGCCGCGACGGTGAGGTAGGACAACAGCACGATCAGACCGAGGCCGCCGATGCCGACTATGAACGAGCGGGACACCGCCCGTGACTCTGGCTTGACCATGCTCAGCCTCCACCCAGCAACTGGTCCATCATCGAGTTCTCCTGGTTGGGTGAAAGCCCGGTCGCGCCCGAGCTGGGGCCGGGCAACTGCGGCAGCGACTTCGGTTCGGGGGCCGCGTTGTGCGCGTCACCGGGCAGCGGCGGCCGGCCGCCCCTGGGGAGGGGCAGGTTCGGCACCGGGTTCTGCGGGGCGCCGGGGATCGGTCCGGCACCGGTCTGGCCCAGCGTCTTGGGCGTGTAGGGGGTGACCGCGCGGAAGTAGTGGCTGAAGGCGTCGTAGTCGCTGGTGGACAACGTCCAGCCCTTCATGAACTCCATCAGGTCGACCAGCCGGGTGCTCAGCGCGCCGTCCGCGAGCTGGCGGTACGAGCTCGTCACCCCGCGCAGGTCGCCGCCACCGGGACGAAGGTCGGCGACCACCGGGCGGACCTGGTCGAGCAGGTCCTTGCCCTTGTCCAGCACCGGCCGAAGCGAGGACAACGCGGGGTCGGTGGCCTTGGAGAACTCGCGCAGCTCGTCGCTGACGTCGGTCAGCTTGTCGGTGAGCGGCCGGATGTCGCGCAGCGTCGCGGTGGTGGGCGGCGCGACCCCGGCGATGTGCGCCAGGGTCACCTGCGCACTCTGCAGCGTGCCGGGCAGCCGCTGCAGGGTGGCCTGCAGCGCCTCGCGGTTCTGCGCGGTCGCCTGCAGGGTCTGGGTCGCCGAGCCGACCAGCCGGTCCAGGCTCGCGCCGCGCCGGGTGGCCACCGCGTCGGCCACCGGCTGCGCGTTCTGCACCAGCCGGCTCAGCAGCTGGTTCTGGTCGCTGAGCACCTGGGACAGACTCTGCACGTTCGTCAACGCCGGCTGCAGGGCCGCGATCGCGTCGGCGGTCTCCTTCGGGTTCTTGCCGATGCCCTCCCCGAGGGTGGTCAGCATCATCGCCAGCGAGGTGCCGGTCGGGTTGTCGACCATGTCCACCACGGACTGCAGGTCCACCGCGCTCTTGGTCTGCGACACCGGGATGGAGTAGGGCGCGGTCATCGGCGGCGCCTGCGGGCTGCCCTGGTCCAGCGCCACGAACCGCTCGCCCAACAGGTCCTGGGGGATCAGCGTGGCGGTCGCATCTTTGTGCAGCGGCAGCACCCCGCTGTCCACGGACATCGTGACCACGGCCTGGTCCTGGTCATTGAGCGTCACCGAGTCGACCGAGCCGACCTCGACACCGGCGGCGCGCACGATGTTGCCGTTACGCAGCGGGGTGGCGTCGGACATCGTGGCGGTGACCTTGATCGTGCCGCTCTGGTTGCTGGTCGCGGCCACCGTGCACAGCGAGGTGAGCCCGACGCAGACCGCGGCGACCAGCGCCCGTATGCCGTTCCTGTGCAGCCTGCTCATCGCACCGGCCCCCCTGTCGCATCCTGGCCGCCGCCGTCCCACGGCTGGTTGACGACCTGACCCGCTTTCGGCTCGCCGACCTGCTTGAGCGGCGGGATCGTGGTCGGGGCCTCGTCGAACGCCTGCGGTGAGCCCTCACCGAGGGTCGCGGCCCACAGGTGGCTCTGTGAGTCGTAGGCGCCGAAGTTCTTGCCCCAGTTCTGCAGCCAGCCGACCAGCTCCGGCGAGTACGGCCGCAGGAACGAGATGGCGGGCTGGTAGTCGTGCACGAACTTGCCCGCCTCGGGCAGCACCACGTGGGTGTTGTCCAGCAACCTCGGCAGCCGGTCCCGACCGAGCAGGTCGTTGGCGGCCTCCACGGTCGGGCGCAGGTCCGCGATCGCCGGGCGCAGGTCGCGCAGCGTGGGCGCCAGGTCGTCGGCGATGCCGGGCAGCTGGTCGGTGGCCCCGCGCAGGTCCTTCAGCAGGTCGTCCGCCGAGTCCGCGGCGGGCGGCACGGCCCGCAGCGTGTCGTTGGCCTGTTGCAGCGTCGGGGGCAGCTCCCGCAGCGTGCCGGAGAGCTGGCTCTGCGTCGCCCCGACCTGGGTGGCGAACTGGTCCAGCCCGTTCACCGTGCCCCGGATGTCGTTCTGCTGCTTCGCGGTGACCTCGATCATCTGCTGCAGCTGCGTCACCAGCGCCCGGATCGCCGGGCCGTCCCTGCCGATCGCGTCGAAGATCGCTCCGGCGGCCTGCACCGTCGGGCCCGCGCTCTGCGCCGTGGCTTGGAAGTCTTGCTCCTTGCCGTTGGTCAGGTTGTGCAGGCTGTCGATGAGACCGTCCAGCTTCTGCCGGGTCGGGGCGTCGAGGGCCGCCAGGATCTGGTCCACCTCGACCTGCTCCGACTTGGCCTGCACCAGGCCGCCGCTCGGGATCACCGGGTTGGACTCCGGGCCCGGGTACAGGGTCAGGATTCGCTCACCGAGCGCGGCGTACCACTGGATGCGGGCCTGCGTGCCGGTGTGCAGCGGCGCGAGGTCCGGCCGGATGCCGGCCGTCACGACCGCCTTGCCGTCCTTGGTCTCAATCGCCTGTACGTAGCCGGAGTCGAACCCGTTGATCCAGACCGGCGCGCCGTTCGCGAGGTTCTCGGCGTTGACCATCACGATCTTCGTCGTGTAGCTCTCGCTCGGCCAGCTGAAATAGCCGATGACAACGGCGGCGACCAGCAGCACAGCTCCGAAGACTGCTTTTCGGAACTGTTTCAGCACCCGCATCAGGCCGGCCCATCCTGCACGGATGGACCGGGCACAGCGGCCCTGGATACT
>DASYBQ010000213.1:0-2296 GCA_036500625.1 Pseudonocardia sp. | reverse complement strand
GGGCGGGACCCAGATCGGGTCGGTGGTGCCGGCGGCAAGACTGTCCTCGTAGAGCTTGACCTTGAAGGTGATCATCTCCAGGCACGCGGTGAGCGCGGCGATCTGGCCGGTCACGCGCTGCTGGTGCTCGCGCAGGATGGTAAGCCGGTCGTGTTCGTTCCCGGGGCCTTGCCGGACCAGTTCGGTGTAGCGGCGGATCGCGGCCAGCGGCATACCGGAGGAGCGGAGCTTGATGCACAAATCCAGCCACTCCAGGTCCTGCTCGTTGTAAACGCGGCGGTCGCCGGCCACGCGTGCCACGGGGCTGGCGAGCAGGCCCTCGCGTTCGTAGAAGCGCAGCGCGTGCACGCTGAGCCCAGTGCGCTCGGCGGCCTGCCCGATGCTCAGGCCTGGCCCGGTCTCAGGTAGTGCTGGCTCTGGCATGGGTCCAGGCTACGGGCTTGACCTAGAGCCCGCTCTAGGACCTAGCGTCCGTGACATGACCATGAAGTACCGTACCCTCGGCGGCACCGGCATCCAGGTGAGCGCCTACTGCCTGGGGACCATGATGTTCGGCGCTGACGGCAACCCCGATCATGGCGACTGCGCCCGGATCATCCACGCTGCGCTCGACCACGGGATCAACTTCGTTGACACCGCTGACATCTACTCTGACGGCGAGTCCGAACAGATCGTCGGCAACGCGCTGAAGGGCCGCCGCGACGACATCGTGGTGGCCACCAAGGTGCACTTTCCCCATGGGCGAGGGCCGCAACCGCGGCGGCAACTCGCGGCGCTGGATCCTGCAGGAGGTGGAAGACAGCCTGCGGCGGCTGCAGACCGGCTGGCTCGACCTCTACCAGATCCACCGCCCCGACCCGTCGACCGACATCGAGGAGACCCTCTCCGCGCTCACTGACCTCGTCCACCAGGGGAAGATCCGCGCGTTCGGCTGCTCCACCTTCCCAGCCGAAGACATTGTCGAGGCACACTGGGTGGCTGAGCGCCGTGGGCTGCTGCGCTTCCGGACCGAGCAGCCACCGTATTCGCTGCTGGCTCGCGGGATCGAGTCGTCGGTGCTGCCGACGTGCCAGCGCCTGGGGATGGGGGTGCTCACCTGGTCCCCGCTCGCCTGGGGCTTCCTGTCCGGCAAGTACCGGAATGGCCGGGACGTCGACCTGTCCGCCGGCCGCCCGGCTCTCAACCCGCGGCGCTTCGATCCCTCGATTGCGGCGAACGCGGCCAAGTTCGAGGCCGCCGGGCAGCTCGCGGAGCTGGCGGCGGAAACCGGCTGCTCGCTCCCCCAGCTTGCGGTGGCTTTCCCCGTAGTACATCCGGCCATCACGTCGGTCATCATCGGGCCGCGGACCATGCAGCAGCTACAGGACCTGCTCAACGGAGCCTCGCTGGCCCTTGACGACAAGATCCTCGACCGCGTCGACCAGATCGTGCCACCCGGCACCAACCTGTACAACCCAGATGGCGCCTGGAGCCCGCCTGCGCTGGCCGACGCGGCGCTGCGCCGCCGCCCCGTTGCCGGGCGTGCCGCAGCATAGGTCGAGCGTGACACGATAAGACAGCACGCAATACCGCGAACGGCCATCAGGTATCTGCTGCTACGCCGTAGGGGCTGGTGCCGACGGTGATGGTTGCGGTGACCTTGAAGGTGCTGGGGTTGATGACGGTGAGGGTGTTCGCTCCCTGGTCGGTGACGTAGAGCGCGCTGGGGGTGGCGGCGATGCTGAACGGGTCGGTTCCCGGGGGGCCTATGTTGACGGTCCGCAGGACGCGGTAGGTGTGGGTGCTGATCGCGGATATGTTGCCGGGGCCGAGGATGGCGGCGTAGGCGGTCTGGCCGCCCCGTGCGGCTGTCACGCCGAACGGGCCTTCTCCGACGGGCACGGTCGCGGTGATGGTGCCGGTGCGGGTGTTGACGATGGTGATGGTGGCCCTTACCTCGTTGGCGACGTAGGCGGAGCGGCCGTCGGGGGTGAGGGTGACCGATACCGGGTTCCGGCCGGCGGGCAGGGTGCGGACGGCCCGGTTGGTGCGGGTGCTGATGACGGAGAGGTTTGCCGATCCGGCGTTGGCGGCGTAGGCGGTGGTGCCGTCGTGGCTGACGGCTACGCTCACCGGCGAGATGCCGGCCGGGATGGTCGCGGTCACCTGGTTGGTGCGGGTGCTGATGACCGACACGTTGTTGGAGCCGCCGTCGGCCACATACAGGTGCTGTCCGTCCGGGCTCAGTGCGACACCGCTGGGGTCCTTGCCGACCGGCACGGTGGCGGTGATCTTGTTGGTGCGGGTGTCGAGGACT
>DASYBQ010000212.1:0-4778 GCA_036500625.1 Pseudonocardia sp. | reverse complement strand
CAGACCTGTGTGCGGCGCCCACTCGGTGTGTGCGGTCGGGGCCGCTGTGTGCGGTCGGGGAGGTCAGGTGCGGGAGGGGGCGGCCAGTGCGCTCAGCCGCCGCGCCGTAGGCCACCGCACCTGGGTCGCCCAGCCCAGCTTCTCGAACACCCAGATGACCCGCGCGGAGATGTCCAACTGGCCCCGCCCGACGCCGTGCCGGGCACAGGTGGGGTCGGCGTGGTGCAGGTTGTGCCACGACTCGCCGAAGGACAGCACCGCCAGCGGCCAGACGTTCGTGGAGCGGTCCCGGCAGCTGTACGGCCGGTTGCCGATCATGTGACAGATCGAGTTGATCGACCAGGTGATGTGGTGCAGCACCGCCACCCGGACGAAACCGGCCCAGAACAGCGCGGTCAGCGCCCCCCACCAGGACATGGTGATCAGGCCGCCGAGCGCGGCCGGGCCGAGCAGGCTGACCACGGTCCACAGCGGGAACAGGGCGGTGACCCGGACGATGTCCCGGTCCGCCAGCAGGTCGGGGGTGAACCGCTCGGCGTTGGTGTGCTCCCTCGGCTCGTAGACCCAACCCATGTGCGCGTGCCAGAAGCCCTTCGCGAGACCGGCCGCGCCGGGGCCGGACAGCCACGGCGAATGCGGGTCGCCCTCCTTGTCCGCGTAGGCGTGGTGGCGGCGGTGGTCGGCCACCCAGGTGGTCACGTCGCCCTGCATCGAGAGGCTGCCCGCGACCGCGAGCGCGATCCGCAGGCCACGCTTCGCGGTGAACGCGCGGTGGGTGAAGTAGCGGTGGAAGCCGACCGTCACACCGAGCCCGCTGACCAGGTAGAAACCGAACGCGAGACCGATGTCGAGCCAGCGCAGGCCCCAGCCCCAGGCAAGCGGCACTGCGGCCAGCAGCGCAAGGAACGGGACCGTCACGAAAATATTGACCAGGATCTGTTCATATTTTGGCGCGTTCTCGACGGTGATCGGCTTGGGCGCGGATCGAGCCGATGTGTTCGGCGTGGCGGGCGGGGGGCTCATCAACGGCACGCTCTCTCGGTCGCTTGGAAGGCAGCAGGCGGAAATGACGCGTCGCCGCGATGGCAAACGACCTGACTCGAGGTCTGCGCGACGCGCACAACTGGGCGTCGGCGCCCGCTAGCTCTTGCGAGGCCACGCTGACCTCGTCACTTGAACGCTACCCGACCGCGCCCCGTAGTTGGACGGATAAAGCCGTGAATGTTCCGTAAAGCCGCCAGGATCACACCACCGGTGGCGTTATATGTGAAATTCCACGACGGTGCGCCAACTATCGGAACTCCTATAAGTATTCGAGTTCAGAAATTTTCAAACCTTCTCTCAAATTTCAGTGCCGGGCGTGATTCAGCTGGCCGGAGCAGCGACGACTCGCCCGCCGCCCACCGGCGCAGCAGGTGCCGCTCGAGCCGCGCGGCGAGCAACCCGCTGGCCCTGATGCCGAACACCACGTCCGCCGCCAGCTCGGGCTCGGCGGAGAGCAGCGGTGTGAGCACACCGCGGCGGACGAGCTGTTCGTGGACCGCGTCGGCCTCGACGTGCTCGGCGTAGAACTCGAGTGCCTCGGGCGGGCAGCCCAACCGCCGCATCGCGCGCACCAGCCGCCCAGACCCTGGCGACGAGGTCAGCTCGACCGCCGCGAACTGGCCTATCAGCGCGCCACGCAGCTCCCGGTGCAGCCCGCACATCGACATGAAGTTCACCTCGGCCAGGGTCTTGGCCGGCGCCGCCGCGAGGTAGGCGCCGTAGGTGTGGTCCAGCCGAAAGGTTCGCAGCATCCGGGCAAAGATCTCGGAGTGCACCCGCCCGGGGTCACCGGCGCCGTACTCGTCGTGCTCGATCGTGACCAGCGCCGCCTTCACCGCGCCGGACAGCCGGGGTATCACCCAGGCCTGCGGGTCGGCTTCCTTGAGGTGGTAAAGCGAGCGGTGCACCAGGTACTCGCGCAGCTGCCAGAGCTGGCCATCCCGCAACAGGTGGTGCGACACCCCGCGACCATCCTGGTCGGCCGGTTCGGTGAGCAGCCCGGCAAGCTCGGCGTCCACGTCGTCACCGGCCGCCACCTCCGCGCGCAGCGCGTCGGCGAAGGACTGCTCCAGCGCAGCACGCAGGCCCAGCAGACCGGGATCCCACTCCCACCGGGGATGGACCTCGGCAAACCCCCGGTAGTGCAGCTCATAGAGGCAGTAGAGGCTCAGCTGAAGATCTTCTCCGTACGGGTCGCCTTCCGCATCGAACGGGTCGAGCAGCTCGAGTGCCCTCGTGTCGAGCACCCCGCGCAGCACATCGAGCACGGCGGCCGAGACCGGGCCGCGCGGCGGCGGCAACACCGGACCGGCCTCGGCCCGGCATGGCGGGGCCGAAGCGTCACGAGTTGGCATCCGAGCTCCCCTCGGTGGCGTCCCTGGCGAGCCGGGTCCGGTGGCTGGTGTCGCAGAACGGGTACCGGCGGCTGCGCCGGCAGGTGCACAGCGCGGTGACCGGCCGGTCCGAGTGCACCACCCGGCCGTCCGGGGCAGTGACCTGCACCGCGCCGTGCACCAGCACCGGGCCCTCGGCGGTGAGCTCCACCCGGGTACCGCGAGCCTCAACCACGACCGACCTCAACCACCACGATCTCCTCCGCGCACTGGCCGGAGGAGATCAACCCGCGCACCTCGAGCAGCTGAGACCGGGAACGCATCACCGGCCCGAACGGCACCACCGCACGCGCCACCACGCGCCCCACCAGGCCAACCTCGGCCAGCCGTGCCAGCGTGCGCCCCTCGTCGCAGACTCCGGAGTGCACCATCAGCGCCGACCCCTGTGCGCTCAGCACGTCCGGCAGCCCGGCGCACACCCGGTCGAGCAGCAACCGCCCGTCCGGGCCGCCGTCCCAGCAGCGCCCGGCGCGATGCCGCGCGGGCCCGCCGCGCGACGGGACGTATGGCGGGTTCGCCACGACCAGGTCGAAGCGCCGCCCCCGGACCGGCTCGAACAGGTCGCCGCGCCGTACCGTCACCGGCGCTCGGTGGATCCGGCAGTTCAGCCAGGTCGCCACCGCGGAGCGCAGCGAAAGGTCGACGGCGGTGACCGAACGGGCTCCCGCGCGGGAGGCGGTCAACGCGAGCACACCGGTCCCGGTGCCGACGTCGAGCACGTCCCGGCCACGGGCCCGGCCGTCCTCCCGCAGCACTTGGGCGAGCAGGGTGGAATCTCGGTCGACCCGGTACACGCCGGGTGGTCGCAGCAGCAGCACGCCCCAACTTGCCCACCCGGCGCCGGGCCAAACACCCGGGACGCACGAAGCTGGCCACAACGGCTGTGAACTGTCTCACCAGCACCAGCGCGTCCGAGCCTTTTCAACCGGCGCGCACCGGGTAAGCGAGAGCGGCACCGGACATCGCGACGTCATCGACCGGAAGCACACCGGATACGGATGGAGACCGATACATGAGCTCGACCACCAAGATCGTCAGCCAACTGCGCAGCATCCTGGCGCTTACCCAGACCGAGGCCCAGGTGGCACGGCTGCGCATCGCGCAGGCCCGCACCGAGGCGGTGCGCCGCGAGCTGACCGAGAACGGGGACAACGCTGAGCGGCGCACCAAGCTGATCGTCGAACAGATCCGGGACCTCGGTGGGATTCCGGACGCCGTCACACCGGTACTCGGGCGGCTGACGGCGCTGTTCAAGAGCAGCCTCGAGCAGGCGGAGCCGTTCGACGAGGCGCTGTTGGGCGATCTCGCGATGGAGCAGCAGCTGCTCGGGCGGGCCCGCTACCTCAAGGCACTGGCCGACGCCGCGGACCGCCCGGCGGTACGCGCGCTGGCCGAGAAGCTGGCGGACGCGCACTCCGCCACCGTCGAGTGGATCAGCACCGTGCTGGCCGAGGAGGCGCTGGGCGGCCCCGCCGCGCTGCGTGCCACGCCGTTGCAGCGGGCCACCGGCGGCGCGACCCGCGTACTGGCCTTCCCGGCCCGTACCGCGCGGGATGGCGTCAACCGGGCGGTGCACAGCGCGCAGAGCGTGGGCGGCTGGGCGCGCGAAGCGGTCATCGACGCCACCCGGCAGGCCGGCCGGTTCGGCGGCGCGATCCGCGAGGTCGCCTCCAGCGGCCGGGACGCCTCGCTGCGCCAGGCGGAGGCGGTGGCAAAGCGGGAAGGTGCCGGCGGCACCGCCAAGGCGCTGCACGAGACGCGCCGTGATCTGGGCAGCCTCAGCGACGCCGAGCTGCCGATCCGCAACTACTCAGCGCTCAACCAGCAGGATGCGATCCAGCGGATCAAGGCGCTGGACAGCAGCGCGGACGTCCGGGCGATCGTCAAGTACGAAGAAGCGAACCAGAACCGCTCCACCGTGGTGTCCGCGGCACAGGCCAGGGTCGCGGCGCTCGCCAAGCAGACGATCGACAGCTGACCACTGACAGATTTTGACAACTGACATTTGACAACTGACAGCACGCGGCTGGCCCACCCCGATCGGGATGGGCCAGCCGCGTTGTCTGAGCCTGGGTCAGTAACCGGGGTCAGGAACCCTGGTGCTTGGCCTCGACGCCCTCGTGGCCCTCTGCCTTGGACTCGTGCTTGTCCGCGACCTCGCGGGCGCGCTCGGCCTTCTCCTGCTCCTCGGACTTGCGCTGCTGCGCCTGGCCCTCGGTGCGGAGTGAGTCACTGCCGGTCACGCTGCCAGCGGCTTCCTTGGCCTTGCCCTTTACCTCTTCGAGTCCCACAGTTGCCTCTCCTCACAGTCTTCGTGCTCGATGCGTCTCAAGACGATGT
>DASYBQ010000211.1:0-52343 GCA_036500625.1 Pseudonocardia sp. | reverse complement strand
GCGATGGCAAACACGGGGCCCGTGTTATCCAACATGTGCACGCCACGCTACGTACCGCCCTGGAACACGCATGCCGGGAAGAGTTGCTACCACGAAATGTGGCCAAGCTCGTCAGGGTCGAACGGCCCATACCGTTGAAGCCGCGTGATGCATTGAGCATCGAGGAAACACGCAAGCTCCTCGATGCAGTCAAGGAAAGGAGACTCCACGCAATGTGGACCTTACTTATCATGCTGGGCATGCGCCGCAGCGAAATCAGCGGTCTACGCTGGGAACATATCAACTTCGAAACTAAAACACTTCGTATCACTCAAACCGTGCAACGAGTAGACGGGAAGCTTCGCGACCTGCCCACCAAGACCCGCCGCTCCAACCGCACCGTGCCGCTACCATCCCGCTGCCTCTACGCATTAGCTGATCATCACAGTGCACTGCAACGCACACATGGCCGACCAGGCAAACCCTGGGTACCAGAGGGCTACGTGTTCGGCACCCGCTGGGGCACTCCTATGGAGCCACGCAACGTGACCCGCTCCTGGACCCAGCTCTGCGAGCACCTCGGCATCCGCCGAGTCCCGCTGCACACGCTACGTCATACCTGTGTCAGCCTGCTCCTGGCACTCGGCATCGCTCCGCGCGTCGTCATGGAGATTGTTGGGCACAGCGCCATAGAGATGACCATGAACATTTACGGCCACGTCAACACGGACACACAGCGCACGGCGCTTGATCGCCTGGACGACGAACTAGCCGGCTGAGGTTGTTGCTGTCAACCATCGCTGTCAGGCAGGGTGTCAAGATCACGGGTACCCTGCCTGACCAGGCGCTCCGCCGCCAGGATTCGAACCTGGACCATCGGAACCAAAATCCGAGGTGCTGCCTTTACACCACGGCGGATCGGGGTGGACGTCATGTCCTGCCCACGCCAGACATGGTGGCATGCTCGTGGCTGGGGCCGATCGTCGACTGCCCACGACATCTGGCGGCGACCCGCCGGACCCGTCGCACCCGCCGGGCGTTCACTGAGAAACTGTGGAAGCCCAGCCCGGCCTGACCTACGGTAACGTAGGTTGCGGTTGGGTAACAGGCCGACTGACTGCCGACTGATCCAAGCCCCAAATTACCGAGGTGACCATCTCCATGACCAGCGCCACCGAGGCCGTAGCCGGGCCAGAACCGATGATGGGCGGGCAGCGCCCGATGCTCGAGCAGATGCTGATCTATGCATTTGTGATCATCCCGATGGTGGCCTTGGTGGTCGCCGTCCCATTGCTGTGGGGCTGGGGCATCCACTGGCACGACCTGGGCATGATGGCGGCCTTCTACGTCATCGGCTGCCTGGGCATCACCGTCGGTTACCACCGGCTCTTCACGCACAAGTCCTTCAAGGCGCAGACCTGGCTGCGGGTGGTGCTGGGCATCG
This sequence comes from Pseudonocardia sp., assembly GCA_036500625.1. Lineage (GTDB taxonomy): Bacteria > Actinomycetota > Actinomycetes > Mycobacteriales > Pseudonocardiaceae > Pseudonocardia. The sequence continues at coordinate 50,920 of DASYBQ010000211.1, read as the reverse complement.
CGGGCTCACTGGCGGTGCAGGGCTCGGTGGTTCGCTGGGTGGCCGACCACCGGCGCCACCACGCCTACTCCGACAAGGAGGGCGACCCGCACTCGCCATGGCTGTTCGGTACCTCGCCGGTCGCGGTCGTCAAGGGGTTCATCCACGCGCACTTCGGCTGGCTGTTCCAGCGTGGCGAGACCAACGAGCGCCGCTTCGTGCCAGACCTGTTGGCCGACCGGGCGCTCATGCGGGTGAGCAACAGTTTCGCCTGGCTCGTGGTGGCGAGCCTGGCGCTTCCCGCGGTCATCGGCGGGCTGGTGACCTGGTCCTGGTGGGGCGCGCTGACCGGTTTCTTCTGGGCGGGTGTGGTCCGGATGGGCGTGCTGCACCACGTCACCTGGTCGATCAACTCGATCTGCCACATGATCGGTGCGCGACCGTTCTCCTCGCGGGACCGCTCCCGCAACTTCTGGCCGCTGGCGATCCTGAGCATGGGCGAGTCGTGGCACAACCTGCACCACGCCGACCCGACGTGTGCCCGGCACGGCGTGCTGCGTGGGCAGATCGATATCTCGGCCAGGCTGATCTGGCTGTTCGAGAAGGCCGGTTGGGCGCGCGACGTGCGGTGGCCGACCACGGCGCGGCTGGCCAAGCTGCGTACCCGGTAGGCCGGGTGGGCCTTTCCGGGGTCGACCAGGCGGTTGATCTGCCGGAGAAACGCCCTGGCCCACGTGCGGGTGACCCTCGGATGGGTTAGATCGGCCACTTCCGGCTGCCAGAAAAACCATATGTGACTACAACGTTCCCCCGACGGAGTGAGATACTGCCCACCGAAGTCGGCGGAACGTCCGCCGGACGAACCCCGGCGAGGTGGTCCAGAACGTGCTGACCCTGCTTCCAGAGCGGCTCGATCACGTGATCCTGATCGGCGCTCATTGCGACGATATCGTCGTAGGCTGCGGGGGGACGCTGCTCGAGCTGTGTCGCGCGCACGCCGGTGTCCGGGTCACCGCGCTGATCTTCACCGGTGGGGGCAGCCTGCGCGAGGAGGAGGAGCGCGCCGCGCTGGCGGCTTTCTGCCCGGGTGCCCGGCTGCGGGTGGCGGTGCTGGACCTGCCGCAGGGGCAGCTGCCGACCCGGTGGGAGCGGGTCCGGCGGGCGCTGGAGGACCTGCGCACCCGCGCCGAGCCAAGCCTGATCTTCGCGCCGAACCGGACCGACGGCCACCAGGACCGCAAGCTCGTCGCGGAGCTGGTGCCGGCGGCCTTCACCGAGCACGTGGTGCTCGGTTACGAGATCGTGCAGCGGGAAGGCGACCTGGGGCAGCCGGTACTGTTCGCGCCGCTGGCCGAGCCGGTGCTCCGGGAGAAGATCGAGAAGATGCTGGAGTTCTACGGCTCGCAACGGGACCGGCCGTCGTTCGATGCCGAGTCCTCGGCGGGGCTGGCGCGGCTGCGCGGTGTGCAGTGCCGGGCGCGCTACGCGGAGGCGTTCCACGTCTCCAGGCTGGTGCTCGGGCTCGCGCCGCTGACCGGCGACACTCCGTACGGCGCCTCCTCGAGCTGATCTCTCGCCCGCATCGCTCGACCCGGTGCAACCATCCCGAACAGGCTGTATAGAGTGTCAGGACCGCTCGACCCTCGGGCAAATCAGGCCGCCGACCAGGGCGCTTGCTACAGCCCGTGCTCAGGTGGGTACGCTACGCGTTCGTAGTCGACCCGAGAGAGGTGAACGGGTGGGCGTGTTCCGGGTATTCAGCATGGCTGCGGCGCGGTGGTACATCCTGGTGCCACTGGTACTGGTGTCCCTGGGCGTCGCCTGGGTCGCCTACACGCAGATGCCGGCGGTCTATACCGCGAGCGCCGTCTACCAGGTGAACGCGCCGGCTGACGACGCGGGCTCGGACACCCCGTTCGCCGATACCAAGGCCACCGCGGCCAAGCTGGTCCGCGACATTGCGCCGAGGCCCCCCGGCAGGGGCCAGACCGCCCCGCCGCCCTACACCGTCACCGCCCGCGCCGACTCACCGATGATCGATCTGCACGCGGACTCCACTGACCCGGATACCGCGCTGAACGTGGTCAAGTCGGTGAGCACCAAGCTGAACGACCGGCTGGCCACGCTGCAACTGGACAGCAGGGTGTCCCCGGACGCGCAGATGCGCCTCGACGTTGCCGCGCCCTCGGCGGTGGCTCCGCCGGTACGGACCACCGGGGTTCGGGTCTTCGCCGCCACGCTGGTCTTCGGCTTCATGTTGTCCCTGGTGATCGCCGCCGCGGTGGAACGCACCGCGCGCCGAAGGCGCGACCTGCTCGACGAGTTCGACCCCGAGGACGAGGACGACGAGGACTACGCCGACGATCGCGAGTCCGAGGACTACCCGCCCGATGAAGAGGGCGACTCGCGTGATCCGGACCGCAAGGCCGGGGACGAGGGGGACAGCGAGGACGAACCGGATCCGATGGACTCGGAGGCGCCGACCAGCATCGCCGAGATCCCGGTGGTGTCCGACGAGCCCGACAAGTCACCGTCTGAAAAAGCCTCGCCAGGGAAGGTGCCGGCTACCGAAGAGAAAGCGCAGGCCATCGCCGCCGAGGCGCCTTCGACGGACCACGACGTCGATGGGGAGTCCTTCAGGGACCCGGAGGTCGGCGAGCCACCGTACGCCGACACCGTTGCCGCCGAGCCTGCGGTTGAGCCGGTCGCTGCGGCCGCGTCGCCGGGCTCCTCAGGCGGGGCACCTGCCATGGATGCGGCGTTCACCTCGATTGCCGCGTTCACCGCGCTGGGCAAGCCCGGTGCGGTGAAGGGCGCCGCTGAGGCCTCCGCGGCTGTGTCGTTCTCCGATGCCGACGAGGCACCGACGCAGATCGGTGCGATCGCGCCACTGCGCGACGGTCGCGGTGCGCCCACCCGTTCGCTGGACGGCGCGCCGAGGGAACGCCCGCCAATCCCCAGCAGGGCCAACGACGGGAACGGCCCGTCCCGTTCCGTCGGAGGTCTGCTCGGCGTGCATCGACCGGTCGCCAGCCCCGGCCCGGTCGGTCCTGGGATGCGGATGAACGGGCCGGTACGCAGCCGGTCCATGGACCGCCCCACTGACGTCGGCGCGCCGCCGATGCCATCGCGAGGGCGGCCGCAGGCGATGCCGTCCGGACCACCGTCGGAACCGCCGCCGCGCTCGACGCCAATGAGGCGGCCGGAGCTGGCGGCGAGTGCGCCGTCTGCTTCCGAGCCACCGAACCGGCGGGGCTTGCCGGCAGGTTGGCCCGACAGCGCCCGTCGGCCCGGGCCGGTGCAGCGTCCCGAGCAGATCCCGGGTGGGCCCTCCCAGCGTCCGGAGCCGGCGTCTGCCGGTCCGCCCCCGCGCCAGGGAATGCCGCCGAGGCCTGAGTCGACGCGGCATCCCGAGCAGGGCTCGGGCGAGCCAACCGCACGCCCGCAACCCGCCCCACCCGGACCGCCGTCGCGCCCGGGGATGCCGCCGAGGCCGGAGTCGGCTCCAGGTGGACCGTCGTCGCGTCCGGAGCCGGCCTCGGCTGGAGCACAGTCCGAACCTGTCCTCGGCGGGCCGCCGTCACGTCCTGAGCTGTCGAAGGGACCAGAGTCGCCGGCCGTTCGGCCGACCGGCACGGTCCGTCCGACGCAGGACGAGCCCCCCGGCCGCGCGGGATCCGGGATGGCGGAGCGGACCACCGCGATGCAGCCCGGCCAGTCACCACGGCCACCCCTCGCCGCCCAACGCCCGGCGCCGACCGAGCAGCCACCGACTCCTCCTGCCGAGCGCAACCCGGCCGAGACGCCGGCGGCATCCTTGGCGCCGAAGGCCCCGGACCAGCCCGGTGCCGATCACCCGAACGGGCCGGCGCGACAGCCGTCGGACCAGGGTGAGCCGATCGTGATTCGTCCGGAACAGCCGGCTAAGCCGCCCGTGGCGGACGCCGAAGAGGTGTCCGAACGGCCCGCGCCAGGTGGCGAGCCGATGACCGCGATGCGCTCCAACCAGGTCGACACGCCACAGCGGCAGCCGGTTCCTCGGCCGGGAAGCTCGGCCCAGCAGCCCGACACCCAGGCCGAGGCAACCACGGCACTGCGCCCTGGGCCGCCGGGCATCCCGCCGGCGGCCCAGCCGCCAAGGCCGGGAGCAGAGCGCGCCCCGGACCGACCCCGGCCACCCGCCGGTCAACCGGACGCCAGACGGCAGCCAGGGAGCACCGCCGCGGCCCGGGGCGGCCCGGTGAACAGGTTCGGAGGGCCTGACCCGGCCAAGTTCGCCTCCTCGGAGCTGTGGGCACCGGTAACTCCGCCGCCCGACGGACCGAACCGATGGCTGCCCGCCGACACCGGAAAGGCGCACGGACAGGCTCCGGGGCCGCCGGCAAGAGGACCCGAGCCAAGGCCGCCCAACGGGCCGAGGCCGCCCGCCTCCGGGGCTCGGCGGCCAGGGAACGCGCCGGCGGGTGCACAGCCGACGAGCGTTCCGCCTGGCGGCCGCCCGATGAACGGGCGGCCGGTGAACGGTCCTCCGGATGCACGGCCGGGGAACCCCACCTCGCCCGCGCAGCCGGGGAACGGACGCATCGGCAACGGTCCGGCGGATGCACGACCGAGGAACGCCCCGGCCAGCGGTCCGGCAAGTGGCCAGCCGGCGAACGGACGTCCCCCGAACGGCCCGGTGAACGGGCACCCGCCGAGTGGACGAACGACGAACCAGCCGGCTCAAGGGCAGCCGGCTCAAGGGCAGCCCGGGAATGGCCGTCCGGCAAACGCGAACCAGCCCGAGCCGAACTACATTCCCCGCTCCTCGCCGATCGGCCAGATCCGCGAGCTGGCCTCGGACGAGTTCGGCTGGCCGGACTTCGACGAGCTGGCGACCGAAGCCCAACCCGACGGTGACACCGGCGGGGCGGCCGGGCAGGTTCGGCCGCCCGATCGCCGGGAACGGCCCCGGGAGCCCGCGGCCGGGCACTGACCCGAGCTGTGCCCTGCCCCGCGTCCGATGGCCGGGACGGGCACCGGTTCGTTTACCGTGCGGGGATGACTTCCCGGCCGTCCAGCTACCTGCGGTTCCCCCACCTGCGCGGCGCCTCGTTGGTCTTCGCCGCCGAGGACGACATCTGGTTGGCGTCGGTCGAGGGCGGCCGGGCCTACCGTCTGTCCGCCGACCAGGCACCGGTTGCCAACCCGAGGTTGCACCACGACGGCACCCAGGTGGCGTGGACGTCGCGGCGGGACGGTCCGCCCGAGGTGTACGTCACCGGTGTCGAGGGCGGGCTGGCCCGCAGGCTGACCTACTGGGGTCAGGGCAAGACCCGCACGCTGGGCTGGACCGAGCACGACGAGGTCGTCGCGGTGACCACGGCGGGGCAGCCGTCCATTCGGGGCAGCTGGGCGCACGCGCTGCCGATGGACGGCGGACCCGGTCGGGTGCTGCCCTACGGCCCGGTATCGGACCTGGCGCTGGGCCCGGCCGGACGGGCGTTGCTGAACTCGGTGATCTCGGTGGAGCCGGCCTGGTGGAAGCGCTACCGGGGCGGCACGGCCGGCAAGCTGTGGTGGAACCCGGCCGGTGACGGCGAGTTCGTCCGGCTGCTCGCCGAGCTGGACGGACACCTGGTCTCGCCGATGGTTCTCGGAGCGCGGTTGGCTTTCCTGTCCGACCACGAGGGCTGGGGCAACGTGTACTCGGTCGCCGAGGACGGCTCGGACCTGCGTCGACACACCGACCACGGCTCCGATTCCGAGGGGCAACCCCGGTTCTACGCCCGGCATGCCACCAGCGACGGCGCCCGGGTGGTGTACGAGTGCGCCGGGCAGCTGTGGCTGCTGGACTCACTGGACGCGCCGGCCCGCCGCCTCGACATCAGCTTGGGCGGGCCGCGTACCGCCAGGGCCCGCTACCAGATCGGTGCGAACCGGCACGCGGTCGCGGCGGTGCCGGACCGGACCGGCCGGTGCAGCATCGTGGGAGTGCGGGGCACCGTGCACCGGCTGGCGCACCGCGACGGCCCGGCCCGCACGCTGGCCGCGTCGGACGGGGTGCGGGCCCGGCTGGCCCGCCCGCTGGGCACCGACTGGGCGGTCTGGGTCACCGACCAGGACGGCGAGGACGCACTGGTGCGTGCCCCGCTGGCCGGCGAAGGGCCCGAGCCGCGCAGTTTCGGCGCCGGTGAGATCGGCCGGGTGCTGGAGCTGGCCTGTGCGCCGGACGGCAGCCGGATCGCGCTGGCCTGCCACGACGGCCGGCTGCTGGTGTTCGACGTCGCCGAGGAGACGTTCACCGAGCTGGCCAGGGGCGCGGACGGCGAGGTCACCGGGCTGGCGTTCTCGCCGGACAGTGCCTGGCTGGCCTGGTCCGACCCGGTGGAGCTCAACGCGTGCCGAATCCTGCTGGCCAGGGTCGCGGACGAGAGACCGACGCTGATCGCGGCGACCACCACCCGGTTCGTGGATACCTCTCCGGTGTTCACCCGGGACGGCAAGCACCTGGCGTTCCTGTCCTACCGCAGCTTCGACCCGGTCTACGACGCGCACTCGTTCGACCTGTCCTTCCCGAATGGCTGCCGGCCGTTCCTGGTGCCACTGTCCGCGCGCACCCCTTCGCCGTTCGGGCCGTCGCCGGACGGCCGGCCGGTGCAAGGGCCGGGTGCGCGCGAGGAGGAAGCCGAGGAGGGCCGCAGCGAGCACGGCAAGGACACCGACCCGGTGCCGTTGGTGGAGGTCGACGCCGAGGGCCTACCGGAGCGCGTGGTGCCGCTGCCGGTGGGGGAGGCCCGCTACTACCGGCTGCGTGCCGGGAAGGACTGCCTGCTCTGGCTGCGCAGCACCCCGACCGGGGTGCTCGGCGACGGGTTGGCCGAGGGCGCCGAAAGCCCGAGACCGGTGCTGGAGCGGTTCGACCTGCTACGCCGGCGCTACGACCCGATCGCCGACCCGGCGGACAGCTACGAGGTCAGCGGCGACGGCACCAGGTTGGTGGTCCGCGACCGGCGCACGCTGCGGGTACTGCGCACCGACCGGTCCGGCCCCGACAAGCCCGGCGACGAGGACTCCGACGAGTTCGACGTCGACCTGCGGCGCATCTCGGTGACCGTGGACCCCACCTCGGAGTGGCGGCAGATGTTCGACGAGGCCGGCCGGCTGATGCGGGACCACTTCTGGGTGGCGGACATGGCCGGGGTGGACTGGGCGGCCGAGCTGGCCCGCTACCGCCCGCTGGTGGACGCGGTGGGCAGCCACGACGACCTCGTCGACCTGATGTGGGAGGTGCAGGGCGAGCTGGGCACCTCGCACGCCTACGTGCACCCGCCGGCAGGGGACGGTGACGGCGAATGGCCTGGGTTGCTGGGTGCCGATCTCGAGCGCGCCGCCGATGGGCGCTGGCGGGTGGCCAGGGTATTGCCGGGCGAGTCGTCCGACCCGAGGGCCCGCTCGCCGCTCGCAGGGCCGGGGGTGGACGTGCGGGTCGGTGATGTCGTACTCGAGGTCGGCGGCCGGGCCGTCGACCCGGCGGCCGGGCCGGCGCAACTGATGCTGGGCACGGCGGGGAAACCGACGGAGCTGACCATCGAGACGGCGGCCGGCGCCCGGCGGCGGGTCGTCGTGCTGCCGCTGGCCAGTGAGGAGCAGTTGCGCTACCAGGACTGGGTCGCCGGGCGCCGGGCGTTCGTGGCCGACCGGTCCGAGGGGCGGCTGGGCTACCTGCACCTGCCGGACATGGTGGCCACCGGCTGGGCGCAGCTGCACCGGGACCTCGGCAGGGAGACCGAGCGCGAGGGGTTGATCGTGGATGTGCGGGAGAACCGGGGCGGGCACCTGTCCCAGCTGGTGATCGAGAAGCTGGCCCGGCGGGTGATCGGCTGGGACGTGGCAAGGCACGGCCAACCCAGCACCTACCCGCTGGACGCGCCCCGGGGGCCGGTGGTGGCGGTGGCCAACGAGTTCTCCGGCTCCGACGGGGACATCGTGACCGCCGCGTTCCAGCGGGTTGGCATCGGCCCGGTGGTGGGGGTGCGCACCTGGGGCGGCGTGATCGGCATCGACAGTCGTTACCGGCTGGTGGACGGCACCCTGGTGACCCAGCCGCGCTACTCGTTCTGGTTCGACAACCTGGGCTGGGCGGTGGAGAACGGCGGGGTCAGCCCGGACCACGAGGTGGTGATGACCCCCGAGGACCAGGTGCACGGTCGGGACCCACAGCTGGCCACCGCGGTCGACCTGGCGCTGGCCGCGTTGGCCGGGACCCCCGCCGCCGTCCCGCCGGACCCGAGCACCCGCCCGTCCCGAACCCGCCTCCCTCTCCCACCCCGCCCCTAACCACCACGAGCCCACAACTCGCGGTCAGGCCGTGCCTCGGTAGGTGCCGAAGGTCCAGAGGTTGCCTTCCTGATCGCGCACGGCGAACGTGTCCGAGCCGTAGTCGGTGTCCTCGATGCCGGCTACCACGTTCGCACCGGCCGAGGCGCACCGCTGGTGCACGGTGTCCACGTCGTCGCTGACCACGTACACCGAGGTGGCACCGGCGACCATCTAAGGTGCCCCGTCGAGTTTCCCGGCGTCTTGGAGAAACGGGAGCTCCTCGGCGATCCAGGTGCGCGGCGAGCAGCCGGCCATCGAACGGAACTCGTTGCTCAGGTGCGCCTGGTCGAAGTAGCCGCAGCTCAGTGCGACCTCGGCCAGACCGCCCTTCGGCAGCCGGCGCAGCATCTCGGCGGCCCGACCGAACCGGACCACCCGGCCGGCCTGTTTCGGGGTCAGCCCGACCTCGCGGGAGAACCGCTCGGAGAAGTGCCGCCGGCTCCAGCCGACGTCGGTGGCCAGCGCGCCGACCGGCACCCGGCCCCCGGCGCGCACCAGCCGCTGCCACGCCCAGCTGATCTCGCCGGGCGGCCGGTGCGGCGCGGCCCGGGTTGCGCAGTCGAGCAGCGCGCGGTCCAGGGTAGCGAACCGGGTGGGCCAGTCCGGGGCTTCGCGCAACCGGTCCGGCAGGTCGGCCAGCGCGGCCCTGGGCAGCTCGGTCAGGTCGACCACCCGCCCGGCCAGCTCAGGGGCCGACACGCCGAGCAGCGTGCGCACGCCCAGTGGGTCCAGCTCCAGGTGTAGCCCGGCCTGCTCCCGGTCCTGCCCGATCAGTGCCGGCCCGGCGTGCAGCCCACCGACCAGGCCCTGCCAGCGGCCAGGGCCCTGCAGCGAGCCGGGCATGCCGACCAGGCGGACCGGTGCCGCCAAGCTGATGATCACGGTGATGTGCTGTCCCGGCAGGCCGCGGTGTACCCCGAGGGTGACCCCCTGCTGCCGGTAGCCGATGTAGCGCCCGACCAGTGCGCGCAGCGCCGGGTGCGGCAGGCACACCGCCCAGTCCGGCTCGTCGGCCCCGGTCATGCCGCCAACTGTAGGCCGGCCGCGAGGTCTACCTGAGCCGGCGGGGTTTCCGCACGGGTAACCGGTGTCGGGGTAGGTGCGCCGGCCACGTACGCTAGGTAGGCAGGCTCCATCATGGGCACTCAGCCCTGGTTGGGGCCTAGTCCGCGTGCGCGCCTCCTGCCCGTGAAGGAAACTCGTTGTCCTCGGTAGCTACCGCACCGCCTCGCTCCGCCGGGCTGTTGACCGCCGCGCTCACCGAGCCGGCGCTCGGCTCGCTGGCCTCCTCGGCCGCCGCTGCCCGGCTAGGGATCGAAGGGCCGGCCGCGCTGCGCCCCCTGGTGGTCGGCGCGCTGGCCAGAGCCACCGACCAGGTGCCAACCACGCTCGCGGTGTGCGCCACCGAGCGGGAGTCCGAAGAGCTGGCCGCCACGCTGACCCAGCTGGTCGGCACGGACGCGGTGGAGGTGCTGCCGTCCTGGGAGACGCTGCCGCACGAGCGGCTCTCGCCCCGCTCGGACACCGTGGGTCGGCGGATCTCGGTGTTCCACCGGCTGGCCGGCAAGGATCAGGCACTGCGCGTCGTGGTGGCCGCCGTGCGCAGCCTCATCCAGCCCATCGCACCGGGACTCGGCCAGCTGGAGCCGGTTGCGCTAGCGGTCGGCGACACCCACGACTTCGACGAGCTGCTGCACCGGCTGGTCGAGCTGGCCTACGTCCGGGTGGACATGGTGACCGGGCGCGGCGAGTTCGCGGTGCGCGGCGGCATCGTGGACGTTTTCCCGCCCACCGCGCAGCACCCGGTGCGGGTGGAGATGTGGGGCGACGAGGTCTCCGAGCTGCGCCAGTTCGCGGTGGCCGACCAGCGGTCCATCGGGCCGGTGGAGGCGCTGGTCGCCGCGCCCTGCCGGGAGCTGCTGCTCACCGGGCCGGTCCGCGCGAAGGCCGCCGAGCTGGCCGGGCAGCACGCGCGCAACGACGAGCTGGCCGAGCTGCTGGGCAAACTCGCCGAGGGCATTCCGGCCGAGGGCATGGAGTCGCTCATCCCGGTGCTGTGCCATGCCGAGTTGGACCTGCTCACCGACCTGATGCCGCCGGGCGCGCACATCCTGCTGATCGACCCGGAGCGGATTCGTACCCGGGCGGCGGACCTGGTGCGCACCGGCCAGGAGTTCCTGGAGGCCAGCTGGCTGGTCGCGGCGAGCGGGCCGGACGCGAAGACCCCGATCGACCTCGGCGCCTCGGCGTACCGGGGCCTGGCCGAGGTGTCCGAGCACGCGCTGTCCACCGGCCGCAACTGGTGGACGTTGAGCCCGTTCGCCACCGACTCCGCCGGCGACACCGGACGCGCCGGGGACGGTGTACTCCGCCCCGGCGTGCACGCGGCGCCGGCCTACCGGGGTGAGCTCCCGCGCGCGCTGGCGGACCTGCGGGAGCACACCGCCTCCGGTGGCGCGGCGGTGCTGCTGCTGGCCGGAGCGGGCACCGCGAAGCGGGCCATGGAGCAGCTCGCCGAGGCCGAGGTGCCGGCAAGGCTGGTGGCCGACGCGCTGGAAGAGGTGCCGGAGAAGGGCCTGGTCACCGTCGGTTGCGGCGTGCTGGCCGACGGGTTCGCCGTGCCGGAGCTCGGCCTGCTGGTGCTCACCGAGTCCGACCTGACCGGCAACCGGGTCACCGGCGGCGAGGTCCGCAAGCTGGCCTCGCGCCGGCGCAACGCGGTGCAGCTGGAGACGCTCAAACCGGGCGACTACGTGGTGCACAGCCAGCACGGCATCGGCCGGTTCGTCGAGATGCGCGAGCGCTCGGTCAGCGGCGCGACCAGGGAGTACCTGGTGCTGGAGTACGCGTCCAGCAAACGGGGCCAGCCGGCCGACCGGCTGTTCGTGCCGACCGACCAGCTCGACGAGATCAGCCGCTACGTCGGCGGCGAGCAGCCGGTGCTGAACAAGATGGGCGGCGGTGACTGGGCCAAGACCAAGAGCCGCGCGCGCCGGGCGGTCCGGCAGATCGCCGCTCAGCTGGTGCAGCTCTACGCCGCCCGCAAGGCCTCGCCGGGCCACCCGTTCGCGCCGGACACCCCGTGGCAGCGGGAGATGGAGGACGCGTTCCCCTACACCGAGACACCGGACCAGCTGGCCGCGATCAACGAGGTCAAGCACGACATGGAGCAGCCGGTGCCGATGGACCGGGTGGTGTCCGGTGACGTCGGCTTCGGCAAGACCGAGATCGCGGTGCGCGCGGCGTTCAAGGCGGTGCAGGACGGCAAGCAGGTCGCCGTGCTGGTGCCGACCACGCTGCTGGCCAGCCAGCACCTGCAGACCTTCGCCGACCGGATGCGCGCGTTCCCGGTCGCCGTCAGGGGGCTGTCCCGGTTCACCGACGCCGCCGAGTCCACCGAGACCGTCAAGGGCCTTGCCGACGGGACCGTGGACGTGGTGATCGGCACCCACCGGCTGTTGCAGTCCAGCGTGCGGTGGAAAGATCTCGGCCTGGTCATCGTGGACGAGGAGCAGCGCTTCGGGGTGGAGCACAAAGAGCACATCACCGCGCTGCGCGCGCACGTCGACGTGCTGGCCATGTCCGCGACGCCGATCCCGCGCACCTTGGAGATGAGCCTGGCCGGCATCCGGGAGCTGTCCACCATCGCCACCCCGCCGGAGGAGCGCCACCCGGTGCTCACCTATGTCGGCGCCTACGACAGCAAGCAGGTGGGCGCCGCGATCCGCCGCGAGCTGCTGCGCGACGGCCAGGTGTTCTACGTGCACAACCGGGTGTCGTCCATCGACCGGGCGGCCAGGACGCTGCGCGAGCTGGTGCCCGAGGCCCGGATCGCGGTGGCGCACGGGCAGATGAACGAGGATCTGCTGGAACGCACCGTCGCGGGGTTCTGGGAGAACGAGTACGACGTGCTGGTCTGCACCACCATCGTGGAGAACGGGCTGGATATCTCCAACGCCAACACGTTGATCGTGGAGCGCTCGGAGAACCTGGGGCTGTCCCAGCTGCACCAGCTGCGCGGCCGGGTGGGTCGGGGCAGGGAGCGCGGCTACGCCTACTTCCTGTTCCCCGCCGAGTCGCCGCTGACCGAGACCGCGCACGACCGGCTGGCCACCATCGCCCAGCACACCGAGCTGGGCGCTGGCACCGCGGTGGCGATGAAGGACCTGGAGATTCGCGGCGCCGGCAGCATCCTGGGTGCCGAGCAGTCCGGGCACATCGCGGGCGTCGGGTTCGACCTCTACGTCCGGCTGGTCGGTGAGGCGGTGGCCGCGTTCCGCCAGCAGGGCGGCGCCGGTCCGGGTACCGGGCAGGACCAGCCGCTGGCCGAGGTCCGGGTGGAGCTCCCGATCGATGCCCACGTCGCGCACGACTACATAACCGGGGAGCGGCTGCGCCTCGAGGTGTACCGCAAGATCGCCGAGGCGGGTGACCAGGACGCGTTGGCCGCGATCATCGAGGAGCTCACCGACCGGTACGGCGCGCCCCCGGAGCCGGTGCGCAACCTGGTCGCGGTGGCCGCGTTCCGGCAGTCCTGCCGTTCGTTCGGGGTGGCCGAGGTGGCGGTCGCGGGCAACACCATCCGGTTCGGCCCGGTGGACCTGCCGGACTCCGCGCAGCTGCGGCTGCGCCGGCTGCACCCGCGCTCGACGTACAAGCCGACCTCGAAGATGATCGTGGTGCCCCGGCCGGCCGCCGGGTCCAGCTCCGGTCCCGCATCGTCGCGCATCGCGGCCGCGCCGATGCGCGACACCGAGCTGCTGGACTGGTGTCTGAAGCTGCTCACCGACGTGATCGGGGCCCCGGCCCGCCCACCGGCGGCGAGCGGCGAGCGGGTGCCGAATCCAGCCGGCCCACCGGCGTGAGAAAGTTACCGCTGTGCTGATCGGCAGAGGGTTATTCGCGCACCGACCGCGACGGCGGGCGGCCAGCCCATCGGGCAGGGGCCACCGCGTACGGCGCACTGTGACCACCTCGGTGCTGGCCACCGCGCTGCTGGCCGGCTGCTCGCTGCTGGCCGGCTGCGGGTCCGGGCCGAACCAGTTCGGCTCGGCCGCGATCGTCGGCTCGCAGAGCGTGTCGCTTGCCGAGCTGCAACGCCAGGTGGACAGCGTGCTGGCCAAGCCGCAGGTGATGCAGTCCGTTTCCCTGCAGGGCGGCCAACCGGCGGACATCTCGCAGGTGATGGTCACCAACGACGTACAGCACCTGCTGCTGACCGAGGCGGCTCGCCGCGACAATGTGGTGATCAACGACAAGCAGGTCGACGCGATCCTGGCCCAACAGGGCGGCGCCGAGGCGATCGCCGCCCAGTCGATCTTCGACCCGGCGGGGGTGCGCCAGGCGGTGCGCGACCAGCTGACCTCCGAAGCGCTGGCGATCAAGAACGTGGACCGGTTGAGCGTCACGGTGGACTCGGTGCGTACCGGCAGCCGCGCCGAGGCGCTGGCGGTGGCCCAGCAACTGGCTGCCGGCCCGGCCAAGGCCGAGGCGGCACTGCGGGTCGCCGGGCCGAACGGCCAGCTCAACCAGCAGATGCGGGCCTGGCAGCCGGACGCGATCGCCTACCTGGGCACCCTGCCCGGCCAGGTGGTCGCCGCGCAGACCGCGCAGAGCACCTGGACGGTGTGGCGGGTGACCCGTCGGGACATGGACGCCGCCGCCGCCCCCGGGGCGGCCAGCCAGCTCGACGACCAGACGTTGAACCGGATCGGCCGGCGACTGTTGCAGCCGGTGGCCAGCGAGCTCGGTGTCCGGGTGAACCCCCGTTACGGCGAGTGGGACCTGGTCCAGGTCTCGGTGCTGCCCAAGACCGTAGAGCCCAGTATCGTGCTCGCGGCCGCCCCGAACCCCGCGCCGTCCGTCTGACCGTCGGCTCGCGGCAGACCTAAAATAGGGCGGATGAGCCGAACCGTGGTTGTGGTGTCCACCCGGCTGGGCGCGGTGTTGCCGGCGGCCGCGCTGCCCGCTTTGCGGGCCGCCGAGCGCGTAATGGCCGACGCCACCGTGCCGGAGGAACTGGTCGCCGCGGCTGGCGCGGAACGAATCGCTGGCCGGCATGCCTACGACCCGCTCCGGCGAGAGGTGCTGCTCACCGCCGACCCGGCTAACCGGCCGAGGGAGTTCGCCGAGCAGGTGATCGAGACTCCGGAGCCTGCCGGTGCGGCGCTGCTGGACGCGGTGGCGGTGATGGACCGGCTGCGCGCGCCAGGTGGCTGCCCGTGGGACGCCGAGCAGACTCATCTGTCACTGCTGCGCTACCTGGTCGAAGAGTGCTACGAGCTGTACCAGGCAGTGGAGGACGCCGATCGCCCCGCGCTGCGCGAAGAGCTGGGCGACGTGCTGTTGCAGGTGCTGTTCCACGCCCGGCTGGCCAAGGAGGGCGGTGTGGCGCCCTACCCGGCCGGTGCCGCCTCGGCGGCGTTCGGGGTGGACGAGGTGGCCGCCGACCTGGTGGACAAGCTGGTGGCCCGCCACCCGCACGTGTTCGCCACCGAGGTGCCCGCCGCCGACCGGGTGCGCACCGCCGCCGACCAGGAACGGCGCTGGGAAGAGCTGAAACGGGTGGAGAAGCGCCGCGAGTCCGCGCTGGACGGCGTCGCGTTCGCCCAGCCGGCGGCCGCGTTGCTGTTCAAGCTGGTGACCAGGGCACGTAAGGCCGGGGTGCCTATGCAGTTGCTTGCCGCCACGGTGGATCATGCGACCGGCGCCGGCTCCCGGTTCGCCGCCGCGGTTGCCCGGGTCGCGGCCGCCGGTGACGACCCGGAACAGGCGCTGCGTGCGGCGGCCCGCCGGGTGGACGAGTCGGTGCGTGCCGCCGAGGCCGCGGCGCGCAGCCACGGCCTCGACCCGCATGCGCTGACCGAGCCCGACTGGCGCCGATGTTGGCCATCTGGGGCCAGTGTGGCGGTATCGGCACGAGTGACGGCCCACTCGACCGAGTAAGGTAATGCTACATAAGAGTGTCCTGAGCCTCAGTTCACCAATTGATTGACACCTCAGGTAAGCCGAGCCTAGCCTGTTCAAGCGGTCCCGATTGATCGAACGGGGATTGCCCAGGTCTTACGGAGGTTGACTCGACAAATGTTGCCTACCTTCGTGATCGGGCTCCGGGAGGGTCTCGAAGCATCCTTGATCGTGGGCATCGTCGCTGGTTTCCTGGCCCGCCAAGGCCGCGGGGACGCGTTGCGCCAGGTGTGGTTCGGGGTGGCCGCGGCGGTGGTCATCTGTATCGCTGTCGGGGTGGCCCTCGAAGTGATCTCCGCTGACCTGCCGCAGGCACAGCAGGAAGGCCTCGAGACCGTCATCGGGCTGTTCGCGGTGGCGATGGTGACCTACATGGTGGTCTGGATGCGCCGCCACTCCAGGGATCTGAAGGGGCAGCTGGAAGGTGCCGCCACGGTTGCGTTGGCGAAAGGATCCGCGACCGCGCTGGTGGTGATGGCGTTCCTGGCCGTGCTGCGGGAAGGCTTCGAGACCGCCGTATTCCTGTTGGCCGCTTTCCAGGCCAGTACCTCGCCGCTGTTGGCCGGGTCCGGCGCGCTGGTGGGGATTCTGCTCGCCGTGCTGCTCGGCTACCTCATCTACCGTGGCGGGTTGAAGATCAACATGTCCCGCTTCTTCCGGGCCACCGGCGTAGTCCTCGTGGTGGTCGCGGCCGGGCTGGTCATGACCGCCTGCCATACCGCGCACGAGGCCGGATGGCTGAACTTCGGCCAGGAGCGAGTGGCGGATCTTTCCTGGGTGGTGCTGCCGGGTACGCCAGTCTCCTCGCTGGTCACCGGTGTGCTGGGCATCCAGCCGTACCCGGTGACAGTCGAGGTGGCGGCCTGGCTCGTCTACCTGGTGCCGCTGCTGGTGTACCTGCTGTGGCCGCAGCGCCGGCCAACCCGCCGCGCGGTCGAGACCCACGAACCGAGTCCCGCGCCGTCCTCCAGCTAGCCCCGCCGAGTTCCCCGGTCGGCGCGCCTAGCGCGCCGCTGGCGTTTCCCCCGTCACAACAGTCAGAAAGGCACCATTTTCATGATCTCGCTCCGAGCTGGCCGGCTCGCTGGGACGTCGGCCGTGCTGTGTGCCGCCGCGCTGCTGGCCGGGTGTGGCAACTCAGGCGGTTCCGGTGGTCCGGGCGGCGGCCAGCCGACCACCGAGGTGAAGATCACCCTGTCCGACGCGGGATGTCAGCCCCAGCCGGCCAGCGTGCCGGCCGGCCCGGTGAAGTTCTCCATCACCAACTCGGGCTCGGCGAAGGTCACCGAGGCCGAGCTGCAGCAGAACGGTCGGATCATCGGCGAGAAGGAGAGCCTCACCCCGGGGCTGAGCGGGGACTTCTCGTTGCGGCTCGAGGGCGGCACCTACAGCGTCTACTGCCCGGGCGGCGCCAAGGACACCTGGACCTTCACCGTCAACGGGGGAGCACCGGGCGCGGCGCCGCCCGCTGACACCTCACTGGCGGACGCAACCAAGGGTTACCACGACTACGTGGTCGGCGAGGTTGACCAACTGGTCACCGCTACCAAGACGTTCACCGACGCGGTACGAGCCGGCGACGTGGCCAAGGCCAAGCAGGCCTTCGCCCCGGCCCGACTGCACTACGAGGCGATCGAGCCGGTCGCGGAGAGCTTCGGCGACCTGGACCCGAACATCGACGCCCGGATCGACGACGTGCAGGACCCGAACCAGTGGACCGGGTTCCACCGCATCGAGAAGGCGATGTGGCAGGACAACACGCTGGCCGGCATGGCGCCGCTGGCGGACAAGCTGGACGCCGACATCGCCACGCTCAAGAAGAACGTCGCCGGCGCGACCTACCAGCCGGCGCAGCTGGCCAACGGCGCAAGTGACCTGCTGACCGAGGTCTCCACGTCCAAGGTGACCGGCGAGGAAGACCGCTACTCGCACACCGACCTCTCGGACTTCCAGGCCAACATCGACGGCGCGCGCAAGTGCTTCGAGCTGCTCAAGCCGGCGTTGGCCACGAAGAACCCGGACCTGGCCCAGCAGTTGGATGCCCGGTTCACCGACGTGGTGAACTCGCTGCAGCAGTACAAGCGCGGCGACGGCTACGTCGACTACAGCACGGTGCCGCAGGACCAGCGCCAGAGGCTGGCCCAGTCGGTCAACGCGCTGGCCGAGCCGCTGTCCAAGATCGCCGGACAGGTGGTCTGAGGTTGACTCTGCGTGGTCCGAGGGTGTCCCGGCGCGGCCTCCTCGGCGGGGCCGCGGGGCTCGGGCTGGCCGGTGTCGCGGGTGCCGGGCTGGCCGGGTGCGCCAGCCCGGCACCCGGCGCCCAGACCGTCCCGTTCTACGGCGAACACCAGGCCGGGGTGAGCACCGATGTACAGGACCGGCTGGCCTTCGCCGCGTTCGACGTCACCTCCGCCGACCGCAGCGACCTGATCGGCATGCTGCGCACCTGGACCGCCGCTGCCGAGGCGATGACCAGGGGCGTGCGGGTGCCGGGCGAGTCCGATGCGCAGCAGGTGCCGCCGGCCGACACAGGTGAGGCGATCGGGCTGCCGCCCTCCGAGCTGACCGTCACCATCGGGTTCGGGCCGAAGCTGTTCGACCAGCGCTTCGGGCTCGCGCCGCACAAGCCGCCGCAGTTCACCGACCTGCCCGACCTGCCCGGCGCGATACTGGACCCGACCCGGACCGGCGGCGACATCGGCATCCAGGCCTGCGCGAACGACCCGGCGGTCGCGTTCCACGCGGTGCGCAACCTGGCCCGGTTGGGCAAGGGCACCGCGGTCACCCGGTGGACCCAGCTCGGCTTCGGGCGCACCTCCTCCACCGGCACCAACCAGCAGACCGAGCGCAACCTGATGGGCTTCAAGGACGGCACCCGCAACATCAAGAGCAACGACGGGCAGGCGCTGGACGAGTTCGTCTGGGTCGGCGACGAGGCCGGGCAGCGCTGGATGAAGGGCGGCAGCTACCTGGTGGCCCGCCGAATCCGGATGTTCGTCGAGGCGTGGGACCGGGACGTCCTGTCCGACCAGGAGTCGGTGTTCGGCAGGGAGAAGTACACCGGTGCCCCGCTGACCGGCAAGGATGAGTTCGACACGCCGGACTTCGCGGCGCGCGGCCCGGACGGCGAGCTGGTCATCCCGGAGCGCGCGCACGTGCGGCTGGCCGCGTTCGAGAACAACCGGGGGCTGCGCATCCTGCGGCGCGGCTACTCGTTCACCGACGGGATCGACCCGGAGACCAGTGACCTGGACGCCGGGCTGTTCTTCATCTCCTACCAGCGCGACCCGATGCAGTTCATCACTCTGCAGCGCAGCCTTGGATCGCGGGACAGGCTCAACGAGTACGTTCGGCACGTCGGCTCGGCGGTCTTCGCCTGTCCGACCGGTGTCCCGGACGCGACCCACTACTGGGGCCAACCCCTCTTCGAAGCCTGACGCGGCAAGCCCGGAGGCCATCAGCCCGCCCCGGAAAGCTGGTAGTTACCCAGCGCGAAGTTAACCTGACGTCACATCCTGGTCGACTTCCATCGCTAGCTGAAATGGCGTCAGCTGAATTGCCTTGCGACTGGGCTCGTTCCAGGTCGCACCGGGTTCGAGATACCCTAGCTGCAGTTCTGAGCCATGGGCCTGAGCCCAGGGCATAAGCCGCCCAGCCCCACCAGGCCAGCCAGTATGTGTCGTCGTGCTGACGAGGTCCTGTAGCTCGCTGAGCGCGGACAACGCCGATGCAGGCAGGTCTTCCATACCGCTGTCAGATGATGCCACCTGTACCGAGCCGATTGAACGGGCATCTTCCCGCACGCCCCGGACGAGAATGAGATAGTTCTCGTAGGCTAGTAGCCATATGTCCTCCGGAAGACTAGGTGCGAGCTGCCGACTGAGATGACCAGCGAGTCGGTGAGCTTGCCATAAGGTTCGAGCATCCATTTTCATGACCTTGGAGTGATGAGGCAACTGTTGATCGGCGCAACATATGTTGCGTCCGTGGTTGGATCTGGGTGAGTTACCGGATTAACCCACCCGACGTGCACTGCTCACACCGCACGAGTCGGAATCAGCGGGTGGGAGTGAGGACCATGGCGGAACCGCCGCCCCGGCGGACCGGCTCGGCGTCGGCCTGGATCCGCCCGTCCCCGAGGAACTCCAGTGCGGCGACGGCGCCGATCTCGGGTGTGGGGGTGAACGCCTTGGGCGCCAGCACGAACCGCTGGCCGAGGCGCTCCAGCTGGGCCTTCTCCGGGGAGTCCAGGAACGCCGGCTCGGCCTCCGTGGTGGCCGCGTTGCGTTGTGACGCGCGAGGCGCGGCGATCGCATCCGGCAGGTTCATGCCAAGGTCGAGTCGGTTGACCAGTGTCTGCAGCACGGTGGTGATGATCGTCGCGCCGCCCGGCGAGCCGATCGCGAGCAACGGTGTCCCGCCGCGCAACAGGATCATCGGCGAGATGCTGCTGCGCGGGCGCTTGCCGCCCTGGGGCAGGTTCGGGTCCGCGACGCCGGGGGACACCGGGACGAAGACGAAGTCGGTCAGCTCGTTGTTGAGCAGGAAACCTCGGTGCGGCACCAGGATCGCCGAGCCGCCGGTCTGTTCGATGGTCAGCGTGTAGGACACCACGTTGCCCCAGCGGTCCGAGGTGACCAGGTGGGTGGTCGAGTTGCCCTCCCTCGGTGGCGCGCCACCGACACCGGGCACGCAGCCCTCGGCCGGCTTCGAAGGGTCGCCGGGTGCAACCGGGCTGGGCAGCGTGGCGACCGGGCTGATCAGGCAGGCCCGGTCCTTGCCGAACTCGGGGGACAGTAGCGCCTCGGTGGGCACCGGGGTGAAGGCCGGGTCACCCACCCAGCGGTTGCGGTCCGCGAACGCGATCCGGCTGGCCTCCAGGTAGTGGTGCAGCGCCTGCACCCGGTCCGCCCCGGACAGCTGGTAGTTGCCCAGGATGTTCAGCGCCTCGCCGACCGTGGCGCCGCCCGAGCTGGACGGCGCCATGCCGTACAGGTCGATGCCCCGGTAGCTGGAGTGGGTGGGGCCCGGTTCCAGCACCCGGTAGCCAGCCAGGTCGGCGGCCTGCATCAGCCCGGGGCGGACCAGCCGGCCCGGGTTGGCCACAACCGGCGGCTGGCGCACAGTGCGGACGATGTCCTCGGCAAGCGCACCTCGGTAGAAGGCGGCAGTCCCGCCGGAGCCGAGCAGACGGTAGGTCGCCGCCAGATCCGGGTTGCGCAGCAGCGACCCGACCACCGGCAGCTGGCCTTCCGGCAGGTACAGCTGAGTGGTCGGCTCGATCACCCGGAACCGTTGCTCGTTCATCGCGGTCGCATCGCGGAACTGCTGGTCGACCACGAAACCGGCGTCGGCGATCCGGGCCGCCGGATCGAGTGCGGCGCCAAGCCCGATGCTGCCGAAGCGGCGCAGCGCCTGCTCCCAGGTGGCCGGGGTGCCCGGCACACCGACCGACAGCCCCGAGTTGACCGCATCGTTGAACGGCATGCGCTGGCCGGTCGCCGGGTCGGTGAACGAGTCCGGCCGCATCGCTGCCGGCGCCGTCTCCCGCCCGTCGATGGTGTGCACCGACCGGGTGCGCGCATCGTAGTAGATCAGGTAACCGCCCCCGCCAACCCCGGCGGAGTACGGCTCCACCACGCCGAGCGCGGCGGCCGTGGCTACCGCCGCGTCCACCGCGTTGCCGCCTTTGCGCAGCACCTCGATGCCGGCCTGTGAGGCGTAGGGGTTGACGCTGGACACCGCGCCGCCGGTTCCGACCGCGACGGCTGATCGGGCCGGCGGCTTCGGCGCCGCGGGGGCCGGCGCCGGCGGCGCGCCGCCGCAGGCCGAGACGAGTACTGCGCAACAGGCGATGCCCAGCAGGGTGAGCGGGCCCCTCCGGCCGGTGCGCACGCTGTCAGCGGCCATCGCTGTTGATCGCCAGTCGGGCGCTGACCTCGCCAAGGGCGTCCTGGTACTCCGGGCGCGGGTCCATCGCCCACGCCATCCGCAGCTGGGCGAGCGACTCGGTGAGCCGGCCCTGGCGCTGCAGCGCCTTGCCGAGCGCGAACCGCGCGTAGTGGTCGGCCGGGTCGATCTCCAACACCCGGGTGAACGCCGCCTCGGCCCGGTTGAGCTGGGCGGAGTCCAGGAACGCCCGCCCGGCGAGCAGCTGAACCGACGCGTCGTCCGGGGCCTCGGCGAGCACCGGCAACAGCGCCTGCACCGCGTCCAGCGGCCGGCGCTGGGACATCAACGTCTCGGCCCGGCGGAAGGACCGGAACGTGGACTCCCCGTCCGGCCGCTCGGCGGGTTCGACCGCTCGGCCGGAGTCGGATTCGGGGTCCGGTTCGGAGAAGGGAACGCTCGTCATGGTCGTGCCTACGTTAGGTGGCGCGGCGTCGAACCGCGACCGGTCCCGGCGGTTAGGCTCTGTCTCGGACACCTCCGTGTTGGATCACCAAAGCCAGCCAGGCACGAACGAGCAAGGAGCTGATGTGGCCGTCATCGAGCAGGTCGGTGCTCGCGAGATTCTCGACTCACGGGGCAACCCCACCGTGGAGGTCGAGGTCGCTCTCGACGACGGAACTCTCGCTCGGGCGGCGGTGCCGTCCGGCGCGTCCACCGGTGAGCACGAGGCGGTGGAGTTGCGCGACGGGGATCCCCGCCGCTACGGCGGCAAGGGTGTGGACCGCGCGGTGGCCGGCGTGCTCGACGAGATCGCTCCGGAGCTGATCGGTCTCGAGGCCATCGACCAGCGGGTGGTCGACCAGAAGCTGGTCGACCTTGACGGCACGCCGGACAAGTCCCGCTTGGGGGCCAACGCGCTGCTCGGCGTCTCGCTCGCGGTGGCGAAGGCGGCCGCCGAGTCTTCCGGGCTGGAGCTGTTCCGCTACGTCGGCGGGCCGAACGCGCACGTGCTGCCGGTCCCGATGATGAACATCATCAACGGCGGCGCGCACGCCGACTCCTCGGTGGACGTGCAGGAGTTCATGATTGCCCCGATCGGTGCCGACTCGTTCCGGGATGCGCTGCGCTGGGGGGCGGAGGTCTACCACGCGCTGAAGTCGGTGCTGAAGTCACAGGGTCTTGCCACCGGGCTGGGCGACGAGGGCGGCTTCGCCCCTGACCTGCCCGGCACCCGCGCCGCACTGGACCTGATCGGCACCGCTGTGCAGAAGGCCGGGCTCACACTTGGCCGCGACGTGGCGCTCGCGCTGGACGTGGCTGCCACCGAGTTCCACTCCGACGGCGGCTACGCGTTCGAGGGACGCAGGCGCAGCGCGGAGGAGATGTCCAAGTTCTACGCCGACCTGGTGGGCAGCTACCCACTGGTGTCGATCGAGGATCCGCTGGACGAGGACGACTGGGACGGCTGGCAGGCGCTCACCGCCTCGATCGGGGCCAAGGTGCAGTTGGTCGGCGACGACTTGTTCGTGACCAACCCGGAGCGCCTCGAGGACGGCATCGCCCGCCAAGTGGCCAACGCGCTGCTGGTCAAGGTCAACCAGATCGGCACGTTGTCCGAGACGCTGGACGCGGTCACCCTGGCGCACTCCTGCGGCTACCGGTGCATGATGAGCCACCGCTCCGGCGAGACCGAGGACACCACGATCGCCGACCTCGCGGTGGCCACCGGCTGCGGGCAGATCAAGTCCGGCGCGCCGGCCCGCTCCGAGCGGGTGGCCAAGTACAACCAACTGCTGCGCATCGAGGAGACGCTGGGCGACGCCGCCCGTTACGCCGGTGACCTCGCGTTCCCCCGGTTCAACCCGGGAGACTGATCGAGGAGATGCCGGCTGGCGACCCGACGCGCACCCGAACCGGGCGGACCCGACCGACCGGCGTGCCTCGCTCGCCCGCGCGACGGACCGAAGGGCGGGCCCGGGGCGCCGGGCCCGCCAGCGCCGGTGACCTGATCCGGGGCGGGCGCGCGCACCGGGTCGCGGTGGCCACCTCGGGCATCCTCGGGGTGTCCTCGACCCGCCGGGCGGCGGTGCTGGCCCTGGTGGTGTGCGCCCTGGCGTTGACCGTGGCAGTGCCGCTGCGCAACTACCTGTCCCAGCGCCAGGAGCTGGCCGCGCTGCAGGCCCAGCACACTCAGCTCAGCCGGCAGGTCGACGACCTGACCCATCGGCGCGACGAGCTTCGCGACCCGGCGCACGTGCAGGCTGAGGCGCGGGAGCGGCTGGGTTATGTGCGGGCCGGCGAGGTTCCGTACGTGGTGCAGCTGCCCGGCGATACCGGCGCGCCGACCGGTGGGGACCGGCGCTCCGCCCAGCCTGCCTGGTTCCAGCGGCTGTGGAGCGACCTGCGGGGGGTACCGAAATGAGCCCCGGAGCCGACAGCGAGCGAGCGTCAGCGAGTGAGGAGCGGAACGCGTGCGGAGGCGAGGCATGAGCGCCGAGCTGGACCAGGAGGTCTCCGAGCCGGATCGGGCCGCGGTCACGGCCCAGCTCGGTCGGCGGCCGAGGGGCCTGCGCGAGGTGGCACACCGTTGCCCCTGCGGGCTGCCGTCCGTGGTGCGCACCAACCCTCGGTTGGAGGACGGCACGCCGTTTCCCACGCTGTACTACCTGACCTGTTCGCGGCTGTGCTCGATGGTCGGCACCCTGGAGGGCAGCGGCCGGATGCGGGAGATGGCGCGTCGGCTGGAGGACGACGGCGAGCTGGCCGCCGCCTACCGGCGTGCGCACGAGTGCTACCTCGCCGAGCGGGACGCCCTCGAGCCGTTGGGCACCGAGGTCAGCGCGGGTGGCATGCCGGACCGGGTGAAGTGCCTGCACGTACACGTCGGCCACGCGCTGGCCGCCGGCCCCGGGGTGAACCCGTTCGGCGACGAGACTCTCGCCGAGCTCGGCGACTGGTGGCGCCCCGGCCCCTGCGTCCACCCGTAAACCGGTGTGCGGGTTTACGGGGTGACTCGGGCCAGGACTGTGGCGTTCGCCCGGTTCGAGGCGGTGTGCGTGCCTGCGGTGCGGTAGGGGCCCTCGCCGCCGAACCGGCTGGCCAGGAACACCTCGACGACCTCGGGCGGCGAGTGCCGCAGCAGTAGCGACCCCTGCAGGCAGCTGGCCATCAGCTCGGCCAGCCGCCTGGCCCGCCGCTCGTCCGGCGCCGCCAGCTCGCCGCGCAGCCGCGCCACCGCCGCGTCGAACGCGGCCGACTCACCGGCCGCCAGGTCGATCTCGGCCAGCACCGCGTGCACCGTGTCCGGCTGCCGGGCGATGGCGCGCAGCGCGTCCAGAGCGGTGACGTTGCCGGAGCCCTCCCAGATGGAGTTCAGCGGTGCCTCCCGGTACAGCCGGGGCATCCCGGAGTCCTCGACGTAGCCGTTGCCGCCCAGCGCCTCCTGCGCCTCCGCGACCACCGCCGCCGTCCGCTTGCAGACCTGGTACTTCGTCACCGGCAGGGCCAGGCGCAGCAGCGCCTGCTCGGCGCGGGACTCGCGCCGGTCGACGGCGCCGGCCAGCCGCAGCGCCAACCGGGTGGACGCCTCGACCTCGACCGCCAGCTCGGCCAGCACTGCCTGCATCAACGGTGCGTCGGCCAGCCGGGTGCCGAAGGCGGACCGGTGTGCCACGTGGTGCGCCGCCTCGGTCAGCGCGATCCGCATGATCGCGGCGGAGCCCAGCACGCAGTCCAGCCGGGTCATGGTGACCATGTCGATGATGGTCCGCACACCTCGGCCCTCGTCGCCCAGCCGCCAGCCCACCGCGTCCTGGTACTCGATCTCCGAAGAGGCGTTGGACCGGTTGCCCAGCTTGTCCTTCAGCCGCTGAAGCAGGATCTGGTTGCGGGAGCCGTCCGGCAGTACCCGGGGCAGCACGAAGCAGGTCAGGCCGCCGGGGGCTTGCGCCAATGTGAGGAACAGGTCGTTCATCGGCGCCGAGGTGAACCACTTGTGCCCGACCAGCCGGTAGCTGCCGTCCGCGTTCGGTGTGGCCAGCGTGCTGCCGGCACGGACGTCCGAGCCGCCCTGCTTCTCGGTCATCGACATTCCGGCGAGCAGGCCGGCCTTGCCGGTCGGCTCGGACAGCCCAGGCTGGTAGATGCGGGAGCGCAGCCCCCGCTCGTAGCGGGCGGCCAGCTCGGGGTTGTGCCGCAGCGCCGGGATCGCCGCGTAGGTCATGGTGACCGGGCAGCAGTGTCCCTGCTCCAGCTGGCTCATCAGGTAGAACGAGGCGGCGCGGGTCACGTGCGCGGCCGGCCCGGCGTCGCGGGCCCACGGCGCGGCGGTGTTGCCGGCGCGCACCGAGGCGTTCATCAGCCAGTGCCAGGACGGATGGAACTCAACCTCGTCGATCCGGTTGCCGTAGCGGTCATGGGTGTGCAGCACCGGCTCGTGCTCGTTGGCCAACCGGGCGTGCTCACGGGCCTGCGCCGAGCCGACCAGCTGGGCGAGCTCGGTGAGCCGGGGCAGCGCGTCCTCGGCGCCTTCGCGGGCCAGCGCATCGGTGAGCGCGGGGTCACAGGCCAGCGGCTGGTATCCGTCCAGCTCAGGGACTTGGTTGGTTACCCGGTGGGTCTCGAAACGGTCTCGCTCGGGCTGGGCGGATCTCGTGGTGTCGGCATCGGGCTTGGCCAGGAGACCTGTCATGTGCAAAGAGTATTCGCGTTTTTATGGCCGCGCTTTGTTTGCTGGGGCAAGGTTACCCGGGTGTTCTCCCGGCCGTTCGGTGGGCGGGCGACGGCGTGGCTGCTCGTCGCCGTCTTCGGCGTGCTCGGCGGTTTCGCGGTGTTGCGTGCACACCACACCGACTCCCCGGACGCGCCGCAGGCCGCCGGGCAGCCCCGGGACCGGGCGGCGGCGGTGCCCCTGCCGGGTGCCGTTCCACTGGCCGCGCCGCCCGCGACGTTGCCCGGCGAGTCGGCCACCGGCGGCTCCCCCACCGGTGAGCTGACCGTGGCGGACCGCCCGGTGGGGCCGCCGCCCCCGCCGGCGCCACCCGGTCCGAGCGGGATTCCCTCGGTGCCGTTCGCGGCCTACCAGCGGGCCGAGCATGCACTGGCGGCAACGGTGCCGGGCTGCGGACTGAGCTGGACGGTGCTCGCCGCGATCGGCAGGGCCGAGACCGCCGACGCGATGGGAGGGCGGGTGGACGCACACGGCCGCACCTTCGGCCGCATCCTGGGGCCCCGGTTGGACGGCTCACCCGGGCTGCCCCGGGTACCGGACAGCGACGGCGGCAGGCTGGACGGTGACCCGGTCTACGACCGGGCCGTCGGCCCGATGCAGCTTGCGCCGGCGACCTGGCGCCGCTACGGCGCCGATGGTGACGGCGACGGCACGGTGGACCCGAACGACATGTTCGACGCCGCGCTCACCGCGGGCCGCTACCTGTGTGCCGGCGGGGCCGACCTGAGCAATGCGCAACAGCGGGTAGCGGCGCTCTACCGGTACAACCACTCGGACAGCTTCGTCACCGCGGTCCGGAACTGGGCCGCCGGCTACGCCCAGGGCGCGGCAAAGGTCCCCACGTTCCCATCGGCGCCGTCGGCTCCCGACACGGTGGACGCGCCGGTCATCTCGGCGCCCGGCGGCGCACCGGTGGTGGGGCCGCACGGCGCGACCGGTCCCGGCATATACCAGCCGGTGCCACCGGCCGGTGCCAGGTCGACACCTCGGCGCGACCTCGCCGCGCCGCCTCGGCTGCCCACCCATCGCAGCGGTGCGGCGCGGCCCTCGGCCGCCGCGCAGCGACCCGGCTCGGCCCCGGCGAGCCCACCGTCGCCGCGCTCGGTGGCCGAGGTCCGGCCGAACCGGATACTTGCGCCGAGCGGGAACGGCCCGACCACCGCCGGCGCACCGTCAGACCCGGTGGCAATGACCGGCGGAGCAACACCGGCGGTGAGTCCGTCGGCTTCGAGCCCCTCGGCTTCAGGTCCTTCGGCTGGTTCGTCGGGAGGCTCGGCGTCCTCGGGCTCTTCCGTGCCGTCCACCGGGTCGGTGTCTCCGCCGTCGGCCTCGGCAGGCACGACCAAGTCGGTCCCGATCATCGTTCTCCCGCCGAACGACACCGGGTCGGCGTACCCGTCACCGAACAGCGGGTCGCAGGGCAGCGCCCCGAGCGGCGCGTCGTCGAGCGGCGCGTCGTCGAGCGGCGCGTCCTCGAACCCCCGGTCTTCGAGCGGCGGGTCGTCGAGCAGCGCGTCGTCCGCGCCGTCGCACTGACCTGGTGCCGGGCATGGGTACCGTCACGGCTGTGCGCGAGACACCCAGAGTCGCCGCGATCGACTGCGGTACCAACTCCATCCGCCTCCTGGTGGCCGATGGCTCAACCGGTCCGGATGGGCGGCCTCGGCTGACCGATGTGCACCGCGAGATGCGCATCGTGCGGCTGGGCAAGGGTGTGGACGCCACCGGTGTGCTCGCGCCCGATGCCATCGAACGGACCCGTGTGGCGCTGGCCGAGTACACCGCGCTGTCGCGCGAGGCCGGCGCGACCCGGGTCCGGATGGTGGCCACCTCGGCGACCAGGGACGCGGGTAACCGGGCCGAGTTCTTCAGCATGGTCCGCGAGACGCTGGGCACCGACGCCGAGGTGATCAGCGGTGACACCGAGGCCCGGCTGTCGTTCACCGGCGCGGTAGGTGAGCTGGCGGCCGAGGACGGGCCGTTCGTCGTTGTCGACGTGGGCGGCGGCTCTACCGAGGTGGTGCTCGGCACGCGCGACCCGGCCGGCGGCACGGTGACCGTCGAGGCGGCCCGCTCGGTGGACATCGGCTGTGTCCGGATCACCGAGCGTTGCCTGCGTTCCGACCCGCCGACCGCCGATGAGCGTGAGCAGGCCCGCGAGGTGGCCCGCCGGATCCTGGCCGAGGCGTTCGAGCACGTGCCGGTGCGGGGCGCGCGCACCTGGGTCGGGGTGGCCGGCACGGTGACCACGCTCGCGGCGGTGGCGCTGAAGCTGCCGGAGTACGACTCGGACGCGATCCACCTGTCCCGGGTCGCGCTGCCCGAGCTGCACCGGGTGGCCGACGAGCTGCTGTCCCGGACGCGGGAGCAGCGCATGGCCTACGGGGCGATGCACCCGGGCCGGGTGGACGTGATCGGCGGCGGCGCGCTGATCGTCGCGGTGCTGGCCGAGGAGCTGGCGCGGCGCGCAGGCATCACCGAGCTGGTGGCCAGCGAGCACGACATCCTGGACGGCCTAGCCCTCTCCCTCCTCTGACCGCGCAGGTGGCTCCCGTCGGACCAACGGCGCCCATTCGGCCGGTTCGCCGTCCGGCTCGGCGGCTACCCATGCCGCCGGCCACGAGGAGCCCGGCACAACGATTTCGCGCACCAGCGCGCCGGCCAGGTTCACGTCGAGCAACGGAGCGGGGCCGAACGCCGCCTCGGCAAAGTTGGCGGGACCGCCGAACCGGACCCGTTGAATTGAGCGGTCCGCCCGAACACCGCCTCGTGGAAGCCGGCCTGGCCGCCGAACTCAGCGCCGTTGAACAACGCGTGGCCACCGAACCGGCATCGTTGAACGACACCTCGCCCTCGAACACCGCTGAGCGGAATCGGGCGATGCCGGCGAGCGTGATGCCGAGGAACGAGGTGGTTCCGCTGAACCGTGCCCGAGCGGTCCGCACCGCGCACCGGCATGCTCGGCCTCACTGAGCAGCCACGATGTGGTACCCCAGGCCACCCCCGCCACGACGAGCCCGGCCGCCGGCACCGCCCACCAGCTCAACGCCGGGGAAGACCCGGGCGTGAGCTCGACCGGTTTGACCGCACCCACAGCCACCCGCCGGAGGCGAGCAGCCCGACGGCGAGCAGGTAACGACACGATCCGGCCCGCGTGCCGCGCCGACCAGCGGCTCCGGGTCGAGCGGGTGGCGTACACGCAGGCCGGCGTAGCGGGCGAAGCCGCGGTCCGCGGTGTGCCATTCGGCGCCGTGCTCGGTGGACAGCGCGGCCAGGTAGGCATCAGGCACCGCATTGCCCTCGGCGTCGACCTGGCGACACATCCGAGGCAAGAGTGGCCAGTGTCGCCGGCCGGGCTCCACGGTCACCACCGAGGGAGCGGCCCGCACCTGCTTGATGATGTCCAGATGGTAGTGCGCAGGCATCACAGTGTTATAGGCCTGCGTCATGATGCGCGGCGGTTGCGTAGCGTGTCGGCATGACTGACGGCGTGTTGGGCACGGTCGAGGAGCTGGACGCGGCCGTCAGCCAATGCCGGGCGTGCCCTCGGCTGGTGTCCTGGCGGGAGGAGGTGGCGCGGGTCAAGCGGGCCGCCTACGCCGACCAGACCTACTGGGGCCGGCCGGTCCCCGGGTTCGGGCCGGCGGACGCCCGGCTGCTGATCGTCGGGCTGGCACCGGCCGCGCACGGCGCCAACCGCACCGGCCGGATGTTCACCGGTGACCGCTCCGGCGACGTGCTCTACGCCGCGCTGCACGCCGAGGGA
The DNA here is from genome assembly GCA_036500625.1 of Pseudonocardia sp. Taxonomy (GTDB): domain Bacteria; phylum Actinomycetota; class Actinomycetes; order Mycobacteriales; family Pseudonocardiaceae; genus Pseudonocardia. Next base: position 21,227 of record DASYBQ010000211.1, on the reverse strand, counting down.
CTGGCCAACCAGCCGACCGCGGCGCACCGCGGCGACGGCCTGGAGCTGTACGGCTGCCGTATTACCGCCCCGGTGCACTGCGCGCCGCCGGCGAACAAGCCGACTACCGGCGAGCGGGACGAGTGCCGGCACTGGTTGGTCCGAGAGTTGGAGCTGCTGGCCGGGGGCCTGCGCGCCGTCATGGTGCTCGGCGCGTTCGGCTGGCAGTCGCTGTTGCCGGTGCTCGCCGACGCGGGCTGGGTGATCCCGCGCCCCCGCCCCCGGTTCGGGCACGGCGCGCACGTCGAGCTGCCGCCGAGGTCACCGGGGGACCGGCCGCTGCACCTGCTCGGCAGCTACCACGTCAGCCAGCAGAACACCTTCACCGGCCGGCTCACCCCCGCCATGCTGCGCACGGTGCTCCGCGCCGCCGCCGAGCTGGCCGGGATCAGGTCTCGAGGAGCCGGACCGGGGTAGCCAGGTCAGCCAGGCGCTGGTCGCAGGTGAGCACGGTGGCGTTCTCCACGATCCCGGTGGCGACGACCAGGGCGTCCGGCATCCGTAGCCAGCGGTATGCGGCACGCAGCCGCGCGGCTTCGACGGCGACGGCTTCGTCCACGACCCGAACTGGCCCGAACAACCCGACGATCCGCCGACGTAGCTCGGCGGCGTTGTGTGGACTACGCCGGTAGCTGTTGACCAGCGACTCCGACAGCACCGTGGCGGGCAGCACGAACCTGTCGCCGCGGGTTCGTCCCTCGGCGAGTTCGGCGCTGGAGGAACTGTGGTGCGCGTCGTCGGGGTGGAAGAAGCCGATCAGCACGCTGGAGTCGAGAACTACCGATTCCATTCGTCGCGCAGCTCTTCGAGTTCTTCGCGGGTGGTGATGCCGAGGTCGGATCCCTTGGCCTGCTCGAACAGCTCCCACCACGGGTCGCGCTCGCGGACCAACCGGAACACCCCGTCGGACACCACCTCGACGCGCAGCACGTCCCCCGGCGCCACCCCGGCCTCGCGCAACGCGGCGACCGGCAGCGTCACCTGGTTCTTCCGGCTGACCTTCGTGGTCCGATGTTGCTTTACCAACGTTGCCATAAGTAAAGCATACTCCTGGCCCCAGGGGACGAGGCTCACTCGGCCGGGAGGGTTAATCGATACACCTCGGTGGCATCCTGGAGGCATGGCACGCGACACCCGGATTGTGATCGTCGGCGGCGGCTACGTGGGCATGTACACGGCATTGCGCCTGCAACGCAAGCTTGCCACTGGCGAAGCCTCTGTCACGGTGATCGACCCGCAGGCGAACATGACCTACCAGCCCTTCCTCCCGGAGGCGGCGGCCGGCTCCATCGAGCCCCGGCACGTGGTGGTCCCGCTGCGCAAGGTGCTGCGCCGCTGCCACGTGCTCACCGTCAGGGTCACCGCGATCAGCCGGGAGAACCGCGAGGTCACCGTCGAGGCGGCGGCCGGCCACGTGACCAGCCTCGGCTACGACGTGCTGGTGGTGGCGCCCGGCTCGGTGGCACGCACGCTGCCCATCCCGGGCCTCGCCGAGCACGGCATCTCGTTCAAGAACGTGGCCGAGGCGATCTACCTGCGCAACCACGTGCTGTCCCGGATGGACGAGGCGGCAAGCACGGTCAACCGTGAGCTGCGCCGCAAGCTGCTCACCTTCCTGGTGGTGGGTGGCGGCTACGCGGGCGTGGAGGCGCTGGCCGAGCTGGCCGACATGTCCCGCTACGCCAGCCGGTACTACGAGAACATCGACGAGTCCGACCTGCGCTGGGTGCTGGTCGAGGCTGCCGGGCGGATCATGCCCGAGGTGAGCGCGCCGATGGGCCGGTACACGGTCAAGCAGCTGCTCGAGGCGGGCATCGAGGTCTACCTGGACACCCGGGTCAAGTCGATGACCGATGGCCACGTGGTGCTCGACGACGAGACCGAGTTCGACACCGACACCATCGTCTGGACCGCCGGGGTCAAGCCGAACCCGATGCTGGCCAACACCGATCTGCCGCGCGACGAGCGGGGCCGGGTGGTGTGCAGCGCGGCGCTGCAGGTCGACGGCAGCCCGGAGATATTCAGCGCGGGCGACTGCGCCTCGGTGCCGGACCTGACCAAGAACGACCCGGACGCCAAGACCAGCCCTTCGGCGCAGCACGCGGTGCGCCAGGCCGCCCGGCTGGCCGAGAACGTGATTGCGCACCTGCGTGGCGAGCCGGTCAAGCCCTACCAGCACAAGCATGCCGGCTCGGTGGCCAGCCTCGGGCTGTACAAGGGCGTCGCGGAGATCTACGGCGTCAAGCTGCGCGGTCCGCTGGCCTGGTTCATGCACCGGACTTACCACGTCAGCCGGATGCCCACGTTCAACCGGAAGATCCGGATCATCTCGGACTGGACGCAGGCGCTGCTGTTCCGCCGCGAGGTCGTCTCGCTGGAGCAGATTCACGAGCCGAGGGCGGAGTTCTCCCGGGCCATCGGCCCGACGCCGATCATCCCGGAGGGAACCCCCAAGCGGGCCAACGGCTGACCCCGAACCTCCACCGCGAGTCGGGACTCGCCGAAGCCTCCCTGGTCAGTGGGCGCTCAGTGGGCGAGGAACTCCACGACCACGATCTGCAGCTCGCCGACCATGAAGCCGAGCAGTGCGCCGACCGCGATGAGCATCCACTCGTCCTGCTCGAAGGCCGGGCGCAGCAGCCGCTCGAACTGTGCCGGGCTGAGCTGCCGCATCTTGGTCATCAGGGTGTTGCGGATGTCCATCGCATCGCCGGCATACTCCTCCGCGGCCGCGACGGTCTCCGGCATCCGTTCCAGCGCTTTCTCGGTGACCAGCTGTTTCATCTGCTGGTAGCGGCGCCCGCCCACGGCGACCACGACCAGCGGGCGGGCCAGGCCGGCCTGGTCGTCCACCAGCTGGTGTACCTCGCGCTGCACCATCGCGAACAGCCGGTCCGACAGCGGTCCCTTGAGTACCGCCTCCACCACGTTGCGCGGTGTGATGATCTCCGAGGCGATCAGGTTGCCGTAGTCGCGGGCCACCTCGGCGCGCCGCCGCAGGAACAGTCCCTGCCAGGTGAACAGGCCGAAGAAGCGGCGCGGCTCGATCGGGAAGAACACCATCTTCAACGCCAGCCAGTCCGTCGCCCAGCCGGTGACCAGGCCGAACCCCGGCAACAGCAGCGGCTCCCTGAACACCGCCCATGCCACCATCTGCAGCAGGCCGATGGCGAACCCGAACGGCGCCCCGCAGCGCGCGATGAACCGGAACTCCTTGTGCCCGGCCTCGCGGAAGATCCGGTTGAGCAGCGCCTTGTCCCGCACCAGGTTGGTGACGACCATCTCCTTGAGGTCGAACACCGAGTCGATGTCCTGCTGAAGCTGCTGCATGACCTTCTCGACCAGCCGGGGAGCTTGGCGCTGGATCCGGCTCACGACCATGTTCTTGACCCGGTCGGGCAGCGCCTCCCACAGGTCCGGCTGGGTGGCGGCCGCGACCTCCCTTGTAATGTCCGATATCGTGTCGACCAGCGGTTTCTTGATCTCCTCGGCGACCCGGCGCGGGTCCAGCCGGCCGAACACCTCGGCCGGGGTGATCAGCTGGCTGGTCATCGTGTCGCAGGCGATACCGGCCATCTTGGCGGCGCGGCGGGGGATGACACCTTGCCAGCCCAGCCACGGTTTGCGTCCGATGAACCGGATGGGCCGGAACATCATCTCGATCGCGACCACCTTGGTCACGTAACCGATCGCGGCCGCCACGAAAGGCATCGAGACATAGATCGGCCAGTTGCGCGCGACGTCGGAGAGGATCTCCGACGGACCCATCACGACCGTCCGCCGATGCCGTTCCGCCCGGGGTGCGGCTCGGGCAGGTACACCGTGTCCGGGTTGAAACCGGGCCCCGGCCCTGGGGTGAGCCGCCGAGGGCCCGAGTCTGTGTCCGGCGGCGTGGTGTCGGGGGAAGGGCGCTCCTCGACGCCGGGCTCGGGGTCGTCGGGTACGTCGAACGGGCGGCAGGCCTTCCACAGCTGCGTGCCCAGCGGCGAGATGCGCAGCGTGCGTCGCACCAGCTTGGCGCCGAACCGGCTGCCCGCGCGGGCCTCCTCCTCCGCGTTGCGCACCGCCGGCTCGCCGAGCAGGATGTCGTACTGCACCGACAGCGAGTCGTCGGCCGGTCCTTCCTGGGCCAGCCCGAGGGTGCGCAGGTGCGCGACGTAGGTGCCCACCGCGTCGGGCACCTGTACCCCGGCGGCGCGGCCCACCGTTGAGGCGTTGGACAGCACGATCCGGTTGCCGTTCGTCCTGGTCTGTACGTGGATCAGTGGGTACTCGGTGCCCTCGGCCAGCGCGGCGAGGATGCGAGCCTCGTCCGGCACCAGGCGCAGCAGCAGCGACCGGTACAGCTCCTCGCGGCTGCCGGCGCTGTCCGCGTCGATCGAGGCGCCGAGCAGGTCGTCGAGCAGTTGGGCGGGAGTCGGCCGACTGTGTGGCGAGGCCGCGCCGGCACCCGCCTGGTGTCGGGACTGAGCGCCCTCCAACCGGTCCAGCCGCAGCTTGACCTCACGCAGCACTGCTTCCTCGACCCGGGTCCAGCCCCCGGTCAGCGCATCGAGCGAGGGCACCGAAGGTACTTGGCGGACCATCTCGTTGCCCGCCGTGGTGAGGTCGGCGGCGAGCGAGTACATGTCCCGCAGCACCGCGCCCCAGGACGCCAACACCCCACCGTTCGACCGGCGCCGCTCGTCGTCCCCCTCGGTTCCCCACTCGCCCGTGCCCGTCATCTTCAAGCCCCACTCGCGCACCGTCGTCCCCACTCCGCCCTGAGCGGACCAGGTGATCGTCGTGCCCGCCGGCACGGGATGCAAGCAGACCAAGCCGGTCGTGACGCGCGCAACTCCGCGACAACATTGCGGCACTGCGGCGCCGGGGGCGAGCTGGGGCATCGCGATGGAGGGCTTGCGGGTGTCATGCGGTCGCGAGGATCTCCTTGGCGAGGGCCTTGAGCAGGTTGTACGGGGCTTGGACGGCGGTGCTCAGTTCGGTGGACGCCGCGTTGGTCAGCATCAGGACCGCGGTGTAGGCGGCTGGGCAGAAGCCGGCGAAGGCGCTGAAGCCGGCTGTGCCGCCGGAGTGGAAGATCAGGTCGCCGAATCGGAACCGCCGGTGATTCCAGATCAGGCAGGTGCTCTGCCGGCCCTCGGTCGCAACCCTCGGTCGGCTGACCGCGCGCAGAGCCCCGGCGATCGGGGTGGAGTCGGGCTCGAGCAGGGCGCGCAGGTAGCGCAGCATGTCGGCGGGGCTGGAGCGCAGCACACCGGACGGGGCCAGCCCGGGTATCTCGAAAGGCGGTGTGGGGCGGCCCGCTACGTGGCCGGTGACGCTGTTCGGGCCTGGTTGCGCGACGGTGTCGGTCAGGCCAAGCGGGAGGCAGACACGGTCCTGGACCAGGTCGCGGTAGTCCCGGTGGGCTGCGTTGGCCAACAGCCGCCCGAGCAGGCCGACCCGGAAGTTGGATACTCGACCTGTCCTCCGGGCGCCTTGGTCAGGTCCAGCTGGGCGGTGGCCTCGTAGAGATCGTCCAGCCGGTAGTCGGCGTAGGGATTGAGCAACCAGGCTGGGCCGTCCATGAACAGCTCGAGATTCGTCGGCAGGTGGGGCAACCCGGCGGTGTGGGTGGCCAGTGATTCCAGGGTTATCCGCACCGCGGCCTCGGCGTCGGTCGGCTTGGCGTGCGCGGGAAGGTAGTTGCTGATCGGGTCCTGGTAGCCGACGTCACCGCGCTCGGCCATCTCCGCGAGCAGCAGCGCGGTGAACGTCTTGGTCAGCGAGCCGATCTCGAACGTGCTGTGTGCGTCCGGGCGGGGATCGCCGTGATACACGACGGCGGACCGCTCGCCCGTGATCGCGGCCAGCACGCCGGCCGGAGCGCCATTGCTGGCGACGATGCCGCCCAGCTGATCATCGAGTCGGGCGCCAAGACCGGCGGCCGTGCTCACGTGCGGTGCGGGTCCAGCCGGCGGGCGACGGCGAGCGTGCCGGCGATCGCCGCGACGATCGTGGGGGTGGTAGCGATTGCGCACCCTGGTCTTGGTGTTGCGGGTGTCGCGCCCGGCCTCGGGTGTGCTGCCCAGCCAGGTGCGGGCGGTCAGCTGGTCGAAACTCCCGACGGGTGGGCAGCCCCACGATCCGCTCGGCGTTCGCCACGCCCAACATCCGGTTGGGGACTACTTCGGGGGACTGGTCGCGCGCAGCCCGGCCAGGGTCTGCACCGCCGCCGCGAACACCGCGCGAGGCGGCTGACACCTCCTTACTCGTCGCCGGGCTCGTCGACCGGCTCGGACGGCGAAAGCAGAAGCGCGCCGTGGCCGAGAGTCGCCATGTGGATGTCGAGCGAGGGGCGCCCGAACGGGGTCTCGGTGGATGCCATCAGCCCGGCGACCGCGGCCTGCTCGGGCGCGGTGGCCTCGATCGAGGTGTACCTCTCGCGTACCTGCACCATGCTGTCTCCTCCTGATCGTCCGCCACCGATCGGAGGGCGGGCACAGATCACGCTAGGTACTCCGCGATATCCGGGCCCAGCGCACATCGGCCGGACCACCTCGTCGTGGTGGTGCCATCACGAGTACGGGTGAGGCAGGTGGTACGGGTGAGGCGGATCGCCCGCAAGGATCTACCGCACCCACGAAGACCAACCGGTAGTTACTCGCGCAACTCCCGCCCCGGCAACGTAGAGAACCACGGTGACCTGTAGCCGAGCAGGCAAGGCAAGGATTGCCGTGCCCGGTGGCCCCCTCGGCCCTCGTTCTTGCCGAGGCGATCCGCTCGAAGGACCGCTTGGATCCGGGTCAGATCGACCACGCGGAAGGCCACGACCGACACTGTGCGACGGCTGGTGGGTGGCCTTTCATGGAGAGGACGACCGTCGAACCGTCTACCGGATCGGTGGCGTTCGAGCCGGGGCCCCGGTCAGGTGGTGAGGGCATGGCGCAGGGCCAGGACGGCCGGCGGGTCGGGTGGCACGCCGTAGCGGGCCAACAGCACCCGGCGCCCGGTGCCGGTGAGCTGGCGGGTGCGGACCCCCGGGCGGCGGTAGGCGCGCAGCGCGAGGTCGGGCAGCACGGTCATCCCGAGCCCGGCCGCGACCAGGGCCTGTGCAGCCACGTAGTCGTCGGTGGTGAACCGGATGCGCGGGATGAACCCGGCCGCCGCGCACAGTCGCAACAGGTGGTTGCGGCAGCGCTCACAGCCGGCGATCCAGTCAGCCTCGGCGTGTTCGGCCAGCTCCGCCGGCCAGTCACCGGCGACCGGGCCGACCAGGTGCAGCGCCTCGGTGTCGAGCTGGTCGAGTCGTAGGTCCGGCTCGGGCTGGTCGGGCTGGTAGCGGAACACCACCGCGGCGTCCACCTCGCCGGCCCGCAGCAGTTGCAGCGCCTCCGGCGGCTCGACCTCGGTCAGCTCCAGCGTCAGGTCGGGGTGCGCGGCGCGCAGCCGGGCCGCCGCGACCGGCACCAGGGTGCCCAGCGCGGAGGGGAACGCGGCGAGGCGCACCCGACCGGCACGCAGCCCGGTGTACTCGTCCAGCTCGGCCTGCGCCGCGTCGACCCGGCCGAGGATCTCGGTGGCCCGCGCGGACAGCAGCCGGCCCGCATCGGTGAGCCGCACGCCCCGTCCGACCCGCTGCAGCAGCACCGCGCCGGTCTCGGCCTCCAGCCGGGCAAGGTGGTGGCTCACCGAAGGTTGGGCGTAGTGCAGCGCGGCGGCCGCGGCGGTGACCGAGCCGTGCTCGGCGACCGCGGCGAGCACCCGCAACCGGGTCAGGCTCAACATCGCGAACCTCATATCGAAGTTGTCTATCTATTATGACGAATTCTGGCACTGGATTGATGAGTTGGTCGGCGCAACCCTGGAGAACATGGACATCGACTTGGGTATCGGGGCGGTACGCGCCGCCCGGACCGTGCTCGCGGACCACCTGCCAGCCACCCCGTCCTGGGCGGCGCCCGCGCTGACCGAGGCGGCCGGCTGCCAGGTGGTGCTCAAGCACGAGGAGGTGCAGCCCACTGGTGCGTTCAAGGTGCGCGGCGGGCTCAACCTGTTGGCCGGGATGAGCCCTGAGCAGCGCCGCCGCGGCGTGGTGTCCGCGTCCACCGGCAACCACGGCCAGTCGCTGGCCTATGCGTCGCGGCGCTTCGGCGCCCGCTGCCAGATCGTGCTGCCCGAGCCGGTCAACCCGACCAAGGCGCGCGCGCTGCGCGGCTGGGGTGCCGAGCTGGTGGTGTACGGCCAGGACATGGAGACCGCCGGCGCGCACGCCCGCGAGCTGGCGGGGCGCGGCGGGGCGCGGTTCGTGCACCCTGCCGACGAGCCCGCCCTGATCGCCGGTGTCGGCACGCTCTACCTGGAGCTGCTCACCGCGCACCCGGACCTGGATTACCTTTTCGTGCCGGTCGGCGGTGGCAGCGGCGCGGCCTCGGCCTGCCTGGTCGCGGCCTCGGTGGCGCCGGGCTGCCGAGTGATCGCGGTGCAGACCACCGCGTCCCGGGCGGCACACGACTCGTGGCGCACCGGCGAACTCGTGAGCCGACCCAACCGCACCGCCGTGGAGGGCCTGGCCATCGGCATCGGCTACGCCACCACCCAGGCACTACTGCGCCGTCACCTGACCGACTTCCTGCTGGTGGACGACGAACAGGTGCGGGTCGCCCAGCTGCTGCTGCTCACCCACGCACACACCCTGGCCGAGGGGGCCGGTGCCGCGGCGCTGGCCGGCTTGCTCTCGATGGCCGACCGGCTGGCCGGGACACGGGCGGCCATCGTGGTCAGTGGCGGCAACGCCTCGCCGGCTGAACTTGGTTCAGTGCTCGGTGCGCGACCGGTCGCGGCGGCCTGACCGGGCCCGACCGCCGGTAGCGTCGGTGCGACCGAGCGGATCATTTCACCCTTTCCTCAGCGATCGGCTTGGCTCGGGAACCCAATGCCTGCTATGGGCGTTTACTCCAGTGAGGGCCGATGACGGGCCTGAATGTAGGTTCGGCGAGGAGGACTTCGGTGCGTAGCAGCAGTAACCCGGCGTTCCGCAACCTGCCTGGGCAGGGCGGCTACGCGGGATTCGACGACCGGTTCAGTGGCGGCGCGGGCGCCACCGCGACCGGCTATCAGCAGGCGCCCGCCGGCCTCGGAGGTGGCTTCGACACCGGCCGGACGACCGAGCGGCCGATGACCGTCGACGACGTGGTCACCAAGACCGCGATCACCGCCGGCGTTGCGCTGGTGGCCGGTGTACTCACCGCGCTGAGCGGGATGTACATCCTGGCGCTGCCGGCATTCATCGTCGGCCTCGTCATCTCGCTGGTCATCATCTTCAAGCAGAGCAGCAACCCCGCGCTGGTACTGATCTACTCCGCCGCCGAGGGTGTCGCGCTTGGTGGCATCACCGGCGCGCTGCAAACCTATGGCGGAGGCAGCCAGTACGCCGGGATCGGCTTCCAGGCCATCGCCGGCACGTTCGGCGTGTTCATCGGCATGCTGGTGGTGTACAAGACCGGCGCGGTGAAGGTCACGCCCCGACTGACCAAAATGATCATCGGTGCCATGTTCGGCGTGATCGGTCTGATGTTGATCAACATGGTGGTCGGCTTCTTCACCACCGGTGGCATCGGCATCCGCTCCGGCGGTCCGCTGGCCTACCTGTTCAGCATCGTGGTGATCGGCATCGCGGCGTTCACACTGCTGCTCGACTTCGATATGGCGGACCGGGCGATCCGAGCCGGAGCCCCGGCGCGGATGTCGTGGTACATCGCGTTCGGCCTGATGACCACGCTGGTCTGGCTCTACCTCGAGGTGCTGCGCCTGCTCAGCTACATGCGGCAGAGCTAAGCTCCGACCCAGCTCGCAAGCGACGCCGAGGGCACCCGATGGACCGGCTGCCCTCGGCGTTCTGCGTCTGTCCGGTGGACACCGACCAGGTCAGCTCAGGCGTTCGAGCACCATGGCCATGCCCTGGCCGCCGCCGACGCACATGGTCTCCAGGCCGATCTGCTTGTCGTGGGTGCGCAGCGAGTTGATCAGCGTGGTGCTGATCCGGGCGCCGGTCATGCCGAACGGGTGGCCCAGCGCGATAGCGCCGCCGTTGATGTTCAGCTTGTCCTCGTCGATGCCCAGCTCGCGGGCCGAGGGCAGCACCTGCGCGGCGAACGCCTCGTTGATCTCGACCAGGTCGACGTCGTCGATGCTCATACCAGCCAGCGCGAGCGCCTTCTTGGACGCCTCGACCGGGCCGAGGCCCATGATCTCCGGGGAGAGTCCGGACACTCCGGTGGAGACCACCCTGGCCAGCGGCGTGATGCCCAGCTCGGCGGCCAGCGTGTCGGACATCACCACCAGTGCCGCGGCGCCGTCGTTGAGCGGGCAGCAGTTGCCGGCGGTGATCATGCCGTCCGGCCGGAACACCGGCTTGAGCCCGGACACCCCCTCGTAGGTCACACCGGGGCGGGGGCCGTCGTCGGTGTCCACCAGCCGGCCGTCCGGCAGCGTGACCGGAGTGATCTCCCTGGCGAAGAAGCCATTGGCGATCGCTTTCTCGGCAAGGTTCTGCGAGCGCACACCGAAGTGGTCCATGTCCGCGCGGCTGACACCCCTGTACCGGGCCACGTTCTCGGCGGTCTGGCCCATCGCGATGTAGACGTCCGGAAGCTGGTCGTCCTCGCGGGGGTCGCGCCAGTTGTGCACGCCGCCCTCGGTGAGCTGCTGGCTGCGGGCCAGCGCGTCGGAGAACAGCGGGTTCTGCGTGTCGGGCAGCGAGTCGGAGTTGCCCTTGGTGAACCGGGAGACGGTCTCCACACCCGAGGAGATGAACGCGTGGCCCTCGCCGGCCTTGATCGCGTGCATGGCCATCCGGGTGGTCTGCAGCGAGGAGGAGCAGTACCGGGTGATCGTGGTGCCGGGCAGCTGGTCGTAGCCGAGCAGGATCGAGACCACCCGGCCGAGGTTGAAGCCCTGCTCGCCACCGGGTAGCCCACAGCCGAGCATCAGGTCGTCCAACCGTGCGGGGTCGAGCTGGGGGACCTGGTCCAACGCGGCGCGGACCATCTGCACGGCCAGGTCGTCCGGGCGCATCTCGACCAGGGATCCCTTGAACGCGCGGCCGATCGGCGAACGGGCGGCGGCGACGATCACGGCTTCGGGCATGTCAAGCCTCCTTGCTTCGGCACTCGCCGTGCAACTCGGCGCGGCGTTTCACCCGACCCTACTGCGCGGTAGCCGAGCCGTCCCGCTACCGGCGCGGACCATCCTGTGACCTTGGTCGGCAACGCCCTGGCCGGCATCCGAGCGTTGTCTCGGCGGCCGGCCGCCGGCCTCAGCGCAGCGCGGCCGCCAGCGCGGCCTCGTCGGTCACCGGACGGTCGCAGACGAAGCCCCGGCAGACGTAGGCGGCGGCCTGCCCGTCCACCAGCGGCCGGTCGGCCAGCAGCGGGACGCCGGGCTCGTCCGGGGCGCCGGCCACCACCACCGTGCCACCCGGCGCGAGCCGCCTCGCCACCGCGCCCAGCGCTTCCCGCCGGCCGTCATCATCCGGGCCGACCAGCGCGACCTGCAACGGGCCGCTCAGCGCCGTCTCCGCGACGGTCAGCCAGTGCCCGGCGAACCGGGAGTGCCGCCGGGCCAACTCGCCCACCGAGACCACCGCCGCCGCGCTCGCCTCGCCGTAGCGGGCCGCGCGGGCCGGCTCGGCCAGCACCGAGGCGGTGAGCAACGCGCCGGCCAGGGTGGCCGCGCCGGACGGGGTGGCGCCGTCGGTCATGTCCCTCGGCCGGTGCAGCAGCGCCTCGGCGTCGTCGGCGGTGTCGTAGTAGCCGCCAGCAGGGTCACCGTCATCGGCGGGGAAGTGGGCCAGCGCGGCGTCCAGCAGCCCGAGCGCGGCGTCCAGCCAGCGCGGCGACCCGGTGGCCTGGTGCAGCGCGAGCAGCCCTTCGGCCAGGCAGCCGTAGTCCTCGAGCACGCCGGCCGCCGCGCCGAGGGTGCCGCCCCGTGAGGAGCGGCGCGGCCGGCCGTCCACCAGGTGCAGCCGCAGCAGCAGGTGTGCGGCTCGCTCGGCGGCGGCCACCCAGTCCTGGCGCGCCACCGCGACGCCCGCCTCGGTCAGCGCGGTGATGGCCAGCCCGTTCCACGCGGTCACGACCTTGTCGTCGCGGGCCGGCTGGGGCCGTTTGTCCCTGGCGGCCAGCAGCGCCGCGCGTACCCGCTCCCAGCGGTCCGGATCGTCCGGGTCGGCGAGCAGCTGCAGCGTGGAGCTGCCGTGCTCGAACGTGCCGGCCTCGGTCACCTCCAGCAGCTGCGCCGCCCAGTCGCCGTCCGCCTCGCCGAGCACCTCGCGCAGCTGGGCGGGGGTCCAGGCGTAGGTCAGCCCCTCGACGCCGTCGGTGTCCGCGTCCAGCGCGGAGGCGAAACCGCCCTCCTCGGTGCACAGGTCGCGCAGCAGGAAGGCGGCGGTCTGCTCGGTGACCCGGTGGGCAAGATCCGATCCGGTGCGCCGCGCGAGGTGCGCGTAGACCCGCAGCAGCTGGGCGTTGTCGTAGAGCATCTTCTCGAAGTGCGGTACCACCCAGCGCGCGTCCACGCTGTATCGGGCAAATCCGCCGCCCAACTGGTCGTACATACCGCCCCGGGCCATCCGGGTACAGGTCAGCTCCACCATCTCCAGCGCACGTGGTGAGCCGGTGCGCTCGTGGTGGCGCAGCAGCCACTCCAGCGTCATGGACGGCGGGAACTTCGGCGCGCCGCCGAAACCACCGTGCTTGGCGTCCAGATCGCCGGCCAGGGCGGCGACCGCGGCCTGCAGCGCGTCGGCGTCCAACCCGGCCGGGGCGAGCGTCGCGGTGCTGCTGTCGGCAAGCCTGGCGGCGATCTGGCCGGCCGCGTCGCGCACCCGCTCGCCGTCCTCGTGCCACGCCTTGGTCACCGCCGAGAGCAGCTGGCGGAACGCGGGCATGCCGTGCCTCGGCGCAGGCGGGTAGTAGGTGCCGCAGTGGAACGGCTCGCCGGCCGGGGTGAGGAAGCAGGTCATCGGCCAACCGCCGGACCCGGTCATCGCCTGGGTGGCGTTCATGTAGACCGCGTCGATGTCCGGGCGCTCCTCCCGGTCCACCTTGATCGCCACGAACCCCGCGTTGACCTGGGCCGCCGTGTCCGGGTCCTCGAACGACTCGTGCGCCATCACGTGGCACCAGTGGCAGGCCGCGTAGCCAACCGACAGCAGCACCGGCACATCCCGTTCCAGGGCTTCGGCGAACGCCTCGGGGCACCACTGCCACCAGTCGATCGGGTTGTCCGCGTGCTGCAGGAGGTATGGGCTGGTTGCGTGCTCGAGCCGGTTGGCCATGCCTCCAGCCTGGCAGCTTCGCGCGGGACGTGCCGTGTGCTACTTGTCCGGGGTGTCGGTGCCTGGCGCCGCCTTGGGTGCCCCGCCGGACCGCTCGGTCGGCTCGTCGGGCTGTTCTGGCTGGTCAAAGGACTTCGGCAGGTTGCGAAGGTGCTTGTTCATCGACCTGATCAAGATGGCGACGGCGATGAGCATCAACAGGGTGACCACCAGGCCGATGGGGGAGGAGCCGCCGAACTCCGGCCCCTTCGGCGCGCCCTGGGCCAACCAGCCGGTGAGCCAGGCGCCGCTCCAGGTCATGCGCAGACCCGTTCGCGCAACCCGGCGAACAGGTCGTCCTCCGGGGTGGAACTGTCCACCAGGGAGCGCACCAGCTCGTAGTCCTCGGTGGGCCAGAGCTGGCGCTGCATCTCCATCGGCACCGCGAACCAGCGGCTGCTCGGGTCGATCTGGGTGGCGTGCGCACGCAGCGCCTCATCCCGCACCGGGAAGTAGTCCGCGCAATACACCCGGGTGGTGACGCGTTGGCCAGGGTCCGGCCGGCCCTCGGACCAGTTCTTGATCCATTCGGTGTACGGCGACTCCAGCCCCTTGGCCCGCATCCCCTCGTGGAACGCCAGCACCCGGGCCCGGGAGAACCCGTGCGAGTAGTACAGCTTCAGCGGCTGCCAGGGCTCACCGACGTCGGGGAAGCTGTCCGGGTCGCCCGCGGCGTCGAACGCGGCGACCGACACCTGGTGGCAGCGGATGTGGTCCGGGTGCGGGTAGCCGCCGTTCTCGTCGTAGGTGACGAGCACGTGCGGGCGGAACTCACGGATCAGCGCGACCAGCGTGCCGGCCTGCTCGGCGAGATCCCCCAGCGCGAAGCACCCGTCGGGCAGCGGCGGCTTCGGGTCGCCCTCGGGCAGGCCGGAGTCGACGAAGCCGAGCCAGCGGTGGGCCACGCCGAGAATCTCCACCGCCTTGGCCATCTCGGCGCGGCGAACCTCGGGCATGTCGGCGAGCACGTCCGGGCGGTCCATCGCCGGGTTGAGCACGCTGCCCCGCTCACCTCCGGTGCAGGTCACGACCATGACCTCGTGCCCGTCCGCGACGTAGCGCGCGCAGGTGGCCGCCCCTTTGCTCGACTCGTCGTCGGGGTGGGCGTGCACCGTCATCAGTCGTAGCGGTTCGGCCATGTCCTTCTTCCTTGATCCAGCACAGACGGGGGGCGACCCGGCACCACGCGGAGCGCGGAGCGCCCGACAGCTATTGTCGCGGTCCGCACCGACAGTCTCTTCGCCAGGTGCAACCCCCGGACAGCCCAGGTTCTTCCCGGCTCGCCGCCCGGCCCGTTGCATTCGGTCAAGGGGGGTCGGTCGGATGGCGTGCTCAGGCCGCCCGAAGGCGGCGGCGGGCGGTGGATGAAAGTCGCGCACCGTTGCCCGCCCAGTGGCGCTGAGAAGATCCTCAAAGCACGAGTTCTTACAACGAGTAGTGGTGGCTCGGGTTTCGGGAACTTTTCCAGGAGGTGGACCGTTCGTCGAAATGATGCGTCGAGCGGCAGGCACCGTGTTACCGTTGCCTGCACACGGCCCGGCGTCGGGTCGTGTTTTTCCATCTCAGGGCAAGTGTCCTGGGATGCGCGGCCCAGGAGCGTTGGCCGACCCGCACCCGCTGGTCTGGACGTCTG
The DNA here is from genome assembly GCA_036500625.1 of Pseudonocardia sp. Classification (GTDB taxonomy): domain Bacteria; phylum Actinomycetota; class Actinomycetes; order Mycobacteriales; family Pseudonocardiaceae; genus Pseudonocardia. The sequence continues at coordinate 6,195 of DASYBQ010000211.1, read as the reverse complement.
GAGGAGTGATGACCGTGACCGAGATCCAGGTGACCTGGTTGACCCAGGATGCCTATGACCGGCTCAAGCACGAACTTGATGAGCTGATCGCGAACCGGCCGGTTATTGCAGCGGAAATCAATGCGCGGCGCGAAGAAGGCGACCTCAAGGAAAACGGCGGATACCACGCCGCCCGCGAGGACCAGGGCCAACAGGAGGCCCGCATTCGCCAGCTGCAGGAACTGTTGCGCACCGCGAAGGTGGGTCAGGCCCCGGCCGAGTCCGACATCGCGGCCCCCGGCATGGTGCTCACCGTGCGCTACGACGGCGACGATGACACCGAGACGTTCCTGCTCGGCTCCCGCGAGGAGGGCCAGGCCCGGGGCATGGAGGTGTACTCGCCGAACTCCCCGCTCGGCGCCGCGGTCCTTGGCGCCAAGGTCGGTGAGACCAGGCAGTACCAGCTGCCCGATGGCGGTACCATGAAGATCACGTTGGAGGGTGCGGAGCCGTTCCGCGGCTAGCGCCGCAACGCCGGTCGTAGCGTCCCGAGGCCCGTTGACCAACACCGATGATGGTGGCCGGGCCTCGGGTTGTCCGGTGGCAGTGGATGCGTCATCGGCCTGTGGCGGCCGTCCGCAAGGCGCCGGGGGCTACCGGGTAACCTCGTTCACCGGCGGTGGGACCGATGGGCGTTCGGCCGAGCCGGCGAACGTGGGAGGACTGGATGTTGGGGCCAATCGGTCCTCGGGTCGGCGCGGGGCGCTGGTCGCTGGTCGTCTCGCTGGTGGTCGCCGCGGCGATGGCCGCGATCGCGGTACTCACCGTGTCACAGGCCGGTTGTACCGACCCCGGCCGGTATGTGGCCAGGGGTAACGGCTACGAGCTAGTGGGTGGCTGCGTTGCCGCCGATGACCTTTCGGTCGAGCCGGAGACCGCGCCCTCGGCACCCAGCACCTTGCCGGACTCGCGTTTCCCGCTACGCCCCTGACCCAGCTCGCCGGCCCGGCGGCTGCGCTCGCCGGCCTGGCGCTGCGCGACCGCGCTGGTCAGCCCAGCGCGGTGAGCAGGTCCTCGACCAGGTCGTCCGCGTCCTCGATACCCACCGAAAGCCGGATCAGGTCGGCCGGCACCTCGAGCAGCGAGCCCTCGGTGGACGCATGCGTCATCCTGCCCGGGTGCTCGATCAGTGACTCGACCCCGCCGAGGGACTCCGCGAGGGTGAACAACCGGGTCGAGGCACAGACTCGCAACGCCTCGGTGGCCGGGTCGGCGCCCGGCGCAGCGGCGACCTGGAACGAGACCATCCCGCCGAACCGCCGCATCTGCTTGGCGGCGGCCTCGTGGCCGGGGTGCTCGGGTAGCCCCGGGTAGAGCACCCGGGTCACCTTCGGGTGGCTGGCCAGCGCCGCCGCGACCCGCTCGGCGTTGTCGCTGTGCCGCTCCATCCGCACCGCCAGCGTCTTCACCCCGCGCAGGGTCAGCCAGGCGTCGAACGGCCCGGGTACCGCCCCCACCGCGTTCTGCGCGAAGGTCAGCCGCTCGGCCAGCTCGTCGTCGTCGGTGACCAGTGCGCCACCCACCACGTCGGAGTGGCCACCGACGTACTTGGTGGTGGAGTGGAGCACCACGTCGGCGCCGAGGGTGAGCGGGGTCTGCAGGTAGGGCGAGGCAAAGGTGTTGTCCACCACCAGGCGGAGCTGGGCGTCCCGGGCCAGCTCGGCCAGCGCGGCGATGTCCACGATGCCAAGCAGCGGGTTGGTCGGCGACTCGCACCAGATCATCCGGGTGGTCGGGCGCAGCGCGGCCCGGGTCGCGGCCAGGTCCGCGAGGTCGACCGGGGTGTACTCGATACCCCAGCCCGCCAGCACCTTGTCGACAAGGCGGAACGTGCCGCCGTAGGCATCGTGCGGGATCAGCAGGTGCTCACCGGGGCGCAGCGCGACTCGCAGCAGCGTGTCGGTGGCGGACATTCCGGAACCGAACACGAACCCGTGCCGGCCGCTCTCCAACGCGGCCAGGCACTCGGCGAGCGCGGTGCGAGTCGGGTTGGCGCTGCGCGAGTACTCGTAGCCGGCCCGGGTGCCGCCGACGCCGTCCTGAGCGAACGTCGAGGTGGCATGGATCGGCACGATCACCGACCCTGTCGTCGGGTCGGGGTCCTGGCCGGCGTGGATGGCGCGGGTGGAAAAGCCTGTCACGATCCCCGACGGTACCCGGGGTACGCCGGCGGCCCTGATTCGGTGTGCCGACGATCTCGGCTCAGGGTGCTGAGGGCCCGACTCAGGGTGCTGGGGCCCCCGACTCGCGGGTTGGCCCCACGACCTGGCGGTGGGTCAGTGTGTGGCGGAGAGGTAGGCCAGCATGTCGTGCCTGGTCACCACGCCGGCCGGCTTGCCGTCGATGAGCACCAGCGCGCCGTCCGCGTCGGCCAGCGCAGACATGGCGGTGGTCACCGGCTCGCCGGCGCCGATGGTGGGCAGCGGCTTCGACATGTGCTGCTCGACCCGGTCGGCGAGGTTCGCCCGCCCGGTGAACAGTGCGTCCAGCAGATCCCGCTCGTTGACCGCGCCGACCACCTCGGCGGCCATCACCGGCGGCTCGGCGGCCACGATCGGCAGCTGGGAGACGCCGAACTCGCGCAGGTAGCCGGCCACGTCGGCGACCGTCTCGTTCGGGTGGCCGTGCACCAGCTCGGGCAGCCGGCCGTCCTTGCCGCGCAGCACGTCACCCACGGTGGCCTCGCTGGACTCCAGGGACAGGAAGCCGTAGGTGGACATCCAGGCGTCGTTGAACACCTTCGCCAGGTAGCCCCGGCCACCGTCCGGCAGCAGCACAACCACGACGGCCTCCTCGGCCTCTCGGCCGGTGAGCGAGGCAGCCACCCGCAGCGCCGCGGCGGCGGCCATCCCGCAGGACCCGCCGACCAGCAGCGCCTCCTCGTTGGCCAGCCTCCTGGTCATCTCGAACGAGTCGGCGTCGCGGACCGCGATTATCTCGTCGCAGATGTCCCGGTCGTAGGTGCTCGGCCAGAAGTCCTCGCCGACGCCCTCCACCAGGTAGGGTCGCCCGCTGCCGCCGCTGTACACCGACCCTTCCGGGTCCGCGCCGATCACCTTCACCCGGCCGTCGGACACCTCCTTGAGGTAGCGGCCGGTGCCACTGATGGTGCCGCCGGTGCCGATGCCCGCGACGAAGTGGGTGATCCGGCCGTCGGTCTGTTCCCACAGCTCGGGGCCGGTCTGCGCGTAGTGGCTTGCCGGGTTGTGCTGGTTGGCGTACTGGTTGGGCTTCCACGCGCCGGTGACCTCGCGGGCGAGGCGGTCGGAGGTGGAGTAGTAGGAGTCCGGGTGCTCCGGGGCCACCGCGGTCGGGCAGACCACCACCTCGGCGCCGTAGGCGCGCAGTACGTTGCGCTTGTCCTCGCTGACCTTGTCCGGGCAGACGAAGATGCACTGGTAGCCGCGGCGCTGCGCGATCATGGCCAGGCCGATGCCGGTGTTGCCCGAGGTCGGCTCGACGATGGTGCCGCCCGGCCGCAGCTCCCCGCTCGCCTCCGCCGCGTCGACCATACGCAGCGCGATGCGGTCCTTCACGCTGCCGCCGGGGTTGAAGTACTCCACCTTCGCCAGCACCAGCGGCCGTATCCCCTCGGCCACCCTGGTCAGCTTGACCAGCGGTGTGTTGCCCACCAGGTCCATCACATGTTCGGCGTAGCGCATGCGCCCATGATGCCCGGCCCCGTCAGCGCGGCGGGATCAGGTGCAGGTGGCGCGCCGACTGCCACAGACGGACGGCACACAGCGGATGGTCACCGCACATAGGCCCCGACATGTGTGCGGCGCCCACTGGCTGTGTGCCGTCGGCGAATGCAGTGGACTAACGACTGTATGTGTGTAATTGTGTAAGTACGACAACAGAGGAGGTCGGTAACGTGGTACGGGAGCATCGAGGATGGCCAGGTCCGGGTCGCGGGCCGGGAGGGCGAGGGCACGGGCGTGGCGGTTGGCAGCATGCCGACCTGCCGCCGGCGGCGGAGGCGGCCGCGTGGCTGCGCGGTCGGTTGCCGGACGGTTGGTTCACCGGTGAGCCGGAGGTGACGGTCGACCGGGAGGAGATTCTGGTGGTCGGTACCTTGGCGGCGTTGGACGAAGAATTCACCGACGACGACACCGGACGGGCCGACCGGGCCGCCGCCGAGGCCGGCCGGATCACCCGGTTCCGTGAGCAGACCCGCGAGGAGCGGATCGAGGTGGCCCGCCAGGCGGAGCACCGCTACCAGCGCAAGGTGGCCTGGGGTGCCCGCATCGGCGAGAGCGAGGAGCTGTTCACCACCCTGTCGGTGCCGGTGATGACCCGGTTGCGCCAGCAGGAGCGAATGGTGTTGGACACGCTGGTGGACGCCGGGGTGGCCCGGTCCCGCTCGGACGCGCTGGCCTGGACGGTGCGCCTCGTCGGCGAGCACGCCGACGACTGGCTGGGCGAGCTGCGGGATGCGATGTCGAAGGTCGACGAGCTGCGCAGCCAAGGCCCCACAGCCTCGTGAGTGAAAAGTAACGCTATGGCGTTACTTTCACTCACGAGCCCGGAGGGCATCTCACCAGACGCTGGCGAGCACGAACCAGATCGCGATGTAGTGGCACGTCGCGGCGAGCACCGTGGCGGCGTGGAAGAACTCGTGGAAGCCGAACGTGGCAGGCCAGGGGTCGGGCCGGCGCAGCGCGTAGCAGAGTGCGCCGATGGTGTAGAGCGCGCCACCGGCCAGCAGCAGCGCCAGCGCGGCCACCCCGACGCGGTGCAGCAGGTCGGGCAGGACGAATACCGCGACCCAGCCCAGCGCCAGGTAGACGGGTACGCCGACCCAGCGCGGCGCACCCGGCCAGGCCAGCTGCAACGCGACACCGCCCAGTGCGCCGGCCCAGACAACGCTGAGCACCAGGATCCGGGTGGTGCCGGAAAGGGCCATCGCGGACACCGGGGTATAGGTGCCCGCGATGAACATAAAGATCATCGAATGGTCCAGCCGGCGCATCAGCCCCTGGGAACGGGCGGTGCGCCACCGGCCCCGGTGGTAGAGCGCGCTGATGCCGAAAAGGCCGAGCACGGTGGCCACGTAGACCGCGACGGAGACGGTCGGCAGCGCGGTCCGAGTGGTGGTGGCGGCCGCCGTGATCAGCACGGCGCCCGCGGCCATGGAGAACACGAACGAACCCTGGTGCAGCCGTCCCCGCAGCCGGGGCTTGCACGGCGGCGCCGGCGGCGCCTCGGTAGCTCGCCCGGTGCTCACACCAGCCAGATTACGCCCCGGGGCCTGCCGGGCGCCCCGTGCACACGCAAGGCGAGGGTCAGCTCACCGGAGGGTGAACCGCCCCGGCGTACTCTTCGCCTGTGGGCCTGCGCAACCTGCTCTACGCCGCGTACGAACGCAAGCTGCGCGGCGACCTCGATGGTGCGGGGCGCCCCCGCCACGTAGGGGTAATTCTGGACGGCAACCGGCGCTGGGCCCGGGACGCCGGGTTGTTGGACGTCAACGACGGCCACCGCGCGGGTGCGTCCCGGATCACCGAGCTGCTCGGCTGGTGCCGGGAGGCGGACGTCGAGGTGGTCACGCTCTGGCTGCTGTCCACCGACAACCTCAACCGTCCCGAGCATGAGTTGCGCCCACTGCTGGACATCATCGTGGAAGTGGTCGATGAGCTCAGCGGGCCGGACCGGCCGTGGCGGGTCCGGGTGGTGGGAGCCTTGGACCTGCTACCCGGCGAGACCGCGGGGCGGCTGGCGAACGCGGCGGCCCGCACCGAGGCGCGGACCGGCATGCAGGTCAACATCGCGGTGGGCTACGGCGGCCGCAGAGAGATCGCCGATGCGGTGCGCAAGCTGCTGCTGCGCCACGCGGAGAGCGGCACCTCCATCGAGGAGCTCGCCGAGGTGCTCGATGTGGACCACATCGCCGAGCACCTCTACACCTCGGGACAGCCCGACCCGGACCTGGTGATCAGGACTTCGGGTGAGCAGCGGCTGTCCGGTTTCCTGCTGTGGCAGTCCGCGCACTCGGAGTTCTGGTTCTGCGAGGCCTACTGGCCAGAGTTCCGCCGGGTGGACTTCCTGCGTGCCTTGCGCGACTACGGCATCCGGCACCGGCGCTTCGGTTCCTGACAGCCTGCTCGCGGGCTGATCGGCGGCGTCGGCACAACCCTGACATGCGGAGAGGGCGCC
>DASYBQ010000210.1:0-14320 GCA_036500625.1 Pseudonocardia sp. | reverse complement strand
GTCACTCGGCGCGTTACGATGCGCGGAGTCGTTTGAGGAGGCGAACATGCGCAAGCCGAGGCACGTACGCATCACCGAACCGCTGGTCCGCGACAACGGGGTGCTGCGGGTGGCCAGTTGGGACGAGGCGCTTGACCGGGCCGCCGAGGGGTTCAGGCGACACACCGGCGACGAGTTCGGCATGTTCAGCTGCTCCAAGGCCACCAACGAGATGAACTACGCCGCGCAGAAGTTCGCCCGCGCGGTGATGGGCAGCAACCATGTCGACAGCTGCAACCGAACTTGACACGCGCCTAGCGTCGTCGGTCTGACGACAGTCTTCGGTGCCGGTGGCGGCACGTCTTCCTACATCGAGGCGGAACACGCCGACCTGGTCGTGCTGTGGGGCTCGAACGCCCGCGAGACCCACCCGATCTTCTTCCACCACGTGCTGCAGGGACTGCGCAACGGCGCCCGGCTCTACAGCGTCGATCCCCGCCGCACGAGTACCGCGCAGTGGGCGGACGGCTGGCTCGGGCTCGACGTGGGCACCGACATAGCCCTCGCCAACGCGATCGGGCGGGAGATCATCGCCGCCGGGTTGCACAACCGGGCGTTCATCGACCGGGCCACCACCGGGTTCGAGGACTACGCCCGCACGGTGGCGCCGTACACCCTGGAGCGCGGCGAGGAACTGACCAAGGTGCCGGCCGCGTTGATCCGCGACCTGGCGCACGCCTACGCCAGGGCGGACCGCGCGCAGCTGTGCTGGACGCTGGGCATCACCGAACACCACAACGCCGCCGACTACGTGTTCGCCCTGATCAACCTGGCGCTGCTGACCGGGCACGTCGGCCGCTACGGGTCGGGCCTTTGCCCGCTGCGGGGGCAGAACAACGTGCAGGGCGGCGGGGACATGGGCGCCATCCCGGCCAAGCTGCCCGGCGGCTACGACCTTGGCGACGACGAGGCCAGGGTCCGGTTCGAGCGGGTGTGGGGCGCCACCATCTCGCCGAAGACCGGTCGGCACCTTTCGGAGATGTTCGAGGCGATGGAGCGTGGCGAGATGAGGACGCTCTACTGCATCGGGGAGAACCCGGCGGAGTCGGAGGCGAACATCACGCACGCCAGGAAGATGCTGGGCGGGCTGGACCACCTGGTCGTGCAGGACATCTTTCGTACCGCGACCGCCGAGATGGCCGATGTGGTGCTGCCGGCGGCCGCCGACTGGTGCGAGTACGAGGGCACCGTGACCAACAGTGAGCGGCGGGTGCAGCGGGTTCGCAAGGCGCTCGACCCACCGGGCTCGGCCAGGCCGGACACCTTGATCATCGCCGACATCGCGAACCGGATGGGCCACGACTGGGGCCAGCCGACCGCCGAGCAGGTGTGGGACGAGCTGCGTTCGCTGTCGCTCAACTGGCACCACGGCATGAGCTACCAGCGGCTGGCGGCCGAGGGCGGCCTGCAGTGGCCGTGCCCGACCGAGCAACACCCTGGCACCCCGCTGATGCACGCCCGGCTGTGGGAGGACGACGCGGCGCGGCGCGGCACGCCGGCTCCGTTCACGGCGGTCGAGCACGTGCCGCCGCTGGACGAGCTGACCGAGGACTTCCCGATCCGGCTGACCACGGTGCGCAACCTGGACAACTACAACTCCGGGGTGCAGACCGGCGGTTACTCCTCGCCGCTGCGCCGAAGGGAGTCACTGCGCCTCGACGCCTCGGATGCCGCCGCGCTGGGTGTCGAGGAGGGTGAGCGGGTGCGGCTGGTGTCGCGGCGCGGCGCGGTGGAGGCACCGGTGTGCTTCGACCCGGCGCTGCGCCCGGGTCTGGCGTCCATCACACCGCACTTCTCCGAACAGGTCGACACCAACGCCCTCACCAACGATGCGTGGGACCCGAAGTCCGGTACCTCGGAGTTCAAGGCGACCGCGATCCGCGTCGAGAAGATCGACCAGCCGGCATCGATGCCGGTCGCCGGCAACTAGCTAGAGGGGGGCAGATGGACCTTCGGCTCACCAAGGCCCGCGCCGACGATGCCGAGCGGACGGCGGTGGACCGGGTTGTCGACGAGGCGGTCGGCGGCCCGGCAGGGGGCTCCAGCGAGCATTTCTCGGACTCCGGTCACGAGGCAAGGGGACGCCGCCACCTGCTGCTGCCGACGTTGCACGCGGTCCAGGAGGACATCGGCTGGATCAGCCCCGGCGCGCTCAACCACGTCGCGCTGCGACTGTCGGTGCCGCCCGCCGAGGTGTACGGGGTGGCCACGTTCTACGCGATGTTCGCCACGGTGCCCCGGGCACCGAGGGTGGCGCACGTCTGTGACGACATCGCCTGCGGCAGCCGCGGCGGCGAGCGGATCATCGAGCGGTTGTCCGAGGAGTTGGGCCCGGAAGGCGCCGGCGATGAGGTGTGCTGGGTGCGCAGCCCGTGCCTGGGGTTGTGCGAGCGGGCGCCGGCGGTGCTGCTGCAGCGCACCGGGCTGCCGGACTACTCGCTCGCGCCGGCCTCGGTCGAGTCGACCGTCACGGCCGCGTTCAACACGGCGCCGGCGGGCACGGATCCGGCGGCACTGGCGGATCAGGCGTTCGCCGAGTCCTCGGTCAGCGCGCCGCAGACACCGGCCGGCCCGGTGGGCGAGTCGAACCTGCGGTTGATGCGCCGGATCGGTGTGGTCGACCCGGACAGCCTTGACGACTACCGGGCGCACGGCGGGTACACCGCGCTGCGCCGTGCCGTGCAGATCGGGCCGAGCCGGGTGATCACCGAGATATCCGACGCCTCCCTCACCGGCCGGGGCGGGGCGGCCTTCCCCACCGGCGTGAAGTGGGACGGGGTGACCAAGGCCCCGGAGCGGCCGCACTACCTGGTGTGCAACGCCGACGAGTCCGAGCCGGGCACCTTCAAGGACCGGGTGCTGATGGAGCACGACCCGTTCGGGCTGATCGAGGCGATGACGATCGCCGGGTACGCGGCCGGCTGCGAACGCGGCTACCTGTACCTGCGCGGCGAGTATCCGCTGGCGACCCGCCGGCTGACCGGCGCGATCGAGCAGGCTCGCCGGCGCGGCTACCTCGGGCCGGACATCATGGGCGAGGGTTTCGCGTTCGACATCGAGCTGCGCAGGGGAGCGGGTGCCTACATCTGCGGCGAGGAGACCGCGCTGCTCAACTCGATCGAGGGCTTCCGGGGCGAGCCACGCAACAAGCCTCCGTTCCCTTCGGTGTCCGGGCTGTTCGGCAAGCCGACTGTGATCAACAACGTGGAGACGCTGTACAACGTGATGGAGGTGCTCGCCGAGGGCGGGCCGGCGTTCGCCGAGATAGGCGGCGGGCGTTCCACCGGGCCGAAGCTGTTCTGCGTGTCCGGCGCGGTGGTCCGGCCCGGTGTCTACGAGGTCCCGTTCGGTGCCACGCTGCGCGAGGTGCTCACGCTGGCCGGCGGGACCACCGGGGCGCTGCGCACCGTGCTGCTCGGCGGCGCGGCGGGCGGCTTCGTGACGCCCGATCAGCTGGACGTCCCGCTGACCCTGGAAGGCACCAGGGAGATCGGCGCGACGGTCGGCTCCGGGGTGATCTTCGCGTTGGACACCGAGGCGAACCTGCCGGAGATCCTGCGCCGGATCGCGGCGTTCTTCCGCGACGAGTCCTGCGGGCAGTGCGTACCGTGCCGGGTCGGCACAGTTCGGCAGGAGGAAGCACTTGCCCGGTTGGCCAAGGGCACCGAGATCGGCTCCCGGGAGCAGGAGCTGGCGCTGCTGGACGACCTGGCCAGGGTGATGAAGGATGCGTCGATCTGCGGTCTCGGCCAGACCGCGCCGGCCGCCGTGCAGTCGGCGGTCTCGCTGCGGCTGTTGAACGGGAGGCCGAGCCGGTGAGCAACACGGTGATGCTGGGTCGGATCCGTCGGATGGTCACGGTGTCCCTGGACGGCGTCGAGGTCAAGGTGCCGGAGGGGTCCACCATCCTGGAGGCGCTGCGCGGGCAAGGTGTGCAGACTCCGACGCTGTGCTGGGCGCCGAACCTCGAGCCGGTGAACGCCTGCCGGGTGTGCATGGTCGAGGTGGAGGGCTCCCGGGTGCTGGTGCCTTCCTGCGCCCGTGCGGTGCAGGACGGCATGCAGGTGCGCACCGACACCGAGAAGGTGCGGCACAGCCGCAAGATGGTGCTCGAGCTGCTGGCCAGCTCGGTCGACCTGTCCCAGACCGGCCAGGACGTGCAGCGGTGGATGCGCGAGTACGGGGTGGACGCGGACCGGTACGGGCCGCCCGCCGCGGCGGCCGAGGAGGGTGAGCGGGACACTCGGCAGCCGGGGCACCACCACGCTCCGGACGGGTCCACGGCGGAGACCGTCGCGCAGCCGGTGAAGGTCGACAACGACCTCTACGTGCGGGACTACGCCCGCTGCATCATGTGTTACAAGTGCGTCAAGGCGTGCGGGACAGACGCCCAGTACACCTTCGCTATCGCGGCGGCCGGGAGGGGGTTCGACACCCGCATCGCCACCGAGTACAACACCGAGCTGCCCGACTCGGCGTGTGTGTACTGCGGCAACTGCATCGGGGTGTGCCCGACCGGTGCGCTCAAGTCGGTCGTCGAGCACGAGCTGCGCGAGACCGGCGAGTGGGACGGGGAGAACGAGACCGTCACCACCACGATCTGCTCGTTCTGCGGTGTCGGGTGCAACCTCGACCTGCACGTACAGCACAACACGATCGTCAACGTGACCTCGCCAAGCGACCACAGCGTCACCCACGGACACCTGTGTGTGAAGGGCCGGTTCGGTTTCCAGCACGTGCAGAACCTGCCGTAGCGCCGCGCGGTGGGTTGTTGCCCGGGGAGCACGCGGGCGTCCTCAGGTCGCTCCCGCTGCTATACCGGGCACTGGGTAACCCCGGATTCCGTGCAGGTCGGGGCATGAGGCACGGTGTGCTTGCAGCGATTTGCGACAACGGCGCCCACCGCGCCGTGGGAGGCGTAGGCAATGACCGATCCACAGCAGCCTGAGCAGCCGTCCGGCGGGCCGGGCACCCAGGCCCAAGGGCTTGCCGAAAGCCGGGACGAGGCCGGTAAGGCAGCCGCCCCGAACACCGAGGCGCAGGGCGCGCAGGCCAACGGCACAGAGACGAAGGCCGCGACCGCCCAGGACTCCGAAAGCAAGAGTCCCGAGGCCAAGACTTCCGAGATCAAGACTTCCGAGACCAAGAGTTCCGAGGCGGGAAGCGCCGAAGCCAACAGCGCCTCGGCCGCGCAGCCGGATGCCAAGAGTTCCGAGACCAAGAGTTCCGAGACCAAGAGTTCCGAGATCGACGGCTCCGGGTCCACCGAGAACGCGGAGGCCAAGCCGGCGGACGCCAGCAGCCCGGAGGCCAAGAGCCCGGTGCCTAGCAGCCCCAGCAGCTCGCCGGCGAGTAGTCCGGTGCCGAGTAGCTCGGCGGCCAGCGGTCCGGAAACCAAGGGTGCGTCGACGGGCAGCCCGGCGGCCGGCGGGAGCCAGTCGAAGAAGGGCAACAAGGGCCTGCTCATCGGGCTGAGTGCCGCGGCGCTGGTGATCGTCGTGCTGGTACTTGCCGCGTTCGTCTGGCCGGGTTTCCTGGCCGGTCCTGGCAAGCCGGATGCCAAGGCGACGGAGGCCGCGGCGGCACTCGGCAGCAAGGACGCCGGTCAGCTGGACAAGGTGGCCTGCCACGGGCCGGACGGCAAGTCGAGCGGGCAGCTACCGCCGCAGGTGCTGCAGCTGATCCAGTCCGCCGCCCAGACCGGCCCACCCGTGCTGACCCTGGACACCCAGGCCCGGGTGCCGGTCGACCTCACGCTCTCCGCGCAGGGCCAGACGCAGAAGATTCCGGTCGACCTGGTCCTCGGCGTGACCAACCACGCATGGTGCATGGACGGCATCGCGCAGCGTCAGTAGTCGCTGTCGGGCGCTGGGACCCCCGGCCCGGCCGGGGCCTTTGCCGGTCCGGACCGGCAAAGGCCTCTCAGCGCCCTTCGGCGTTGCTGACAAACCTGAGCCCGGAGGTGGCACTCGACCGGTAGGGGCCCAGCTGCTGCCCTACCCTCGCCCGAGAAGTCGCCCATGAGCTCCGAGGTCATGGTGGATCTCGGTGGCGGGGGACCGGAGGCGGTGGCTATGTCGATATCTGGGTCCGGCGAGGTGCGGGCGGAGCTGGCGAAGCGGTTGCGGCGCGCCTACGGGGACCACGTCGGCCCGGGTGAACAGTCCGTGCTGGTGGCGTGGTCGTCGTTCACCGCCACGTTCAGCGGCACCCGGGCGCTGACACACTGGATTCGGGCCGGGCACGGCCCGAGCGGCGGCGGAATGAGTGTCGGCGGCCGGCACTTCCACCACTACAACATCGGTATCGCGCTGCTCTCCGCCATCGGCGCGGTTGCCCTGCGCGGCGCGGAACGGCATCGCAAGCACCCGTTGACCGCCACCGCGTACGGCGCGGCCAACGCCCTGATCGTCGACGAGCTGATGCTGTTGCTCGATCTCAGGGACGTCTACTGGGCCAAGGACGGGCGCACCAGCGTGAACGCCGCCATCGGGTTGATCGGTCTCGGCGGGGTCTATCTCGCCGCCGTGCCATTCTGGCGCCGCGTGGCGCTGGAGCTGACCGAGGTGGTCTCGCACCGTGCCCCGGCGTCGTCGGGCTTGTGACCGTCAGCCGGTCGGCAGCGCGCGGCGCGCCGCTGGTTGAGCGAGAGCACACCTAGTACTACAGGGCCTGTTCTCGCGCGAGAACTTCCGATCGGGGACCCTTCGGGCCCGCCTCCGGAAGTTCGCCTTCGGCCGAAAGAGCGCGCTTGTGCTCACCCTGGGGTGCCGCCAGCAGGGGTTCGGCGCCCTGGTTGCCGACATTCACAGCGCCGGCCTTCGCCGGAACTCCTCCGGAGCCTCGCGGGGGCGACTCGCCTTACCGGCCCTGCAGTACTAGCGGATCAGGCGGTGGCCGCCGTCCTCGGTTCGGCTGGTGCGGCCGCGCCTGGCGAGCAGCTCGAGCAGCGGCATCGCGACCCGGCGAGTGGTGCCGAGCGCCTCGCGGGCCGCGCTCAGGGTGAACTCCGGCGTGCCCAGCTCGGCCAACACCCGCACGGCGGCCTGCTCGGCGCCGGGCAGCAGATAGATACCGCCGCCGATGTGCTCCAGCTCGCCGGCCCTGACCAGGGCGGCCAGCTCCTTGCGCCCCAGGCCCAGCTCGGCCAGCCGGTTGGCCGACGGGGCGGCGAACGGCTGCGCGGTGAGCTCCTGGCGCACCGCGCCCAGCGCCTCGCGCAGCTTCGTCGGCAGGTCATGACCGGCGGTCTCGGCGCGCAGCACCCGCCCGGCCCGCAGCACCAGGCGTCCGGGTGCTGCTCGCACCACGAGCTCGACCAGCCGGTTGTCCGCCAGCTCGAGCGTCCGCCGGGCCGCGCCGAGTGGCAGGCCGGGCTCGAGGGGGTTGGCGCCCGCGTGCTCGGTCGCCACCGCGACCAGCTGTTTCGCCAACAGCGCGGCACGGTCGGCATGCAGCAGCCATTCCCCGGCGGTGAGCACCTCGTCGCCCAGTGTGGCCGGGTCGGCGCCCATCGCAATGAGCTGCTGGCGCTGCACCACACCGCGGCGGGCCACCTCGGCGGCCGCATCCGGCACGCCGGTGAACACGGCGAGCCGCGCCGCCCGCCGCGCCGAGTCGCCCCGGCGGGACAGTTCGGGTGGCGCGACATCGAGCACGGTGAGCCCGGCGACGATCCGGTGCCCGCCCGGGTCGCGCAGCAGCGCGCGGTCCCCGATCCGCAGCGGCAGCGGGCCGCGCAGGGTCAGCCGCGCGGTATCCGGGCCGAGCGGGCGCACCCGGACCGGTACCGCGGCGGCACCGATGTGCAGCACCAGCTGCTCGACGAGCCCGCCGGGCGGCTGGTCGGCGCGGACCGGATGCAGCCGGACGTCGAGCACACCCGTCGGCAGCCATCGGTCCGGTGTCACCAGCGCGTCGCCCCGGTGCACCGACCCGGTGGTGGCGCCGCGCAGGTTGACCGCGACCCTGGCGACCCCGGTCGCCCGGGTGACCGGCTGGCCCAGCGCCTGCAGCCCGCGCACGGTGACCGGCTGGCCGCTCGGCCGCAGGATGACCTGGTCGTCGGCGCTTAGCTGGCCGGCGGGCAAGGTGCCGGTCACCACCGTGCCGGCCCCGCGCACGGTGAACACCCGGTCCACCCACAGCCGTACGTCGGCGGCCGGGTCCGGTGACGGCAGCCGGTCGCAGAGCGCGGCCAGCTCGGCCCGCAGCTCGGCCATGCCCATCCCGGAGGTCGCGGAGACGCACACCGGTGTCAGCCCGGCCAACGAGGTACCGGCGAGCTGGTGCTGAGCCTCCCGCATGGCCTGCTCCGGTGACGCCAGGTCGGAGCGGGTGATGACCAGCAGACCGTGCTCGGTGCCCAGCGCGGCCAGCGCGTCCAAGTGCTCGGCGGACTGCGGCATCCAGCCCTCGTCGGCGGCCACCACGAACAGCACCGCCGGCACCGGACCGACTCCGGCGAGCATGGTCCCGACGAACCGTTCGTGGCCGGGCACATCGACGAACGCGACGGTCCGCCCGCCCGGCAGCTCGGTCCAGACGAAGCCGAGCCCGATCGTCAACCCCCGGCGCTGCTCCTGGGCCCACCGGTCGGGCTGCATCCCGGTGAGCGCCCGGACCAGGGTGGACTTGCCGTGGTCCACATGGCCAGCGGTGGCTATGACCTGCACGGCGTCAGACCCGCGCGGACCGGACCGCGGTGTAGAGCGTGTCGTCGGCGTCGCCGGCCAGTGCCCGCAGGTCGAGCAGGCAGCGCCCGCCCTCCAGCCGACCGAGCACCACCGGCGATCCGGTGCGCAGCGCGGCCGCATAGCGCTGGGGCAGTGCGACCGCGGCGCTGGGCAGCTCGACACCGGGAGCGCCGCCGCCGCCGACGGTCGCCGCCGAGTCCACCGCCTCGGCCACGATCCCTGCCGAGGTGAGCCGATCGGCCAGTGCGTGGGCCCGCCGGTGCAGCTGGTCCGGGTCGGCGTGCAGTGCCTTGGCGGTCGGGGTGTCCGGTCCGCGCACGGTGGCTTCCAGCGCGGCGAGGGTCAGCTTGTCCACCCGCAGCGCGCGGGCCAGCGGGTGGCGGCGCAGCCGCGCCACCAGCGCCGTGCCCTCGCCGGGTGACCCGAGCAGCAGACCGGCCTGCGGGCCGCCGAGTAGCTTGTCGCCGGACGCGGTGACCAGCGTCGCGCCATCGCCGAGCACGGTCGCGGCGTCCGGTTCGTCGGGCAGCAGCGGCTCCGGCGCCAGCAGCCCGGAGCCGATGTCGACCACCAGCGGCGCGTCAAGCGTGGCCAGCTCGGTGACCGGCACCGACGAGGTGAACCCGGTGATCCGGAAGTTGGAAGGGTGCACCTTGAGCACGAAGGCGGTGTCCGTGCCGATCGCCTCGGCGTAGTCGTCGCGGCGCACCCGGTTGGTGGTGCCCACCTCGCGCAGCCGCGCCCCGGTGGCGGCCAGCAGCTCGGGGATGCGGAACCCGTCACCGATCTCCACCAGCTCGCCCCGGCAGATCACGATCTCCCGGCCGCCGGCGGCCAGCGCGGTGGCCACCAGGACCAGCGCGGCGGCGCCGTTGTTCACCACGTGCACCGCGCCGGCGGCGGGCACCGCGTCGGCGAGCGCGGCCAACGCGCCGCGTCCGCGCGGCCCCCGGTTGCCGGTGGCCAGGTCGAGCTCGACGTCGGTGGTGCCGGCCGCGATGCGCAGTGCGTCGATCGCGGCGGGGGACAGCGGCGCCCGGCCGATGTTGGTGTGCAGTAGTACACCGGTCGCGTTGAGCACCGGATGCAGGCTCTCCGCCGCGGTGGCCGGCAGGGTGGCGAGCACCGAGGCGGTGAGCTGCTCGGGCGTCAGCTCACCGGCCCTGACCTGGTGCTGCGCCTGCACCACGTGCCGCTTGACCAGCGCCGGGCCCAGCTCGTGCATCGCCGCGGCCAGCGGCAGCTCGGCCAACACAGCGTCGGTCTTGGGCACCCGACGCCGAGGATCAACGTTCGCTCCCGCCACACCGGCAGCCTAGCGGTCACCGCGCACCCTTCCCCCGCCGAAACAGACACGAGAGCCGTTCGATCGTGAGGAAAGGGCGCTCTTGGGTGTGTCCGCGTCAGGGCGAGGGGTTAGCCTCGGGGTGTGACGCGGGTGGTGGGGGAGAACGTGGCGGGTCGGCGGCTCAGCGAGTTCAGCCACGGCGGCGGGTGTGCCTGCAAGCTGGCGCCCGGGCTGCTGGCCGATGTGCTCGCCGGTTTCGCCCCGGTGACCCACCCGGATCTGCTGGTCGGCACCGAGACCGGTGACGATGCGGCGGTCTGGCGGATCGACGCGGACCGTGCGCTGGTTGCCACCACCGACTTCTTCACCCCGTTGGTGGACGACCCCCGCACCTGGGGCCGGATCGCGGCGACCAACGCGGTGTCCGACGTGTACGCGATGGGCGGCCGGCCGCTGTTCGCGCTGAACCTGGTGGCCTGGCCGTCTACCGAGCTGCCGATGGAGATGTTGGCAGAGGTGCTGGCCGGCGGCGCGGACGCCGGCGCCCAGTGCGGGTTCGCCGTGGTCGGTGGGCACAGTGTGGACGACCCGGAGCCCAAGTACGGGCTGGCCGTGGTCGGCGAGGTGCACCCGGACAAGATCATGACCAACGCCGGCCTGCGGGACGGGGACGTCCTGGTGCTCACCAAGGCGCTCGGCACCGGGATTGTCACCTCGGCGATCAAGATGGGCATAGCGCCGCCGCACGTCGCCGAGGCCGCGATCAACTCGATGATCACGGACAATGCCGAGGCCGCCGCCGCCGCGGTTGCCGCCGGCGCGAAGGGCGCCACCGACGTGACCGGCTTCGGCCTGCTCGGCCACCTGGCGAAGATGGCCGAGGCGTCCGGGGTGGACGCCGAGTTGGACACCGATGCGGTGCAACTTCTGCCGGGGGTCCGTGAGCTGGTGGACAGCGGTGTCATGCCGGGCGGCAGCCGGCGCAACCGGGACTGGGTGGCCGACCGGCTTGACTCCGGTGGGCGCACCGAGTCTGAGGTGCTGCTGCTCGCCGACGCGCAGACCTCCGGTGGCCTGTTGTTCGGCGCGGCGCCGGAGGCGGCCGCCGAAGCCGTGGCGCGGCTGGGCGGCCCGGCGGCGGTGATCGGCCGGGTCCGCACCGGCACCGGCCGGATCACCCTGCGCTGACGGCACACACGGTCCGGCGCGAGCGGCCGGCGGGTGGGGCGCGGCGATAGGATCGGCGGCGGAGGCGTAAGGGCGCCTGGTGGCCCCCGCGATCTTCAAAATCGACGTGGCCGAGTATCTCGGCCAGGCGGGTTCGATTCCCGTCCGCCTCCGCCACCCAACCCGAGCGGACTCATCCGCCGGCGGACCTGTGGCGTTGCCACGGCAAGGTCATCAGCGCCCACACGCCCAGTACCAGCACGGTCTCCGGGATCAGGTACCAAGGCCACGGCCCGAGCAGGTCCAGCAGCGAACGGGTGCCGGGCTTGCGGTTGAGGAAGCCGTAGTTCGTCCCGGCGCTCGCGTTGAGCGGGAACATCGCGGCCGCCCAGCACACCGTCACCACGACGGTGACCCGGTAGCCGTGCCAGCTGGGGCTCCGGCGCAGCCCCCAGGTCAGGAAGACCGCGGCCCACACGACGAGCACGTGGTCGCCGAAGAACGCCAGGAACGTCACGGAGGGGAAGTCGGGGCCGGACAGCACCGGGGTCATCAGGGCCTGGGTGCTGAGCGTGAGGCACCAGTAGTAGGTCAGCGAGACGGCCCACTGTCTGCGGGACCACAACGCATACGCGCTCACGTAGGGGGCGAGGTCGGACAGCTGCAGCGGCAGGGTCTGGGCCAGCTGCGCCGGGCGGAACCGCCACAGCTCGATGCCCACGTTCAACACGGTGATCAGCACGCCGAGCAGGTGGCCGCACCAGCGCGACGACCGGGTCTCGGCGCGGCGGCCCAGCGCCACGAGCCCCGCGGCACCGAACACGCTCACCGCGAGCACCACCCAGTGCGAGGGGCCGTACGCATGGAACTGCCGCTCGGTGAGCACCATCAGCTCCGAGAATGGCGGTGGTCAGGCGGACCGTGCTGACGATAGCGAACAATAACCGGGATATAAAAAGAGGACTGCCTCACCCGGACGAAAATCGGGGTAGACAGTCCTCTGGGCTCAGGTGACTAGGCAGGGCACACGAAAAGAGGCCCACGAAAGGAGGTCGCCTGGCCGTTCTCGGTAATCGTCATCCAACACAACCGGCCTGGAGCCGGACCTAGTACGGACATGAGCAAACCTCCTCTCAGCGGGTTCGAAAGCTGTGACCTGCAGTCATGCTTCGTATCTTGGCGGCTGACCGGTCGTCTGTCAACGGGGGTAGGGTCAAGTCTTTCTCAAGTCGAGGGAAACACGGGTCGCCACATTGTCCGATTTCAATGATCTTCTGCTGAACGGCGTGCTGGCCATTGTCGGCCTCCTGGGCGGCCTGGCGATCTCGCATTTCTACTACCGCAGGGGTGGCGCCGCGCGTCCCCGGCTGACCGTCAGCCTCGAGGAGAAGGCGCGCATCGACCCCGCCACGGTGGGCGTACAAATCGAGATGAAGGTGGGAAAGATCAAGGTGGCGAACCTCGTCGTGCTGGACGTGGTGGTGCGCAACCCCAGCTACCGCGACCTGGCCGCCAGGAACCCGACCGACCCTGAGCAACACCCGCAACGACCGAGAATCGAGCTGCCCGCCGGGCTGCGTGCGCTGGCCGACCCGTGGAACCCGGAGGGGGCCCTGCCCCGGGCGGACGTCCGGGTCGCCCGCCAGATCCGGGAGGAGCGCCAGGTGTTCTACCTGCACATGCACCGGCTGGCCAGCCGCACGACGGTCACCACGCGGATCCTGTGTACCAGCCCGGACTCGCAGAGCGCGCCGCCGCTGCGACCGGCGGACCTCGCGTTCTTCCTCGGCTACGAGCCCAACATCGACGTACGGGCCGAGGGATTGCTCAGACAGGCGCCCAAGCTGGAGAAATAACTGGGTTGTTGGGGCGGGTTTCGCGCTGACGGATCCCTCGGGCGCGCGTGGCGGCCCACCGTCGGGATCCGTGGGCTCCGGAACTCCTTCGGGGCCTTGCGGGGCCGGCTTTGCCGATGGGTGATTCGACACTGCCTGCCTAGTGGCTGGCGTTGTGGTGGGCGAGGGTTGCGTGGGCCCGTGTTGCCTGGTTGAACGGTTCGGCATGGACCGTGGCGGTGGCCAGGCGAGGGATCGCGTGGCACAGTGCGTGCTCCACCTCGTGCGCGGTTCGGTGCGCTTCGGCGACGGTGATCTCGGCGGGCACCGACACGGCCAGCTCGGCGTGCAACTCGTGCCCGATCCAACGCATCCGGAGCCGGCTGACCGAGTGCACCGAGGCGACCTCGCCGGCCGTGCGCTCCGCCAGCGTGACGGTCGCCGGGTCGACCGCGTCCATCAAGCGGTGCAGCACGTCGCGCACCGCGTGCCGCACGGCGAGCAGGATCATCACCGCGATGCCGAGGCCGGCCACCGGGTCGGCGAGCGGTACGCCCAGCGCCACCCCGGCGGCGCCGAGCAGTACGGTCAGCGAGGTGAAGCCGTCGGTTCGGGCATGCACGCCGTCCGCGACCAGCGCCGCCGAGCCGATCCGCCGGCCTACGCCGATCCGCTGCCGGGCGGCCAGTTCGTTGCCGGCGAACCCGATCAGCCCAGCGCCGGCAACCGCCCACAGGTGGGCGACCGGCTCCGGGTGCAGCATCCGCGACACGGCCTGGTAGCCGGCCAGCGCCGCCGATGCGCACACCACCAGCACCACCACCGCGCCGGCCAGATCCTCGGCCCGACCGAGGCCATAGGTGTAGCGCCGGGTGGCGGGGCGGCGCCCGAGCAGGAAGGCCACCGCCAGCGGTACCGCGGTGAGCGCGTCGGCCATGTTGTGGATCGTGTCGCCGAGCAGCCCGACCGACCCGGTCTCGGCGACCACCGCCAGCTGGGCCAGCGCGGTCCCGGCGAGCAGCGCGAAGGACCAGCCCACGGTGCGCAGGCCGAGCGTGCTGGTGCGCAGCGCGTCGTCCATCCGACCGGTGTACCCGTGCCCGTGTCCTCGTGAGCGGCGCATGCTTGCAATAATGCGCTGTTCAGGGTCATTATGCAAACATGCGCGCGCGCGATGACATAGCAGCTGCCAGTGTTTCGCGGTCACCTGGTGACCAGCGAGCCGACCAGGACGAGGCGTTGGCTCTCGCCGCTGAGGTGCTGACCCACCTGGCCGAGCCGACCCGGCTGCGGCT
>DASYBQ010000209.1:0-14011 GCA_036500625.1 Pseudonocardia sp. | reverse complement strand
GCAGTACCAGGAGCGTGAGCCGGTCGCTCAGCGGCGCCACCAGCGGCGACGCCTCGGCGTCGGTGACGGCGGCACGGCGGCGGGCTCCGGTGGGTCGGTTTCGGCCTCGCGGTCGCGCCGCCACTGTTCCAGAACCTGCTCGACACCCAGCTTCCGCAGCGGCAGTGGCGGTCCGGTCGGCAGCAGAATCCAGGCCGTGATGCGCCGGTTCAGCGCGCTCACGATGTCCCGGACTTCCCGCTCGGTGCGGACGGCTCGCACCCTCTCCGGCAGATGTTCGATCTCTTTGCGCAGCTGCAGCGAGGGCGGCAGCAGCGCGTCGGCGGTCAGCCCTTCGCGCCGGATGAACCCCCGCACCCACCAGAGCTCGTCCTCGGGGCCGTCGAGCCCGGCCAGCGGCTGTCCTTTGCCGGGCAGGTTGTCGAACTCCCCGCGCTCCTGCGCCTTGCGTATCTGCTCCTCGACCACCGACTCGTAGCGGGACCCATGATCGCTCATCTGCCGGCTCTCCCCCGGTTTCGACGCGGTGGACTGGCATCGTATCGATTGCGCCAATGTTTGACGGCAATGGCACTGCCGTAGCGGCACATAACGCCGAATGCGGGCCGGTGTGCTTGCATTGTCGGGTCCGCGTGGTTGTCGCGCAGGCGTGTGAGCTTGGCGACGTCGTAAGCGATGCGTATCGGTGTGGACGACGCCGAACCCGCCCGGGAGAAGGGACAGCGCGCCCTGTCTGACCAAGCACCCGAGGAGCTGGGGGACGCGGTGCTGCACGCCGCGGTTGCGGTGGCGCGCGAGGTGCTGGGCGAGGGGTTGGACGCCGCGTTCGCGCTCGGCAGCCTTGCCCATGGCAGTTTCGCCCCGCTGGTCAGCGACATCGACCTGGCACTGGTCCTCACCGAGATCACCGCGGGCAGCGCCGATCTCATCGATCTCCTCGTCGCGCGGGCACCCGACCACTCCCCCTTGGAGCGGCGGTTGTCCGTCTTCTGGTCGGACTGGCCAGGTGTGCGCCGCGGCGCCGCGCGGGGGCGACTGCCCGAGGTGGACCGGTTGGACCTGATCGACTCCGGACGGCTGATCTACGGCGTAGACCGGCGCGACGACGCCGAGCGACCCAGCGCCGGCGCGATCACCCTCGACGCGGCGCTGTTCGCGGCGAGCCGGTTCGACGAGGTGTACCTGGACAGCGTGCGATGGCCCGACGCGCTGCTCGCCGGCGGCGCCCGACCGGTGACCAAGGCCGTGCTGTTCCCGGTGCGGCTCGTCTATACCCTGCATACCGGCCGAATCGGGCAGAACGATCGGGCGGGCCGCTGGTACCAGGACACGGGACGTCCTGGTCATGCCCTCGCCGAGGCAGCGCTGACCTGGCGCACCCTCGGTCTCGGCGACACCGGGCGGGCCGGCGTGCTGCTCGCCGCCGACCTGCCGACGCTCTACCGTCAGCTGTTCACCGAGTACGCCCACTGGGCGCGACGCCGAGCCGACCATCGCCTCGCCGGGCGGTTCGACGACCTCTCGGCCCGCCTGTCGCACTGACCGGGCCGCTGGCCACTCCGCACGGCGTGGCGTTTCGTATCCGCCGGCGACCGATGCAGTTGAATAGCCGACGGTCCGGCCGCACCCATCCGTGCGGCACTCGTCGATCCATGGGCGGAGGTAGTTCCGTGTCATACGACGTGTTGAGCGTGTACACACTGCTGGTGGGTGACGAGGACGGGCCGGCGACGGTCAGCGTGCATCCCACCGCCGACGATGCCTGGCGCGCACTGGACCGGGAGGTGCGCGCCCGTTGCGGGCTGCGTCCCCGACCGAGGCGAGTTGTCGACCCGGAAGCCGTGACCCGGTTGGCGGACGTGTGGCGGGCCGGCGACCCGGAGACCCGTTTCTGGCAGATACACCCGCACCAGCTCTCCCTGATGGTCCCGCAGATCGGCCGCCCGGTGGTACCCGTCCGGCACTGAACACCGCCGCCGGACCGAATGACCGTAACCCGACGTGTACCTGTCGCGACTTGTTCAGAGAACCAACGTTCTCTACCCTCTGCCGTAGTCGGAGAGCGCTCGTTCTCCATCGTGAGAGGAAGTCACCATGAACCAGCGGCCACCGCTGCCGCCGTTCTCCCGCGAGGATGCGCTCAAGAAGGTGCAAGCCGCGGAGGACGCCTGGAACACCCACGATCCGGAGCGGGTCTCCCTCGCATACACCCCGGACTCGGTATGGCGTAACCGGGACCAGTTCCTCACCGGCCGGGACGCGATCGTTGCCTTCCTCACCCGGAAATGGCAGCGCGAGCTGGACTACGCGCTGCGCAAGAACCTGTGGAGCTTCGACGGCAACCGGATCGCGGTCCGATTCCAGTACGAGTGCCACGACGCCGGCGGGCAGTGGTACCGCAGCTACGGCAACGAGCTGTGGGAGTTCGACGAGAACGGCCTGATGCGCCGGCGTGAGGCGAGCATCAACGACACGCCGATCGACGAGACCGACCGACGAATCTTCGGCAGCCGGCCGGAAGCCGAGCACGGCCAGGAGTTCCCGCTGCGGTGAGCCGGCGTCGGTGTCCGGTCAGTTCTGGCCCGGCCCGGCGTGCACGGTGCTCACGTTCAACTGTGCTCCCCCTGGCGGGTTCGCCGCGCAGCCGGTGCCGCTGATCGGCAGGAACAGTGACGCCGTCTCGTTCGGCGGATATACCCGCAGGCCGCGAACCGGCGTCGGTTTACAGGCCGCGGCCTCGAAGTTCTGCACGTTCACCATGCCAACGTCGACGGACGCCACCGCGCTGGGCGCGACCCTCACCACGGCACCCTCGGCGCCCTGGTGCACCGCCGCGGCACCCACCTGGGCGCCGTTGTCACCCGTCACATAGGAGACACCGGGGAACCCCTGCAGCGTGCATGTCCGGCCGCTGGTGTTGCGCAACCGCACCGCCTGATACACGGTGCCCGCCGCGCCCTCGCTGTTGCCAAGGGAGAGGGCCAGCATGTTCGAGTGGCACTGGTCCGGGCCGGCTGCCTGGTCGGAACCGCTGCCCGGCGAGTCGGGCGCGGCGTTGTTGTCCGGCGCCACCGCCTGACCCGAGGTAGGTGTGGCCGAGACGCTCGGGCCGGGCTGGGACGCGGTTGGCCCCCCGGACACGGTTGGTCCCTGGACGCCGCACCCCCCGACGACCAGCGTGAGCAGCACGCCGAGGGCGAAAACTCCGGCGACCCGGCCTCGACCCATCACCAGTCCTCATCTCGATCCGTTGTGCCGGCGGCAATGCGTGGCGCCTGGAGACTGTGCCATCAGTGCACCGAACGGGTCGACACGCTCCTGCCAGGACCGCCGGATGTGGTGATCTGTTGCTCGAGGACCCGACGAACCTCGGCGAGCGTGGGCCGGGCCGCCGGGTCGGGCGCGAGGCAGGCCCGCGCCAGCTGGTGGTGCACGCTGCGGACCGGCAGGTAGCGGGGTGTCGTGGCGGCGGCAGCGGACCGCAGCGCGGCGACCGCGTCGGTGCAGTCCCCGCGCGGCAGCTTGCCGGTGAGCGCGAACGACATGGTGGCGGCCAGCTGCCAACAGTCCGAGGCGGGGCTGGCCGGCTCTCCCCTGGCGACCTCCGGGGCGAGGAAGTCGGGCGTGCCGATCACCATGCCGGCCAGGGTGAGGGTGGCATCGCCCCTGGCCCTCGCGATGCCGAAGTCGATCAGGTGTGGGTCACCGCGCGGGTCGACCACCACGTTGCCCGGCTTCACATCACGGTGCAGCACGCCCTGCTGGTGCGCGGCGGACAACGCACCGGCGATGAGCAGCCACAGCCGGCCGGCCGTGCGGTCATCCATCGGGCCGAGGTCGGTGAGGATGTCCGCCAGTGTCCGGCCCGGCAGGTACTCCATCACGATCACCAGACCGCGCAGGTGCCCGGCAAGGCCGGGGTCGGTCCGGCTGTCGACCAGGTCCAGGATGCGCACGCAGTGCGGATGACGGACCGAGCCAAGCGCCCTGGCCTCCCGACGCAGCCGCAGCTCGGTGTCCCGGTCCGGGACGTGCGCGGCCTTGAGTGCGACCTGGCTGCCCGTGCGGTGGTCGACGGCCAGCCACACACCGCCGAAACCGCCTCGGCCCACCGAGCGGACGAGTTCGAAGCGGGCACCCGGGCACGGCGTCTGCTCCACCATGGTGCCCCGGGGCGCCGCGCTGCCGAGCGGCATTCGCGGGGCCGGCACCACCGGTGCGCGTGGCGGAGGCTGGGCCAGGCCCGGCGAGCCGGTATCGGCCAGACGGGCACGCAGCCGCTCCGCCGGGCCGGCGAACCACCGGCCCGCCGGGCCGGCTGTCCACCGGCCCGCCGCCGTGCGAACCGCCGCCAGTCCGGCCGCCATGCCGGCCCGCTTGCCAGCCCACTTCGTGCTCCGCGGCGCTCCGGCTCGCTGGCCGACGCCGGAGAGCTGGTCAGCCGCGAAGGGCCGCCCGGATCGAGCGGGCGCGGCGGGTCCGGCCGACTGGTCGGGTCGGACTCGCCGCGCCGAACCGGCGGACCGTCCCGACTCGGCGGGCCGCGCCGGCCCACCACCCGGCGCGGGCACCTGTGCGTCGCGGGCGGACCGGGTGGACGGTCGGACCAGCAGCACCGGCAGCACACCGCACAGCGAGCCGAACCCGACACCGGTCCACAGCTGGGCGGTAGCTCCGGCCGGCAGCGCCCCGGTGGTCACCGCGACCGCAAGCAACGACAGCGCGAACAACCGAGCCGGCCAGCGCGGGCCGCCGCGCAGCGCCAGTCGGGCCTGCGTCCACACGAGAAAGGCGGCCGCCAGCGGGAACACCACCAGCGGCAGGAAGAACACCGCGCCGCGCACCACGTCGTCGCCGAACGCCTGCGACACCGACCCGGACCCGAGGTATGCGCGCTGCGACATGCCGAAACAGTTGAGCTGGGTGAGGGACACCCGGTCGGCACGCCCCAGCCCGCTGGCCCGGCCGCCGCGCTGGAAGACCTGACCGGTCGCCTGGAACAGGGCCCAGACGCCGAGCCAGCAGCTGCCCACCCCGATGAGCACCGCCGAGGTGGTCGAGAGGCGCCGGCCGTGCTCCGCCGCGCGGCGGCGCAGTGCTATCACGGTGAGTGCGCCGGCCGTGGGCAGCAGACCCACCAGCACACCGAACACGGTGACCGCCCAGGCCCAGTCGCCGGGGCACACGTCGGAACCGGCAATTGCCCGCAGCCAGGACAACAGGCCGGCTACAAGCGGTACCAGCGCGTCCACCCGTGGCCCTCCTCGGTGCTCTCGCCGCTGCCCACTATGACACCGGCGCCACCACAGGTGTGGCGGGTGAATCCACCGGGACGAACGAGATATGTCGATTACGCCGACCGGCGCTGGTCCAGACAGCCCGCTCCGGGGCGACACAGAAGTTACCGACGGGTAAACTCAGCGGTCCCACTGGCGAGGAGGCAGGTCCGGCATGACCGTTCCGCCGCCGGGTGCCATCGGCATCCTGGGCACCGGCTCGTCTCTGCCCTAGCGAGTCGACAACGCCGAGGTGGGCCGCGCCGCCGGGGTGGACGCGGCGTGGATCGAGGACACTACCGGAATCAGGTTCCGGCGCCGCGCCGGACGAAGCGACCTCCGACCCGGCCGCCCGAGCCGCCGCCGCGTTCGACCTGAACGCCGGCGGCATGTCGACAGGCGCCCCGATGCCGCGCTGGGCAACCCCCTTCCAAGCCCACCGGCCCGCCTGGCCACAGGGTCGTGAGTGGAAAGGATCGCTATAGCGTTCCTTTCCACTCACGAGCCCATGGGCAGGAGGGCATCGGGCGAAAGTTGGGCGATGTCGGAGTAGCCGGAGAGGCCGAGCGTGATGTCCAGCTCGGTGATCACGCCGCGCAGCACGTGGCGCACCCCGTCCTCGCCGTGCAACGCCAAGCCGTACACGTACGGCCGGGCCAGCAGCACCGCGTCCGCACCCAGCGCCAGCGCCTTGAACACGTCCGCACCGCCGCGCACCCCCGAGTCGAACAGCACGGCCGCCCGCCCCGCCACCGCGTCGGCAATGCCAGGCAGGGCATCCAGCGCCGCGACCGCGCCGTCGACCTGGCGTCCGCCGTGGTTGGACACCACAATGCCGTCCATCCCCGAATCGACCGCCAGCCTGGCGTCCTCGGGGTGCAGCACGCCCTTGAGCACGATCGGGCCGTCCCAGTTGTCCCGCAGCAGCGGCAGCCGGTCCCAGCGCAGCGCGGTCCCGGTGAACATCGGCACCCACCGGCCGACGGCCGCCATCAGGTCGTCCTGCGGAGCGGCCGCGAGACCGGCCAGGAACGCCGGGTCGGAGAACGGGATGGCGGTGCCCACCCCGCGCAGGAACGGCAGGTAGGCCTGGTCAAGGTCGAGCGGGCGGTAGCCGAGGGTCCAGGTGTCCAGGGTGACCACCAGCGTGTCGAAGCCGGCCGCCTTCGCCCTGGCCAGCAGGCTGAGGGTCACCGCGTCCTCGGTCGGCCAGTACAGCTGGTACCAGCGCGGACCGTCGCCGGACGCCTCGGCAACCTCTTCGATGGTGTGCGACGACGCGGTGGACAGCACCATCGGCACCCCGAGCGCGCTCGCCGCCCTTGCCACCGCGAGTTCGCCGTCCGGGTGCGCGATGGACAGCACCCCTACCGGCGCCACCAGTATCGGTGCGGGTAGTCGAGTGCCCAGAATCGTGCTGGACAGCGTCCGTCGGGTGGTCTCCCGCAGCATGCGCGGCACGATCCGCCAGCGGTCGAAGGCCTCCAGGTTGGCCCGCATGGTGGCACCGCTGCCCGCTCCGCCGGCGATGTAGCCGTAGGGGCCGGGATCGAGCCGCTGCTTCGCCAGCGGCTCCAGCTGGGTCAGGTCGGTGGGTAGCGGCGGCGTCGCGCCCGAAAGGCCGGCGAAATAAATCTCGGCCTGGTAGCTCGACGCGGGAACAACTTCCGGGGAGCTGTTGGTCATACCGGGAGATTAGTAGCGTGTGACACCGACCGGAGGTTCCACCATGACACTCACCCGGCTTCCCGGACCATTGGCAGGTACCGGCGGCCAGTTGACGAACTACCAGATCGACGGCCCGCAGCACCGCTTGCTGATGCATCCGTTCCCCCGCCGGGTGCGCGCCGAGTTCGCCGGGCAGACCGTGCTGGACACCCGCGACGGCGTGCTGCTGCACGAGACCGGGCTGCTCCCCCAGCTCTACGTGCCCGAGACCGACCTGCGCGCCGACCTGTTGAAGCCGACCGAGCACCACACGCACTGCCCGTTCAAGGGAGACGCCTCCTACCGGTCGGTCCGTGTCGGTGACCGGGTCGCGGAGAACGCGGTGTGGCACTACCCGACCCCGGTCGGGTCCGCGTCCTGGCTGACCGGGTACGCGGCGCTGTACTGGTCGGCGATGGACCGCTGGCTCGACGAGGGCGAGGAGGCCGTCGGGCACCTGCCGGACCCGTTCCACCGGGTGGATGTGCGGGCCACCGACCAGCGGGTACGGGTGCTTGCCGGTGACGTCGTGGTGGCCGACTCGACCCGGGCGTTGCTGCTGTCCGAGACCGGGCTGCCGAACCGCTTCTACCTGCCCTCGGCCGACATCCGGGAGGACCTCCTTGCGCCCAGCCAGACCAGGACGGTGTGCCCCTACAAGGGCTGGGCGAGCTACTGGTCGCTGCGGGCGGACGGCCGCCATCTGGACGACGTCGCGTGGGGCTACCAGGCACCGCTCGTCGAGGCCGCGCGCCTCGCCGGCTACCGCAGCCTGTTGCACGAGGGCCTTACCGTCGAGGTGAGCTGAGCGGGCGGACCGTACCGAGCCGCGGCGTCACCGCCCACCCAGTACCGAGCTGGCCACGCCGCCCAGCGGTCCGCCGCGCGCCGCCCGGTGTCCCGGTACCAGCCGGTTGCTGGTGGGGAGCCCCGCGCCGACCTGGTCGAGCATGCCGTCGAGCCGTGCTGGTACCGCGCCGAGCGCGCTGACCATCTGGTCCACCGGTCGCGTGGCCCGCATGCGGTCCGCCGCGTGGTCGCCCTGCCGTGCTCGGCGCGAGATTCCGGAGCGCTCGGCGGTGGAGCTGGCCGGGTTGCGAGGTGGTGCGGTTGCCCGCTCAACGGCGGTGGTGCACCGGGCCGGTAGCCGCGCCGAGGTGATGTCGATAGGCCCGGCCCAGGGTGGCAACTTGTCCGGCGTGCGGGACCGTGGTTGCGCACCGGCCTCCTGACGTGGGCCTTGGGTGGGACCGAAGGTGCCCGCTTCCCGATCGACGTGCCCGTAGAGGGCGGCGGTGATGACCAGGGCGCTGACCGCGACGACCGTGCTCGCGGTCAGCACCGGGGGCAGACGAGGAGCCGTGATCGGCTTTGGGCAGGCGGGGGCGTGCTGCCCTCGGTTTCGCGCGGTCGCCTGGCGCGGCCCGAGCAACTCGGGCACGGTGAACGCGCTGCGCGGCGTCCAGCTGTGTTCGGTCGTCTCGCCGCGGCGATAGGGAACAGAGTTCGGCACGTACCAGAGCCTCCTCGAGACGGCGGGGTACGGCATAGGTATCGGAATGTGATCGCGAAGACCACTATCTGCCTAACTGAGTCGTCACAGACCACCCGTCCAGGACGTCAAGCAGTCACCGAACGTGCACTTGGTCCTCTTGAGTCCGTCTCTGGTGTTACCCAGTTGGCGGGCGAACGCGAGTCAGTCCTGATCTCGGCGTGCAGCGCGGTGGCAAACTCCGGAACGAGCGGGTGGTCGCGAATATCGCTGAGGGTGAGACGGTCGCGGTCAGCCAGCTTGTCTACCCTGCGTGGCGACCAGCTACGGAAAGTAGCGACTGACGCCTCCGAGTAATCGTCTAACCGTCACTTGCGCCACATGCCACTCGATTGTGTCAGCAATTCCCTGCCCGTGTACGCCTACATAGCCGCGTGTAATCGCTAGGTTGATCGGCGTGAGCGTTACCCCGATCTATGACGAACTGCGCGCCAGGTCGCATGCGACCGGGTTCGGCGTGCCGAGGGCGCGCCGTCGCCCCGCGTCGGAGGACACTGTCCCCGGCGAGGGTGTCGTGCGTCCGCTCGCGTCCCGGCCGGGGCTCGGCGGCCGCCACCGCAAGCCGCTCAACGGCGACTGACCCCTCCGCACCGTGCACGGCTTTGGGAGGAGCAGAGGGTGAGCGTGGAACTGTTGGTCGACGGGTTCGACCGGGTCCGCCAGGTGGTGCGGCACGCGGTGCACGGTTTGACCGAGGAGCAGCTCGCCTGGCGGCCGGAAGGCACCGGCAACTCGGTTGGCTGGCTGGTGTGGCACCTGACCCGGGTGCAGGACGATCATGTGGCCGGCGTCGCCAACCTGGAGCAGGTCTGGACCGCTCAGGACTGGGTCGCCAGGTTCGACCTGCCGTTCCCGCCGAGCGATATCGGCTTCGGCCACAGCTCGTCCGACGTCTCCTCGGCCCGCTTCCCCTCCCCCGCGCTGCTCACCGACTACCACGACGCGGTGCATGCCCGGACCACGGACTACCTGCGCTCACTGACCGAGGACGAGCTGCCCGAGGTGGTCGACGAGAACTGGGATCCGCCGGTCACCCGGGCCGTCCGCCTGGTCAGCGTGCTGTCCGACGACCTGCAGCACGCTGGACAGGCCGCGTTCGTGCGCGGCCTGCTGCCCGCCGGCTGACCGGGAGGTATGCGTCCATCTACCCGGGCGCAAGGTGCGCGGACCCACGCTCAATACCGGTTTGTCCGCGTCGCGGCAGGGAACTCGCTCCTGGTTGCCCCCACTGGACACCGCAGACCAGTAGGTTGGGTCATAGCCATTGTCTCGTTGTCGAAGGGGGAGCACCTCGTGAGTAATGGCGCTTATTTGCTCGTCCTGTTCATCGGTGCGGTCACGGTCGCCATCGATGGACAGGTGATCCTGCGCAAGAGCCCGGCCTACCTCGACGAGGTGTACCAGAACCTGGAACGCTCCAAGCAGGTCGCCGGCATGGTCGCGGTGCTGTTCCACCTGGTGATGCTGGGAATGGTCGCCCTGGTCGGCTCGGTGGGGGGCGTCGAGTCGGGGGTGCGGCCGATCATCACCAGGGTGGGGGTGATGCTGCTGCTCGTCGCGCTCGGCCACGCCATCACCATGACAGTGCTCTCCCGGCTGCGTGACCAGGAGTTGAGCACCCAGGTCAACGAGGCCGAGGGCTACCGGGCGGGCTCCGGCCAGCAACCGGGTGTGGGGCCGGAAGGCGCGGCTCCGAGGGCACGGCCGGGCAACACGCCGTAGCGGGTACCCGCGAGTCGCGCGCCTACCGGCTCAGGTAGTGGTCCGGCGCACCGCGTCGGACACCACGTCCGCCAGCCGTCCCGACTCCCGGTACGCCTTCCGCTGCGCTTCGGCGCCGGTACCGCGCCGTACGACGAGGTCGAGCCGGGTCGATACAGCGTCGTCGTCCCCGGCATCCACCAGGGCCGACCGGACGTGCGAGTACAGATCCCGAAGCACCGAGGCGGCCGGGGCCGGCCGGCCGGTACCCGGGTCCACCAGGTCTCCCGCCATGCCGGAGCGGCCCGCCCGCCACCTGGCAAGGCGCAGCAGCTCGCCGCGGGTCGGCGCCAGAGTCCGCCCGTCCCGCCACGCCCTGGCCTCGGTCTCCACCAGAGCCCTGGTCAGTACCGCCAGCAGGCCCGCGTCCTCTGCGTGCAGACAGACGTCGGCCACCCGAACCTCCACCGTCGGGTAGTGCTCGGAGAGCCGGGCGTCGAAGTAGACCATGCCGGAGTCCACCACGGTGTCGGACGCGGTCATCGCGTGTATCAGCTCGTGGTACTGCTCGGGGCCACCGAACAGCTCGGTCGGCCCTGCGGACGGCCAGCGGGACCACACCTGTGAGCGGTAGCTGGCGTAGCTGGAGTCGCGACCCTGCCAGAACGGCGAGTTCGCGGACAGCGCGAGCAGCGGCGCCAGCCACGGGCGAATCCGGTCGATCACCGCGACGCCCTCCGCGTCCGAGTCCACCCCGACATGGATGTGGCAGCCGCAGGTCAGCTCATCCTCGGCGACGAGCCCGAACCGGCGGACGATCCGTTGGTACCTCGCCTCGGGGGTGGGAAGCCCGGTCGCCGCGATCGGTGACGTGGCCAACGCGGCGAGGTGCGCTCCGGCCGCCAGCGCCGACTCCGCGGCTCGGCCGCGACAAGTCCGCAGCTGCTTGTCCAGCTCGCCCAGCGACTGGCACGGTTCGGTGCCGGTCTCCAGCTGCTGCAGCTGCATCTCATCTTCGATCTGGTGCTCCGCCGGCCGCCCGGTGGCGTTGAGCGCCGCCCAGGCGAGCGCCCTCGGGCGGCCGCTGTCCGGGTCGACCAGAAGGAACTCCTCCTCGACGCCCATGGTGCGAGGTTCCACGTGTCCCCCTCCGCGCCCAGCCACCCCGAGAAAGACGCACCTATTCCCACGCCAATCCGGCATTGACTCCCGCGCGAGCTATCTTGGCTCGCCGTGACACGCCACTGTCGTCAATTCCACCGCATCTGGCCACACTGTCGGGGGAATTTCCGGTAATCGCCGCCGTCGAGGCGTCACGGCTCCGCCGGTGGCTCGTTGAGACCGATACGTTTGGTTCAATAGTTACCAAAGTGGTAATGGGGATCAACACCGCTGACGAGACGGGGAGGCGCATCCCATTGCGCAGCATCAGCAAGGGCGGCTACCTGGCAACGCTGACCACATTGCTGGCCACGGGTGCCATCGCCCTCGGTGGGGTCGCGTACGCCGATGACAGCGACGACGGTGGTTCCGGCTCCGACCAGGGCGGCGCCTCCAGCCAGAATGGCCAGCCCGGCGAGTCCGGCGACGGGACCGACGGCAAGGGCCAGGCGGGACAGTCCGGTGATGCCTCCGCCAAGTGCAAGCGCAAGCTCAACGTGAACCTTAGCGCGCCGCTGCAGTGCACCGCGACCACACCACCCCCCGGCAGCGCCCAAGGCAGCGCCGGCGACTCGGGCGACGACAGCAGCGACGCGCGCGATGCGCGGGCCGATGCGCGGGAGCAGCACCGCGAGGAACACGAGAAGCGCTCCGCCCACCACGGCGCCGGGGGCGACGGCAGTCCCGGGAGTACCGACGCCACCAGTACCGGCGGCAATGGTGGCGACGGTGGTGCCGGTACGCCGGGCACCAGCACCAACAACGGGAACCTCTACTACTACTGAAGGCTCCAGCGCCACGGTTTCCAGGCGCCACGGTTCCAGGGTTTCCAGCGAGCTGACCGGTCCACGGGCCGGTCAGCTCATGTTGCGTCGCTCAGTTGGCATCGGTTGAGCCGCCAGCCGGTCGGTTCTCTCGATCGACAATGCCTCAGCTGCCCCGCCCGGCCCAGTGGCCGACGGGTAACCCTGCTGCGCCGCGGCCTGCTGGGTCGCTGGCCGCTGCGCAGAGGACTGCTGGGCCGGTGACAGTTGGGCCGGGGACTGCCTCGACTCGGGCGCCACGGTGGCGAACTCCCTGCTCAACGAGTCGTACATGCGGGCAAGCTGACGGCGGACCTCCTCGTGCAGCGTCCGCAACCGCCCGAGTTCGTTCTCGGCCGCCTCCTGGCGTTCCCGATTTGCCTGCTCGGCCCGGGTCCGCTCCTGCTCGACCCGAGCCTGCGCCTCGTGGCTGACCTGGGCGGCATGTCTGCGCACCTCGGCAAGCATCCGATCGGTCTCCGCCTGGCTTACGGCGGCCTGCTCGGAAATCTGGCGCTCCCGGTCGTCCAACTCGGCCCGGCGTTGTGCGGCCTCCTGCTCGAGCGTCCCGGCGCGAGCAACGAGCGACTGTCCCACCGTCTGACGGTGCCTCTCGGCGTCGGAGCGGGCTTTGTCCAACAGCGCGGCCGCCTCGCGGGCAGCGTCGTTGCGCACCTCGGCGGCCTCGTCCTGCGCCGTGCGCAACAGCTTCTCGACGCGGAAGCCGAACCCCTCTTCCTTGGGCACCCTCGGAGGGGTCGTGGCCGCCCGCCTCTCCAGCAGCTCCCGCGCCTCACGCAGTTCCTTCTCCACCCAGTCAGCCCGCTGATGCTCCTGCCGGTGCGCCTGGCGGAGCTCGGCGAGCCTGGCCTGCAGGGTGTGCAGGTGCGTATCGACCTGCTGACGGTCGTAACCACGCCGGACCTGGTCGAATCCCAGCACCTGGGCAGGTGACTCAGACATGTCCGGTCACTTGATACTCGCTGGACACAGGGAACCCCCGGTTCTGCGCTTCTCGGTCACGGGCACCCGGCCGCGCTGCCGGCGGCACCCTGGCTCAGCGATGAACTCCGAACTCGAGCGACTCGTGAGCCCGGACACGTATCCCTATCGGCAGTTGTGACAGCAATGAGTGTCACGGTAGTGGACTGATAGTGACACAGCCGGAAATGCCGCCGGCACCGGCTCCGGATCCGGCGGCGACCGCGGTTCATCGCGGCCAGTTGCGGAGGCCAACGGCCAAGACTGAGAGCTTCTCAAAGCGGCAAGCCAGCTGTCGCCGGCACCGTTTGGCCAGTTCAACGTGCTCCTTGCGGTCAGCCGGCTGGTGCGCGAAGCCGGATCGGTCTATCCCTCGAGAGACGTGCAAGCACGCACTCAGTAGCGTTGACGGGTGACCAAGCTGTGCCTGCCCGCGCGCACCCGCGCCGGGCTCGACCCGTCCCGTGGTGCCGCCGCGAGAAACTGCGAGGGGCGCCGGCCATGACTCGAACCCTCTCCCGACCGGGTTCGCGGGCCCGCCAACCCGAACCGGACGGGCGGCGGCTGGACAGGGCATCGCTGCGGATCATCGCGTTGGCGGTGCTGGGCACCGTGGTCGCCGCGCTGCTGGCCGCCGCGTTCCCCCCGGTGGTCGCCTACGGATTCGTCGGCGGCGTTTTCACCGTGCTGCTGCTGGTCACCTCGGCGCTCTACCCGATCTTCGCGACCTATGCCTACCTGGTCACGCTGCCGATCATCGCCGGCATCGACCGGGACACCCTGCTGCCGCTGGTACGGCCGAACGAGGGCCTGCTCGCGGTGGTGATGGC
>DASYBQ010000208.1:0-2600 GCA_036500625.1 Pseudonocardia sp. | reverse complement strand
GCTGGCGCCGGGGTGGTACGCGGACGGCCAGCAGGAGGTCTCCGCCGACGACATCGCCGCGCACATCGACCAGATCCGCGCCCAGGACGGCTACACCGTGCCCAACTCGATCGCCGACGAGATCACCGGCCTGCTCGAGGTGCTCAAGGACAAGGAGTAACCGCCCGGCCCGCGCCAGCCGACGTCAGGTCGGCCATCGACCTGACGTCGATGCCGGCGCGGGCCGCTGCACATGCCTGATCACGACGTCGAGATCAACCTCACCGTCGGCGAACCGTGGCTGCTCGCTCATCGGCTCCTCCTCAATGCAATTGGTATCACCTGACGCGTTGCTGTCTGCTCAGGTGCGGCGGCCCGGTCCCGGACGCATCGCTCATCGAGCGCTCAGCCTGGCCGAGTAACCTTTCGCCAGTGCGTCCACGGGTGCGGGTCTTTCGGCTGCTGGGCGTGGTGCTCCTCGCCGGGGTACTGCTAGCCGGCATGCTGTCGCCGGTCGTTGTCGGGCTCGGCCTGCTGTCCAACCAGGTGACCGACTCGGCCAAGCGGGTGTCCGGCTCGGTAGCCGACGCCCGGCTGACCGCGGACCAGATACCGCTGGTCAGCACCGTGACCGACCGGATGGGCGCGCCGCTGGCCTACCTCTACGACCAGTACCGGCTGCCCGCCACCTTCACTCAGATCGCGGACAGCATGAAGGCCGCGGTCATCTCCGTGGAGGACCGGCGGTTCTTCCTCGACAAGGGCGTCGACCCGTTGGCCACCGCCAGGGCGATGCTGCACAACAGCTCCGGCGGCTCGTTGCAAGGTGCCTCCACCATCACCCAGCAGTACGTGAAGAACTTCCTGATCAACGTCGTGGACCGCAACGACCCGGCGGACCAGCGGGCCGATCAGGCGGACACGCTGGCCCGCAAGCTGCGCGAGGCCGAGATGGCGTTGCGGTTGGACCGCAACACCTCCAAGAACGACATCCTGACCGGCTACCTGAACCTGGTGGAGTTCTCCGGCAACATCTACGGGGTCGGCGCGGCGGCCGCGGCGTACTTCCACACCACGGCGGCCCGGCTCACCGTGCCGCAGGCGGCGCTGCTGGCCGGCATGGTGAACAACCCCAACCTCTACAACCCCTACACCCATCCCGACCAGGCGTTGACCCGGCGCAATGTGGTGATCGACGCGATGGTGGCCGCCGGGTCGCTGACCCCGGCCCAGGCGGCGCCGGCCAAGGCCGCGCCGCTTGGCGTGGTGCCCGGCGGGCCGACCGTGCCGGGCGGCAGCTGCCTGTCCGCCGCGCCGGACGCGGGTTTCTTCTGCGACTACGTGGTCAGCTACCTGCGCCAGGCCGGTTTCACCGCCGACCAGCTGGACAGCGGCGGCTACACGATCGCCACCTCGATGGACCCCGGTGCCGCCGCCGCGGTCAAGGCCGCCGTCGAGCGCAACGTACCCAGCGGCCAGCCCGGGGTGGCGAACACGTTCGCGCTGATCAAGCCACAGGACGGCGGCCACCAGGTGGTGGCGATGGTGGCCAACCGCAACCTGGGCACCGACGCCAAGGCAGGCGGCACGGTGACCAACATCGTGTCGAACGCGAGCAACGTGTTCGGCGCCGGTTCGTCGTTCAAGATCTTCACCACCGCCGCCGCGCTGGAGCAGGGCATGGTCGGCTTCGACTCCGAGCTGCCGAACCCGAACTCGGACTGCTTCACACCGGAGCGGGCCGACCGCAACACCAAGTGCTACCCCGTCTCCAACGACGGCAACTACGCCGACCCGATTAGCCTGCAGAGCGCGCTGGCCACCTCGCCGAACGTGGCGTTCGTGAACCTGGAGTCGAAGGTCGGCACGCCGGCGGTGGTCCGGATGGCCGAGCGGCTGGGGCTGCGCCAGACCATGCGTACCAACGCCGCCGGCGGCACCCCGATCACCGACACGGGCAACCCGCTGGCCAAGCGGCCGGAGTACAACCAGCCGCAGTCGAAGTTCTACCAGGGCCTGCTGTCGTTCACCCTCGGCGTCAGCCCGGTCAGCACCCTCGAGATGGCGAACGTGGCCGCCACCCTGATGGACGGCGGCAGGTGGTGCCCGCCGAGCCCGGTGCTTTCGGTGAGCGACCGCGCCGGCCGGCGCCTCTCGATCGCCCAGCAGCCGTGCGAGCAGGCGATCTCCACCGGCCTGGCGGACACCCTGCTGGCCGGCCTGAGCAAGGACACTACCGCCGGCACGTCGGCGGCGGCCGCCTCGGCGGCGCGCTGGACCCGCCCGGACATCGGCAAGACGGGCACCACGAACGACAGCGAGTCGGTGGCCTTCGTCGGCGGCGTGAACGGCTACGGGGCCTCGTCGATGCTGTTCGCCGACGGCCGGCACCCCCGCACGCTGTGCCCGGGCCCGCCGGTGCACCTCGGCGACTGCGGGCACGGCGCGTTCGGTGGCACGGTCGCGGCACCACCGTACTTCAAGGCGATGACCAAGATCCTCGCCGGCCAGCCCAACCAGCCGATCCCGGCGCCGGACCCGGCGTACGTGACCGGCAAGGGCCAGGACAACAGCGACAACAGCGACAACTCGGACTCGAGCGACTCCAGTAACTCGGACTC
>DASYBQ010000207.1:0-21424 GCA_036500625.1 Pseudonocardia sp. | reverse complement strand
GGCGCGCGGCGAGCACCACCGGGCGGGGTGTCTGGGCCACCAGCCGGCACGCCAGCGCGAGGCCGATCTCGCTGCGGGCACCGAGCAGTAGCACCGCTCCGCCGGCGTGCGCCTCGACCTTCGTCACGTTCAGTAGTTTCTCAGCCCGGCGCCAACCCCGGAGTCGGCACCCCGCCCACGACCACCTCCTCCCGCGAGTCGGGGCTCTGAGCACACCGAGTCGGGCGGGTGAGCACATCGCGCTTCACGTGAGAGTTGGCCCGGCCATGTTGGCGGGCGAAAACACTAGTTGCCAGGAGCAAAACGGGGCAGCATCGCCACGCTGTGCTCGACGGCTTCGGCACCGTAGACCCGCATCTGACTCTGATAGTCGTCTATCGCCTCGAGGAGCCCAACACGACCGTAGACGGCATCGACCAGCTTGCGACACAGCAGCTGTGCGTCGCGCAACGCGGTGTTCGCGCCGTTGCCGCCGCTCGGCGAGGTGGCATGGATGGCGTCGCCGAGCAAGGTCACCGGGCCAGGCTCCCAGTGGTGTTCCGGCCGAACTATCTTGATCGAGAGCAGCGTGCTGTTGTCCGGATCGGCCGCTTCGACGAGGCTCCGCAGCTGGGGGTGCCAGCCTTCGATGAGCCCCAGTACCGCGTCTTGCGCGGGGCGGCTGGCGCCCTCGGCAATCGGATGCCCGGTCGGTAGTAGCGTCACCCAGCGCAGATAGTCACGCACGTCAGGCCGCGAAACCTCGGGAGCGAGCCGCGTGGCGGCCGCTGTCGGCCGCGTGCGGAACCGCATGAGTCCCAGCACGAGGGTGAGGTTGTCCGACCTGACG
This sequence comes from Pseudonocardia sp., assembly GCA_036500625.1. GTDB lineage: Bacteria > Actinomycetota > Actinomycetes > Mycobacteriales > Pseudonocardiaceae > Pseudonocardia. The sequence continues at coordinate 20,595 of DASYBQ010000207.1, read as the reverse complement.
ACGGTGCCGAATCCGGGCACCAGGGCGGCGAGACGATCGGTCAGGACAGTTCGCCCGATGACACAGCGGGTCCCGGTGTCGGTCACCCGGGTCGCCGGGGTCAAGGTGGCCCGCACCGAGGAGTTGATCCCATCCGCACCGACGAGCACATCGGTATGCCGCGTGGTGCCGTCGCCGAACTCGACCGCTACCTGCTGATCCGGCCGTACCCGGTAGGAGACGAGGTTCTTGCCGAAATGTACGTCGAGTCCGGCCAACAGCAGATGGCGAAGGACGTGGCGGTCGACCGCCGTACCCCGCAGCGGTGACATCTCGCCGACCCGGTTCAACCGAGGGTCCAGAATCGGGCGTTCACCGGCAAGATCGCCAACAGTGGCCTCGACGAGCCGGTACCACCGAGGCGGCAAGCTGGCGCGCAGTGCCTCGATGCCATGCTCCGCCAATCCGATCCGGTAACCCTGGAACCGCGCGGTCACCCCTTGGTCTCGTTCGTAGACCGTGACCGCGATCCCCGACCGGCGTAACCCCTGCGCCAGGCACAGACCTCCGAGACCTGCCCCGATCACCACCACATGCATACGGCTGCTCCCTTGGCCAACGAATGGGTCACTGCGCGGCATCAGTCGCCGGGACCGGCCGGCCGGCGGGAGAACGCACCCGCTTCCAGCACAACAGACCCACACCGGTGAAGAGCAACCCGCCGAGTCCGGCGGCGGCAAAACCCCAGCCGGGCGAGCTGTGGTCGGCGACGAAGCCGACCACCGGGCTACCCAGCGCGAACCCCACTCGGCCCGAGGCGTCCTGCAGTCCGAGCGCCGCGCCCCGAACCCGCGGCGGAGCGACCCTGGTGACCGTCTCGGAACCAGCGGCCAGTGTGGGGGTGCACATCAGGTTCATCGGGACGAGAGCGACCGCCAACACGCACCACGGATGACCGAACAGCCCCACTGGAATCACCAGCACGCACAGCAACAAAGCCGACGTCCCCTGGGACAGGGACCGCCGCGCCGCGCCGTGCACCATGCCACCGATGATCGACACGATGGACATCCACGCGATCACCACGCCCGTCCACCGTGTCTCGCCGTGCCCGCGCAGCTGCGCGACCAGGGCAATCTCGGTACCGATGAGGGTGAACAAGGCCCCGGCGGTGACCAGCAAGGCCGCGGTCAACCGCCTGTCCAGCCATTGCCGCACGGGAGGCCGAGTCGAAAGGCTTCCCTCGGTCGCCTCCCACTCCGCGCGAACGGGCAGGTCCGCCCAGCACAGCGCGACCGAGGCCACCGCGAGACAGCCACCGATGCCGGTGAGCGCCGCGGCGGAGGACACCTCGGTGGCCACCAGAACAACTAGCATCGGGCTGACTACGAACGAGGACTCGGTAAGGATCATGTCCAACGCGAGGACGGGCCTGCGTTGCCCCTGCGGCACCAACGCCGTCAGGAACTGGCGGCTGAGCAGGCTCGCCGGCACCGCCAGCAATCCGGCGGGCACGGCCAATGCCGCGAGCACGAGATAGGGCAGATGCGGGGCGCCGACCCAGAACACCGTCGAGCAGACCCCGCACAGCGCGACGACCCGGCGCAACCCGTGTCGGTCGATCACCCTGCCGGCAACCGGTGCACCCACCGCGCTGCCGACGGTGACCGCGGCGCCGACCAGGCCGGCCTCGCCGTACCCGCGACCGAGCCCGCCGACGACATGCAGGGTCAGTGCGATGCCGAGACCGGTCACCGGCAGCCTCGTGACGAAACCTAAGAGGAGGGCACCTCGGACCCGGGGAATGGCGAGCACCCGGCGATAGGCCCGAGGAAACAACTCGCGTGACCTCTTCCCGGTCGACCACAGCACACCGCGCCCGTCGGACGAGCAGGCCATGATCAGAGCGTAGGCGCTGCGCCATCGCGCGAACTCGGCTACTCGCCGGGACGCTAACAGGACCATGCTGCATCGAGCAGCCGGTTTTCACCCCAGCTGCGAGGCTGCCGACTCACCGCAAGGGCGAGGTTCGACTGGAGACCCGAGGACCGGCTATCGCGGGTCGACCTCCAGATCCAGTGCGAACGGCGGGGTGCTGTGCCCGGACACCCGGAACCGCCCCCACAGGTCGGGGTCGGACAGCTCGCCAGGACGCTCACCGGCCGGGGTGCGCAGCAGCACGGCCGCGCGGTTGCCGGTGACCAGAGCGTCCAGCGCCGGGTTCGCCGCGACCCGGCCGTACCAGTGGAAGTAGCCGTCGATCGGCTGGAAGTAACCGCGCAGCTCGACCTGCACCGCGACCTCCGCCTCGTCGACCACCACCGTCGCCGGGCCGGTGTAGCCCACCTCGTCGTGCCCCGGCTCAGCGGCGTCCACGACCGTCACAGCCCGCCGGTGGACACACCGAACCGGCGTGCCAACCGGATGCCGGTGCTGGTCAGCCGCTGGTAGCCGGCACCGAGAATCCTGGGCATCGCGTCGAACACATAGGCGTCCGGCCCGATCAGGATGCGCGGGCTGCCCCGCTGCACGCCGCGCAGGATGGTCTTCGCCGCGTCCTGCGGGGTGGTGCGGGCGATCCGGGCGAAGTCGCGGGCGCGCTGCTCGGACGGGTCGCCCCCTGGCGCGCGGGCGTCGCGGGCGATGTTCGTGCGGATGCCGCCGGGATGCACGCAGCTCACCCCGACCGGCCGCTTGTCGATCAGCATCTCCTGGCGCAGCGCCTCGGTGAACCCGCGCACCGCGAACTTGGTCGCGTTGTAGGCGCTCTGCGTGGGCACCCCGACGAAACCGAACACGCTGGAGATGTTCACCAGGTGCCCGTCACCGGAGGCGATCAGGTGCGGCAGGAACGCCTTGGTGCCGTGCACAACGCCCCAGAAGTTGATGCCGACGATCCAGTCAAGGTCGCGGTAGCTCATCTGCTCCACGGTGGACATCAACGCGACCCCCGCGTTGTTCACCACCAGGTTGACCCGGCCGTACTCGCCGGCCACCTCCTCGGCGTGCCCGGTCACGGCGGCCCGGTCGGCCACGTCCAGCCGGTAACCCTTGGCCTGCGCACCGAGCTTCTCGCAGCTCGCGGCGGTATCGGCCACCGCGACGTCGTCCACGTCGGACAACGCCAACCGCGCGCCCCGAGCGGCCAGGTCGAGTGCCAGCGCCCTGCCGATGCCGGAGCCGGCGCCGGTGATCACCGCGACCTTGTCTGTGAAGTCCTTCATGCTTTTACTCCCGGGCTGAGCTCGTCGGTCGACGCCTGCGTTCCGCTGCTGGCCACCAGTTCGAAATCGACCGGCTTGGCGGCCCTGGTGTCCCACCAGTACCGCCAGGTCTGGCCGGGCCAGATGGTGCGGTTCACCCCTTGTGCGTCGAGATACCAGTTGGTGCAGCCGCCGGTGCTCCACACGCCTTTGGCCAGCCGGCGCTGGATTTGGGTGTTGAACCGGTCCTGGGTGCTCCGGCGCACCTCGATGGCCCGCGCGCGATTCCGCCGGACCAGGTTCATCGCCTTCAGCGCGTAGCGAACCTGCGACTCGATCATGAAGACCACCGAGTTGTGCCCGAGCCCGGTGTTCGGGCCGAGCAGGAAGAACAGGTTCGGGTACCCGTGCACGGTGATGCCGAGGTGGGTCTGGATGCCCTCGGTGCGCCACTGCGCGGCCAGGTCCCGGCCGTCCCGGCCCTTGATGTCCAGGTAGTCGAACGCATCGGTCACGTGGAAGCCGGTGCCGTAGATGATCGCGTCCACCGGGTGCTCGACGCCGTCGCCGTCCACGATGCTGTGCTCGCGGACCTCCTTGACCCCCGAGGTGACCACCTCGGCATTGGCGCCGGCCAGCGCGGGGTAGTAGGTGTTGGACATCAGCACCCGCTTGCAGCCCAGCGTGTAGCTCGGCGCCAGCTTGCGCCGCAGCACCGGGTCGCCGACCTGGCTGCGCAGGTGCTTGCGGCCCAGCCGCTCGGCCAGCCGCAGCAGGCCGGGGTGGCCGTTGAAGCCGACCGCGAACGACTCGTTGAACCAGTACACCAAACCCCGGTAGGCGCGCCGGGCCGGCGGGAAGAGCCGGAACAGCCGCTTCACCCGCTCGGGTATCGGCCCGTCGGCCTTGGGCAGCACCCAGGGTGCGCTGCGCTGGAACAGGGTGAGCGAGCCGACCTGCTCGGCGATCTCCGGGACGAACTGGATCGCGCTGGCCCCGGTGCCGACCACGGCGACGTTCCTGCCGGCCAGCTCGAAGTCGTGGTCCCACCGCGCGGAGTGGAACGCGGTGCCGACGAACCGTTCGATGCCGGGCAGCGCGGGGATGTTCGGCAGGTGCAGCGCGCCGACGCCGGCCACCACGAACTGGGCCCGGTACTCCCCCGCGCTGGTACGCAAGCTCCATCGGGAGGCATCGGCGTCCCAGCTGGCGCCGGTCACCTCGGCGCCGAAGCGGATGTGCTCGCGCAGCCGGTACTTGTCGGCCACCCCCCGCAGGTAGTCCCAGATTTCCGGCTGCTCGGAGTACAGCCGGGACCATTCCGGGTTCTGCTCGAAGGAGTACGAGTACATGTGCGACTGGATGTCGCAGGCGCAGCCGGGGTAGCTGTTGTCCCGCCAGGTGCCGCCGACATCGGCCGCCTTCTCCAGGATGACGAAGTCGTCGCGGCCTTCCTTGCGCAGCGCGATACCCATGCCGAGCCCGGAGAACCCGGAGCCGATGACGGCGACCTCAACCTCGACCGGCGCGTCCGGTGTCGACCCCCGCGCCGCTGCCTCGGTGGTTGCGCTCACCTGTGTCCTCTTCTCTGGTGGTCGGCAATGGCGAGCAAGAACGAGCGGCGCCACAGCGCCTTCGTCAGCACTCCCTTGATCATGCCGGCCTCGGTAAGGAACGTTACGATCCGCTCACCCATCCAGTGCAGGCTCTCCTGGTGGTGCGGGTTGGCCATCGCCACCTTGCGGGCCTGCTTCGGGTCAAGGCCGACCGAACGGTAGACCTCGGGGTTGATCAGCAGCCGGACCAGGAACGGCGCCCCGAACGCCAGCGCCACCCGGTTGGCGGCCAGCTCCAGCCGACCCATCTTGGGCACCATCCGGGACAGCTCGGCGCGCGCGAAGGAGATGTGCCGGGCCTCCTCCAGCACGTGAATCTTGTTGATCATGCGGATGTGCGGCTGCATGTTCTCATCGGCAAGCGTCTCGCGCTGCAGCCGGTCCAGCAGCTCCTCCACCAGCAGCGTGCCGCCGTAGGTCGCCGGCCCGATCGGCAACAACAGGGTCAGGTTGAGCAGCTGGGTGAACCACCAGGGCGCCAGGTAGGGGCCGATCCCCGACTTCTCGATGCCCCGGCCGAACATCGTCGAGTGCCGGCACTCGTCGGCCACCTCGGTGAGCGCGTACTGGGCATGCCGGCTCGTCGGGTCGCCCTTGGTCACCACCTTGAGCAGCAGGTGCATCAGCGCCACCTCGGCGAAGATGCCGAAGCTGGTGATACTGATGATCTCGTGCCGGCCCAGCTCGGCGCGCTGGTCGGGGGTGAGCCGCTGCCACAGCTCGGTGCCGTAGAGCGAGACCCGGTGTTCGGGCAGGAAGTACTTGTCCTCCGCCAGCGGCGCCGACCAGTCGATGTCGACATCCGGGTCGTAGGAGCGGGTGGCCGACGAGCTCAGCAGGCGCTGAGCGGTCTTCTCCCTGGAGGACTCCCCGGGTGCCGGAGTCCGTGACGTCTTCGCCATCGAAGTACCCGCCTCCTGGTGCGTAGCCGCCGGTAAGTCGATTTGCTCACGGCTCGGCAACCACATTGCAACAATTCTGCTCTATAGTTGCAGCAACAGCAAGGCCACGTTCGCCGGACCGCCTACTCGATTAAGGTTTGCCATGCACGCAACTGTGACGACCGGCCGGGAGGATGACTTGGTGGACTCCCAGTCACTGCTGCCGCTTCCGGAGTCGATCCAGGGCATGCCACCGCCGCCACCGGCTTCGTTGGACCCGTTCCTGGACGCGACCTCCCGCTGCTTCGCCCGCTACGGCGTGCGGCGCACCTCCGTGCAGGACGTGGCGCAGGAACTGGGTGTGAACCGCACCACGGTGTACCGCCAGGTCGGCAACATCGAGCAGCAGGCCATGCTGCTCGCGGCCCGCGACTCGCACCGCTTGCTGAGCTCGCTGCCCGCGCGGATCGGCTTCCCGATCGGCCCACAGTCGGTGGTCGACCTGTTGGCCACCCTGGTGCGCGAGGCCAGGGAACACCCGGTACTGGCCAAGATGCTGGCCGACGAGCGGGACCTGATCGGTTCGTTCGTGGCCCGTGACGTGCCGCAGCTGATGGAGCGGGCCACCGCCGCGTTCGTGCCGATGGTCAGCCTGGCCGTCGGCGCCGGCAACCTGGCACACCGTGACCCGGTCGCGCTTGCCCAGTGGCTGGTACGCATCACCGCCTCGTTGGTCCTGGTGGAGCCGCCCGGCGAGCTGGCGGACTTTCTCGCCGAGCTGCTGATCCCGGCGCTCACCCCGCCGGACGCACCGACGAGTGGGCGGCGACGCCGGCTGCGGTGACATACAGCAAGCTGGCGACATGAGCGGGAGCTTCGTCGGCCCCTTCGCCTGCGGACCGCCGGAGCGGGCCCTGCGGGTTGAGCGCCCCTCGCTGCGCGGCTTCGGTCCGGCCGAGCTGGTCCGGATCGTGCTGGTGTGCCTGGTGCTCGGCGCGAGCCTGCTGGCGGCCGGGGCCGGCTGGGGTGTGCGTCGCGCGGCCAACCGGCTGCGCGGGCGGCCGGGTCCGGACCGGGCAGCCGCGCTGGCCGAGGGCGCCGTCCGGGCGTTCGCCCGGCTGGGTCCGACGTTCGTCAAGCTCGGCCAGCTGATTGCGTCCTCCCCCGGGCTGTTCCCCGACGCGCTGAGCACAGCGGCGCTGCGCTGCCTCGACGACATGCCGCCGTTCCCCTCGACCCGGGTCCGCCAGCTGATCGCCGCCGACCTGGGGAGCCCGGTGCATACCCTGTTCGCCAGCTTCGAGGACACACCCCTTTCGGCGGCATCCATCGCACAGGTGCACGGGTGCGTGTTGCCGGACGGCCGGGACGCCGTGGTCAAGGTCCGGCGCCCTGGCATCGCGACCAAGATGATCACCGATCTGCGGATCATGCACCGCCTCGCGCTGGTACTGCGGCGCCACGTGGAGCTGGTGCGGCTGACCAGCCTCGTCGGCATCGTCGAACAGCTGCACCATGCCACCTGCCAGGAGCTGAACTTCGCGCTGGAGGCGAACAACCAGGAACGCTTCCGCGCCGCGGTGGCCAGCTTCGGCGACAACACCGGGGTCGCGGTGCCGGAAATCTACTGGGACTACTGCGGCCCCGGGGTGATCTGCATGCAGCGGCTCTACGGCACCCCGCTGGACAACCTGGAGGCACTGGCGGCCCATGGCCTCGCCGGTGAGCTGCCGCTGCGCCGAGGCATCAAGGCATGGTTGGAGGCGGCCATCCTGCACGGCCCGTTCCACGGCGACGCGCATGCCGGCAACCTGTGGATCCTGCGCGACGGCCGGCTCGCCTACCTGGACTTCGGCATCATGGGCGAGCTGGAGCCTCGGTGGCGCGAGCTGTTGCGGGACGTCCTGTACACGGTGATGTTCGACCGCGACTTCGAGCGGGTGGCCAGGGCGCTGCGCCGCTGCGGGGTGCTGGACCCTTCGGTCGGTACCGAGGCCCAGCTCGGCTGGGCGTTGCGGACGATGTTCGGCCCGCTGCTGGACGCGCCCCTCACCGGGCTGAGCTCTCGCAAGATCATCGCCATGATGCTGGGCACCGCCCGGCAGTTCGCCGGCGAGAACCCGCCGGAGCTGACCCTGTTCGCCAAGCAGCTGCTCTACTTCGAGCGCTACTCCGCCGCGCTCGCCCCCGAATGGGTCCTGGCCGCCGACCCGTTCGTGCTCCGCAACATCTTCCCCACCGAAGCCACCGCCAAAGCAGCCGAACTGGGCATCACCATGCCCGACTAACCACGCTGGCCGGGTTTGCGGGCGTTGACGAACTGGGCGATGCCTCGGATTTCCTGGTGGATGTCGGTCAGGCCGCTGGCGCGGAGGATGCCGGTCAGGTCGTCTCGCTCGAACATCCGAATGCCGCTGGCGTGGCCGGCCAGGCCTCGGGCGAAGCGTTGGGGTTGCCAGGAGCCCCGATAGCTGGTCATCAGGGCGATTCGGCCGCCGGGGGCGAGCACCCGCAGCATCTCCACGAGGATGGTGAACGGCTCTGGTGCCAGGTACAGCGCCGCGTAGCAGCACACCGCGTCGAAGCTCCCGTCCGGGAACGGCATCGCGCGCGCGTCGGCGCGCAGGTAGGCCAGCCGGGGCACCAGGTTGTCCGTCACCGCGCGGGCCAACATCTGCCGCGAGTTGTCCAGGCCGACGACCAGCCCGTCGCCGGTGAGGGCCTCGGCGAACACGTGGCTGAAGTTGCCCGGACCGCAGGCCACATCCAGCACCCGGTCCGCGCCGCTCAGTTCGAGACAGCGCAGCGCGTAGCGGCGTTCCTGTTCGGCGGACAGCCCGCCGACGCCCATGGCCACGTTGAGGCCCTGCCGCCAGCCGTGCTGGTAGATCGACGCGACCACACCGCTGCGCATGGCCAGCTGGGCCAATGTGCTCGGTTGGTGGTCGTCCTCGCCGAGCACGTCCAGATAGCCCTGCCGCTCGTAGGGCGGCTCAGTCAGCCGGCTCCTGTCCAGCAGCGCACGCAGCGCTGCCCGGTCCTGCTCGGCGCTCACACCAGCTCCAGCTTGGTCACCAGCCAGCGGCCATCGATCTTGACCAGGGTCATGGTGACCCGATTGCGGTCCTGGCGGGGCGCGGGGTTGGCGGCGTTGGTGATCGACTGGTCGACGAATGCAACCACCTGGACCTGGTCGCGGGTAGCGGAGGCCACTCCCGCGTCCCGAACCGTTCCCTTCGCGGTGGCCTGCGCGCTCACGATCAGCTGCTTGAGTGTCGCGCTCGCCCCGCTGTACTGGTCCTTGAACTCACCGGTGGCACCGTCCAGCACGTCGTTGAAGTTCTGGTCGAGGTGCTGGTAGTCGTAGCTGGTCACGGTGACCGCGTAGGCCCTCGCGGTGGCCAGTGCCTGCGCGCTGGCCCGGTCGGTGGCCGCCCGCAGGCCCAACAGCACCGCGAAGGTGACCGAGGCGGCCAGCGCGAGAACCAGCACCACGCTGGCCAGGATGAACACCGGGCGGGACAGCCGAACTCCGCCGGTCCGCGGCGTCAGCGCGGCCTCGGTGCCCACGGCGGGCTCAGCGTTGACGGGCGCCGGCTCGGTGTTCGGGGCGGGCGCACCCTTCGGGAGCGCCTCGGCGTCCGGGGCCGGCTCAGGCTTCGCGGTTGGCTCAGGTTTCGGGGTCGGCTCGGGCTTCGGGGTCGGCTCGGGCTTCGGGGTCGGCTCGGTCTTGACCTTGGCCTCCCGCTCCGCCTTGGGCTTCTTGGGTTTCGACTTTGCCTTGGCCTTCGGCTCGGACTCGGTCGCGCCGCTGGTCGACTCGATTCCACCCGTCTCAACTGCCTTGCTCACCGTGACCTCCTCCGCTCGTGTGGTCGGTAGCCAGCCGGCGACCATCCGGCCGGTCTGCCCGCTCAGCCCCCGGGGCCGCGAGACGCCCGTGCTTGCGGGTCGGCGCCCGGTGGCGGACCGGCGGTGTGGTCCCCCGGCGGCCGGGGCACGTTCGTCGACCCGCGCTGCGCCAGCAAGGGGTCGGCCTGGGTGCAGTACCGGTAGAGCCTCGGCGGTGGGCTGCCGCCGATGGTCGGGGAGCGTCGCGGTGTCCCGTAGTCGCAGCTCGGCCGGGGGTAGGCATCGACCTCGGTACGCAGGGTAGTGCCGTCGGTGATGGTGGCCGCCGCCGGGCCGAGCGTGCTCAGCTCGGGGAACAGCCGACCCAACGCAGGCTGCCGGTCGGCGAGCACCCGGACCGGCGGCAGCAGCCTGCCCAGCAGGCTCCCCACCGAAGGGCCGTCCTTCTTGATCACGTCGTCCACCAGGGCCAGCGTCCCCGGCGCATTGTCCAGCAGCTGGCGGGCCGGTGGGTCGGCCTTGGCCAGTAGGGCGGTCAGGTCACGGGCCGAGCCGCTGAACCGCGCCAGCTCGGGTTGCAGCGCCGCCGTGGTGCCGAGCACCGTGCGGGCGTTGTGCAGCCCGTCCAGCGTCTGCGGCAGCACGCCCTCCAGCCCGGCGAGCAGGAAGTCCCCACCGTCGATGATGCGGTCCAGGTCGGCGGCGGACCCGCCGAATGCCCGCCGCAGCTCGTTCACCAACACCGCGACCTGCCCCGGATCCACCTGCCCGACCAGCGCACTGACGTGCGAGATCACCTCGGAGAACGGCACCGGCGTTCGGGTGTCCCGCTGGTTGATCACCGCGCCGTCCGCGAGGAACGGCCCGGCGTCGGTGCGCGGGCGGAAGTCGAGGAACTGCTCGCCGGCAGCGGAAAGGTTCGCCACCGAGACCTCGGTGTCGACCGGGATGCGGGTGCCCTCGTCCACGCTGACACCGACCCGCACCCCGCCGGGCCGCAGCGCGAGCTCGGTGATCCGGCCGATCGGTGCACCTCGGTAGGTGACCTGGGAGGTGCCCAACAGGCCGCCGCTGCGGGCCATATTGATGGTTATCCGCAACGGCTTGTCGAACGGGTTCAGCTGCACGACAGCAAACAGCAGGTAGGCCAGCCCGACCACGGTCAACACGAGCATGGTCAGGATGGTGAGTAGTGATCGCCTGGTCATGGGTGCCCGCCGAACGTGCGCAGCTGGTGCTCGAAGTGTTGGGTGAAGGAGCGCTCTCCCTGCACGAGGTCGGTCGGGCCGGGCAGGTTGTCACCCGGGCCGGGCAGCAGCAACGGCTCCATCAGGTTCACCGACCCCTGCCCCGCGACCGCTTCGCCCTTGGTCACCGTGCCCAGCACCCGGCCGAACTCCACCAGGTTGCGCAGCGAGGGCGCCAGGGTGTCGCGGGTGGCGTTGAACCCGTCCAGCACCGGCCCTGCGTCGCGCGCCAGGCTCCGGATGTCCCCGCCGGAGCGGTCGATCACGTGGTCGGTGGTGTCACCGAGAGCGGCGACCGAGGTCAGCGCCTTGGTCAGCCGGTCGGTCTGGTCCGCCAGCACCGCGATCGCCGGGGTGAAGTCGGACAGCGCCGCATCGATCGTGGGGCTGCGCCGGTGCAGCGTCTCGGTCAGCGTCCGCGTCGAGGTGAGCAGCCGGTCGATGTCCTGGGTACGGGCGTTGAGCGTGCCCAACGTGCTGTTGAGCTGGCCGACCAGGTGGCTGGCCTGGTCGGCGCGACCGTCGCCCAGCGCGACGTTGAGCTCGCCCACAATGGTCTGCACCTGGGCCAACCCGCCGCCGTTGATCAGTGAGGACAGCGCGGCGAGCAGGTCTTCGATGCTCACCGAGGTAGCGGTGTCCGGCGGGTTGATGGTGTCGCCTGGCTTGAGCTTCGCGGCCGGCGCGGGCCCGGCCGGCGGGTGCAGCGCGACGAAGACCTCACCGAGCGGGGTCGCCTGGCGAAGCTCCGCGGCGGTGCCCCGGGGTAGTGGCACGTCGGCGCGGATCCGCATGGCGACCCGGGCGGTGAAGTTGACCGGTGTGATATCGGTGACCCGCCCGACGTCGTCGCCGTCCAGCTTCACGTGGGCGCCTTCCGGCAGGTTCAGCGCATCGCGGAACACGGCGGTCAGCGGGTAGCTCGCGCCGACCCCCGGGGCCGGCAGCGGCAGGTCCGCGGCGGACATCCCGCAGCCGGCCAACAGAACGCCCAACAGCGCCGCGAGCACGGCACCTCGGCATGCTCGCCGACCCACCACGCCACTCACCGGGCCGCTCACCGGGCACCGCCGAGGAACAGTTGCCCCAGGCCGGCGTCGGTCTGTCGACCAGAGCTGTCGGCGGCGCACAGCGCGGGCACCCCGTAGCGCCGGCACACGTCCGCCGGCAGTTGGCTGTCGAACAGCGCCTGGTCGAGGCTGGCGTGCACCCGGGCCCGGCGTCGTTGGGGGTCCGGGATTCGTGCCAGGTTCTCGAACAGTGTCGGGATGACGTCGATGCTCTCCGCGAGCTCACGGGTGTGTCGGTCCGCGGTGGCGGCGGTGACCCGCAGGTTGTCCACGTTGTCGTCGAACTCGTCCCGGTTGTCCCGCAGCAGCGCCTCGGTGCGGTCCGTCAGCTCGTTCAGCTGGTCCAGGATCTGGACGAGCGCGGGCCCTTGCTGGTCCAGCAGCTCCGTCGCCTCGGTGAGGTTGGTGGAGAAGGACCGGATCGTGGCGTCGTTGGCCGCCGCGACCTGGCTGAGGTGGTCCGCGTCCTTGATCAGGTTGACCAGCTGGTCCCGCTGGTCCGCGCCGATCCCGACGGTGGTGGCCAGCCCGTGCAACGTGGTGCGCAGCTTGTCGCCCTTGCCCTGGAAGGTGCGGGCCGCCGTCGCTACCGCGTCGGAGAGCACCGGTTGGCCGTTCTGTACCGCGGCGAGCTGGGTGGAGAGCCGGTCGGCCGCGGCGAGCACCCGGTCGAAGTTCACCGGGGTCCTGGTGCGATCCAGCGGGATCAGGTCGCCGTCGCGCAGGGTCGGGCCGCCTCGGTACACCGGGGTCAGCTCCACCCGCCGGTCGGTCACCACCGACGGTGCCACGGTGACCGCGCCGGCGTTCGCGGGGATCTTCACATCCCGGTCGATGGCCAGGTCCACCAGCACATGCGTGCCGCTTGGCACGATGCGGGTGACGGTACCGACCTTGATGCCCAGTACCTGCACGTCGTTGCCCTGGTAGAGGCCGACCGAGTCCGGGAAGACCGCCCGCACGGTCATCTGGCCGGTGGAGCCGAGGCCACAGCCGGCCGTGGCGGCTGTAGCGGCCACGGCGAGCACCAGCAGAACCTGGGTCAGTACCTTGCGGGCCATCAGCGACACCCCGAGACGGCGTGCACCCGACACAGGATGTTGTCCGGCACGATCGAGTACGGCAGGTAGATCTCGAGGTAGGGCCCGTTGCCGGCCGCATTGTTCAGGTAACGGGGCGCCGGGCCGAGCAGCTGCAGGCCTCGGTCAACCGCGTCGTCCTGCTGCCGGAGCAGGTCGGTGAGCTTTCGGGCGTTGTCCAGCAGGGGACCCACCCGGTCCTGGTTCTCCGCGAGCGCGCCGTTCAGCTCGTCGGTCACCGAAGCCACGTTGCCGATCAGCCCCCGGATGGTGTCCCGGCGCTGTAGCAGGATTTTGAGCAACCCGTCGGACAGGCCCATCAGCGCGAAAATCTGGTCGCTGCGCTGGTCCACCAGCGTGGTGACGTCGTTGAGGCTGGTCAAAAGGTGGGAGAACTGGTCACGGCGGGCGTCGACCACCCCGGACAACCGGGTCAGCCCGTCCAGCGCCGGGCCGATCTTGTCGCCGTTCTGCTTCAGGTTCTCGGTCACCGCGCCCGCCGCCCGGCGCAGCACGTCGCCGTCCAGGTTCTCGGCCAGCGGTGTGCCGTCCTGGATGATCTGGGACAGGTCGTAGGGCACCGTGGTGTGCGCCAGCGGGATGCGGTCATGGGGCAGCTCGCCCCGGCCCGCCGGGCGCAGCTCGAGGTAGCGGCCACCGAGCAGGGTGGACAGCTTGATCGAGGCCTGGGTGTCCGTGCCGAGGTCGACGCCGTTGTCGATGCGGAAGGTGACCAGCACGTGGTCGCCCTCCAGCTCGGTGCTGGCCACCGTGCCGATCTCCAGCCCGGCGACACGTACCTCGTCGTTCGGGCGGAGGCCGCCGCTGTTCGCGAACTCGGCCTGGTACTCGGACTTGTTCAGTCCCAGCTCACCGAATGCGGTCGCGGCGGCCACCAGGAGTACCAGCACCGCGGTGGCGACCACGCCGAGCCAGAACGGCGGGTACTCGCGCAGCGGCCGAAAGATTCTCCTCATCGGCACACCTCGGTGTGCATGTCGCCCGGCAGCGTGCCGAAGGTGCCGGGTGGCGCGCCGGGCAGGTTCAGCGAGATGGAGCAGGCGTAGAGGTTCAGCCAGGAGCCGTACTGGGTGATCCGGGCGATCGAGGCGAGGAAGTCAGGGAACGCCGCGACTGTCTGCCGCAGCTCCGGGCGGGTCCTGGCGAACAGCCCGGTCAGCTGCACCGTCTTGCGCACGTCGGTGCGTACGTCCGGTCGCACGTCGTGGATCAGGTCGTCCGCGTCGCCGGTGAAAGTACGCAACCGGTCCAGCGAGTTGAAGAGCGGTCCGCTGTTCGCGTTCAGACCGTCTACCAGCCGCCGGCTCTGCGCGAGCAGCGCGTCCAGCTCGGGTCCCTTCCCGGCGATCTGGTCGAGCACCGGCGTGAGGTTGGCGATGACCTCGCCGATGATCTTGTCGCGGTCGGCGATGGTGTTGGTCAGCTGGGTGGTCTCCTCAAGCAAGGGGCCTATGTCCGATCCGGAGCCCTGCAGCACCTGGATGATCGTCGCGGAGAGCCGGTTCACGTCCGCCGGCTGCAGCACCGCGAACAGCGGCTGGAACCCGTTGAGCAGCTCCGAGAGGTCCAATGCCGGCTCGGTGCGGGACAGCGGGATTCGCGCGCCGTCCGGCAGGGGGCGGGCCGGGCCCTGTCCAGGCACCAGCGAGACGAACCGCTGGCCGATCAGGTTCTGGTAGCGCAGCACCACCCGGGTGTTCTCGAAGATCGGTTGGTCGGCCCGCACCGAGAAGCGCACCCTGGCGATGGTGTCGACCAGGTTCATGTCCTCCACCCGGCCGACCCGCACGCCCGCGATACGCACGTTGTCGCCGGTGTGCAGGCCGGAGACGTCGGTGATGTCGGCCTGGTAGCTCTTGGTCGCGGCGCTCGTGGTGTTGAGCAGCGTCGACCACAACAGGGTCAGCAGCGCCAGCGCGACCACCAGGAAGATCGCCAGCTTGACCAGCTCGGAGCGCACACTCATGACACGACCACCGTCGCTCCGCGCACGAGGGGACCGAGCAACAGCACCGCGGCCGAGCCGTCGCCCGAGCCGCCCATCAGTCGCGCGACGGTGCGCGCCTCGGTGGCACCGCCCACCGGGCCGACCAAGCCGCCCTCACTGGCCGCAGGCACGCTCGACCCGGGCGCCGGGGTGTATCCGGAGGGGCTGGCCCCGGGGAACAGCCCGCCGAACAGGTCGTTGGGTCGGCTGTCCGCGCCGGGGAGCCGCGGTGCGTTGTCGCCGGCCGCCGGTGGGTTGTCCGGCGATATCCGGCCGAGGCCGGGCAGCGAGGGTGGGGCCGGCGAGCCGGGTGGCTTCGGCAATGCCGGTGCGCCCGGCGGCGCAGACCCCGGCAACGACGGGCCGGGGATCGGCGGCGGGCCGGTCGGCGGCACCTTGTTGCCACAGTTGGGGCCGGCCAGGCCGGGATACCGGGGGCAGTCCGCCGCGGTGTAGGGCCGGAACGGCGTCAGCAGGATGGAGAGGTTGAGGTTGCCGTTCGGGCGTTCCAACGTGGTGGCCAGCGCGCGGGTGCCCTGGCCGATGCTGGTCAGCGAGATCGGGATGAACCGGCTCTCGCCGGCCAGCGTCCTGGTCACGTCGGCGCCGTCGCCCAGCAGCGTGATGATGCGCGAGGAGTTGTCCGAGACGAAGTCGTCCGCGTCCCGCGTGGTGTCGATCGCGCCGGAGAGCACCCGGGCCAGCTGCTCGCGCTTGTCCACCACGGTCTTCGCGGTCACCACTGCGTTCTGCACGGTGTCCAGCAGTTCGGGCGCGGTGTCGGCGAGACCCGCTACCGTGGTGTCCAGCAGCCGCAGGTCAGCCGTGAAGTCGTCGGTGTGCCCGTTGAGCGCGGTCAGGTAGCGGTCACCTCGGGACAGCAGCGAGCCGAGCTTGGCTCCGCGCCCCTGCAGCGCCTGCGACAGGTTGGTCAACGCCACGTTCAGCTCAGCCGGGTGGCTCGCCAGCAGCAGCCGGTCGAACTGGTTGAGCACGGTCTGCAGCTGCAGCGTGCCGGCCGAGCTGTCCCCCGGGATCACCTCTCCCCTGGTCAGGTAGCGGGTGCCCGGCGCCCCGGTGTAGCCCGGCGGGTCCAGCAGCTCGAGCGAGGGTGCACCGAACACGTTGGTCGGCACCACCCTGGCGGTCACCCCGGACGGGATGCCGGCCGCCATGGCCGGTTGCAGGTCCAGGTCCAGGTCGTGGCTGGGCAGCTCACCGGGGCGCGGACTGGGGTGTACCGCCCGCACGCTGCCCACCAGCACGCCGCGCAGCTTGACGTCCGCGCCCTCGGTCACGCCGTCACCGACATCGGCGACATTCGCCCGGACCGGGAACGTGCCTCGGAACGCCCCCCGGTACTGCAACAGCAGCACGGTGACCAGCGCGGCCAGCAGTGCGAGCGCGATCACTCCCCGGCGGGCCAGTGTCGCGGTGGCGGGACCGCGCCCGGTGACGTCGACTACGTAGGGCACCCGGTCACCCCGAGATCCGGATGCCGGGGTCGAAACCCCAGATCGCCAGGGTCATCAGCATGTCCATCACGACGATCGCGATGATGCTGTTTCGGATTGCCCTTCCGGAGGCCGCTCCGACTCCCTGCGGGCCGCCGGAGGCGAAGTACCCGTAGTAGCAGTGGATCAAAGTGGCAATGACCACGAAGACCACCGCTTTGAGCACCGACCAGAACACGTCGATCGGCACCAGGAACACGTGGAAGTAGTGCAGGTAGGTGCCCTTCGACTGGCCGTAGCCCACGTCGAGCACGAGCTGGGTGGCCAGGTAGTTGCCGGCAAGGCCGATCAGGTAGAGCGGGATGATGGAGATGAACGCGGCGAGCATCCTGGTGGTGACCAGGTAGGGCAGCGGGCGGACGGCCATCGACTCCAGTGCGTCGATCTCCTCGGAGATGCGCATCGCGCCCAGCTGCGCGGTGTAGCGGCAACCGGCCTGCGAGGCGAACGCCACCGCGGCGACCAGCGGCGCGATCTCCCTGGTGTTGCCGTAGGCGGAGACGAACCCGGTCAGCGGGGAGAGGCCGAGGATGTCCAGCGCGTTGAAACCCTCGACGCCGAGCGAGGCGCCGGTGAACACCGCCAGCAGCACCATCACGCCGATCGTGCCGCCGCCGACGACGATGGCACCGCTGCCCCAGCAGATGTCGCCGAGCAGCCGCAGCACCTCGTTCGGGTAGGAGCGCAAGGTCAGCGGAATGGAACCCAGGGCGCGCATCCCGAAGGTCAGCTGCTCCCCCAGACCGGCAAGGAAGTGAACGGGCTTGCGCACCGCCGCCCGGCCGGCCCGTGTGACGAGGGAGGATCTGCTCACCATCGACGCCTCAGCCCAGCCGCTGCGGCACGAACACCGCGAACAGCTCGGTGATGACCACATTCACCGCGAACAACAGCACAACCGACAGCACCACCGAGGCGTTCACCGCGTCCGCGACACCCTTGGGGCCGCCCTGCGCGGTCAGACCCTTGTAGCAGGCGATCAGCGAGACCAGGATGCCGAACAGGGCCGACTTGAGCTCGGCGAGCACCAGGTCAGCGGGTTGGGCGAAGGCGGCGAACGAGGAGATGTAGCTGCCGGGCGTGCCACCTTGGGCGGTCACGTTGAAGATGAACCCGGTGATCACGCCGACGAATGCCACGATGCCGCAGAGCAGCACCGCGACGGACGTGGCGGCCAGCACCCGGGGCACCACCAGCCGCTGCACCGGCGAGATGCCCAGCGCCTCCAGCGCGTCGATCTCCTCCCGGATGGTCCGCGCGCCGAGGTCGCTGCAGATCGCCGAGCCGACCGCGCCGGCCATCAGCAGCGCGACCACGATCGGCGCGCCTTGCCGGATCACCCCGAGGCCGTTCGCGGCGCCGACGAACGAGGTCGCGCCGAGCTGCTGGGCCAGGCTGCCGATCTGGATCGACACGATCACACCGAACGGGATCGCAACCAGCAGGGTCGGCACCACCGCCACGCTGACCACGAACCAGGCCTGCGCGACAGTCTCCTTCCAGTGGAACCGCCCGCGCAGCACGTCGGTGAACAGGAACTTCAGCACCGCCGCGCCCATCACCAGGATCCGGCCGGCGGTCACGAACGACTCGTGGATCCGGCCGAGCACGATACCCAGTACCCTGCCGGACTGGCTGTTGCCATGTCGCGCGAAGATGTCCACCCACGTCCTTCCGGCGCCAGGACGGCCAAAGGCTCAGGCGCTCGATCCACCCCGTCCAGCTGGTATAACGAGGATCACCTTCGAACGGTTACGACGACGCCACATATTCGTGGTTTTGTCGCCGAATGAGCCGCAAGCGGCTCTCGTGAGTGCTTGAGTGGCCCTATAGCGCTTCGGCGCCGCTTCGCGGTAGAACCACTCATCGCTCACGAGGCAACCAGGCCGAACCCACGCGGGGCAGTGGAGGTTGGCCCCGCGAGGCTCCGAAGGAGTTCCGGCGAAGGCCGGGCAGTGCGTGTCCGCAAGGACCCGTCCAGCGGGAAGGGACCGCTGCCAGGGTGACCAGCGCGCTCAGGCGACGAAGGAGCCAAAGTTTCTGGAGGCGGGCCCGAAGGGTCCCCTCCAGAAACTTTCGCGCGAGAACCCGCCAACAAATACAGTAGGCACATGTCCGCGGACAGCTTCGCTTCATCGATGCGGCGGCGCGGCCTCACCGCCGCTGAGCAGGCTCAGCTCGACCGTGAAGTCGCCGAGCTGGCCTGGCGCTGGGCTCGACGGCTGACCGGGCTGAGTGTGGAACAGGCCCCGCTGGGGCCGGTCGACCCCGGCATCCCGGAGGCCGACCGGGCCACCGCCCACCTGGCTCGGCTCTACCTGTTGGCCAAGATTCGCAACAGCGCGGACGCGCGAGCGGACGCGGACGCGCTGTACGCGGGACAGGCCGGCGCGGACTACCCGCAGATCGCCGCGGCGCTCGGCCTCACCTGAACCGGGCGCTGCGCGGCAATCGCCGTTATGCCAGGCTAGGCCGATGATCGTGACCCACGCTATGTCGCAAGTGCTCGCGCTGTCCGACCACCTGCAGGCGGCGGGCATTCTGCAAACCATCCGGCGCGCCATATTCGGCTTCCTCGCCATAATCTTCGTGATCGGCGGGATCGTCGGTTTCTTCATCGGCAAGGCCTTCGGCCGCCGCGGCTGAGCCGGCCCTCAGGGGCTCGGGGCGACCGTCGGCGTCAGCCCGGCGCTGGTGTACACCGTGACCGGCGTGCCCTGCGGCTGGTTACCCTGCGGCGTCTGGCCGATCACCTGCCCCTTCGGCGCGCCGGACGACAGCGGGGAGGCCCACACCGGGTAGCCGGCTTTGGTCAGCGTGTCGCGGGCCGCCTGCTCCGGCGCGCCCACCGTGTAGGGCACCACCGGGCCGTGGTTGCCCGCCTCAAGGTAGTGCGGGTCCGGGCCGGGCACCGGCTGGGCCGGCTGGTTGCCCAGAATCTGGCTCATAGCCTGGAAGTACGGTGGCGCGGCCACCGTGCCGCCGAACGCGCCGTGCCCGCAGTCGCCGAGGTGCACCGGCGGGCCGGGGCAGAGCTCATGCGGGTGGGTGCCGTCCGCGAACAGCATCGATGACGCCGCGTAGCCGTTCACCCCGCCGACGAACGCCACCGACTCGCTCTGGTTGGTCGTGCCGGTCTTGCCGATGTCCGGACGGGTCCAGTGCGCCGCCCGCGCCGCGGCCGCCGAGGTGCCCTTCACGGTGTCCTGGCTCAGCCCGGCCAGCAGCGTGTTCGCCAGTGCGGGCGACACGACCTGCTCGCAGGGCTGCTGGCGCACCGGGGCCGGCCGGCCGTAGCGGTCGGTCATCGACAGGATCGGGCTGGGTGGGCACCAGGTGCCGCCGGCCAGCAGGGTCGCGCTCACGTTGGCCATCTCCAGGGTGCTGACCGGGCTGACCCCCAGGGTGAACGAGAGCAGGTTCTGGAAGTAGCGCGACTGCGGCTCGTCGTACTGCGGGTTGTGCGCCAGCGGATCGCCGGGATCGGTCACCGGGACGCCGCCGGCGGCATTGGTCTGCAGGCTGTGCCGCAGCCCGAGGCGCTGCGCCATCCGCAGCACCGCCGGCATGCCGACCTTGGACTCCAGGTTGACGAAGGCCACGTTGGGCGAGGTGGCCAGCGCGTTCTGCAGGCTGATCGGATCCGGGTAGCCCTCTCCGTCGTTCTGCACCGGGTAGCAGTGGGTGTAGCGGTTGGTCACCGGCGGGGTGAAGCATGCGGCGCCCGGGTTGGCCAGGTCGGTGTTGAACCCGACGGTGCCCTGCTCCAGCGCGGCGGCTGTGGTGAAAATCTTGAACGACGATCCCGCGCCGAACACGTTGCTGGCGTTGGCCACGATGTTCGTGGACGCCTCGCCCGCGCCGGCGTCGGTGCCCAGATTGCGGTTGGCCACCATGGCCAGCACCTGGTGGCCGCCGTCCTCCGGCTTGATCAGCGCGAAGGTGTTGGCCACCCCGTTCTCGTCGGCCGGCACGTTGCGCTCCACGGCCGCCTTGATCGCCGCGCTGGCACCGGGGTCCAGCGTGGTGCGGATGGTGTAGCCGCCGATGTCCAGCTGGTCGGTGGTGAAACCGTTCTCCCGCAGGTAGCTGACCACGTAGTCGCAGAAGAAGCCGGCCTCGGGCGCGGCGGACAGGCAGCTGCTG
>DASYBQ010000206.1:0-10211 GCA_036500625.1 Pseudonocardia sp. | reverse complement strand
TGAGAATCATGAAGCCCCGGTTTCCGTCCATCGACGTTATCTCCGAGCGACCGCAATCTGCCAGGTAACCCGTCCCGGCGGCGACAAAGCTGGTTACCTCGATATTCATGTTCGGCGGCGCCGACCGGCAATGAACGGCGTGCCGAACCGGTCAATCTCGGACACTGTTGACGTGGCGTGTGGCGGTTTGTGCCACGATCCACTTGAGGAGGGCATGATCCCGCCTTTCCCGCATCGGGATTCGTGCCTTCGCCAGCGTCCTCGACACCTCGCTCCGGGGCATCGTCACGACTGACGAACTCTGCCCTCATCAAGCACTGTTCTCACCGTTTAATTTGGTGGTTCGCCAGGGCTACGG
Organism: Pseudonocardia sp.; assembly: GCA_036500625.1. Taxonomy (GTDB): domain Bacteria; phylum Actinomycetota; class Actinomycetes; order Mycobacteriales; family Pseudonocardiaceae; genus Pseudonocardia. The sequence goes on along the minus strand of DASYBQ010000206.1, from coordinate 9,853 downwards.
CCTCAAGCTGGGAATTAACGCCGAGTTTGGCCAGGATCGCCCGGATCTGGGCTCGGACAGTGGTGACGGAAACTACGAAGTGAACAGCAATGCTCTGTGCGTGATGGCCTTGCGCTAGGAGGTTGAGCACCTCTCGTTCCCGGGGGCTGAGTCGGGCCAGACGCTGGTCGAGCTCACGTTGTCGATTCTGGTGGAAGTGGTGGCGCAACACCCATTCATTGCGCGTCTGCTCGCTCATGACCTGCTCACCGGCCACGGCCGTGAGCACCGTGTCGAGCAGCACCTGCAGGGTGGCGGACTTGGATACCGAGCCGATCGCGCCGGCCGCGATAGCGGCGGCCAGCCGCACTTCGTCGCGGTTGCCCCGCAGCTGGCCGCCGCTGAGCACCAGTACCGTCCAGCCGAGCGCGCTCAGCGATCCGATCAGGCTCACGCTGTCGAGCCCCCGGCCATGGACGTCCCGCCCCAGGTACAGGTCAAGCAGCGCAATCCCTACCGGCAGCGCATGGATCTGGGCCAGGATCCCCTCGGCGCCGCCCTCGGTCGTCAGCTGGCGGGCGTCCAGGCGGCGGCTGCGCAGCAGCAGGGCCAGCGTGGTACTGAACAGCTCGTGATCGTCGATCACTAGGATCGACGTGCTCGCCGCCTCGTCCGGCGCGAACTGCTCGGGTACGGTCAGGCTCATGATTCGTCGTTCTCCCGGGTCGGACGAGAAGCGCCAGCATTGGGATCGAAAAGCCGTCTCTCGCCACGCATACGCGATCCGGTTGCATGTTGAAGTCCTCTGCGCGGATTTATCTAGTCCGCCGGGGGCCTGGGCGGCGAGTGTGCCCTTTAAGGGTGGCCTTTTGACGGCCTGATCACAACCCTACGCCGCGTAACATGCAAGGAAACTGAAGGAACACCAGGCGGGACCCAATCCTCGGGACGCGGCCGTTCAGGCTCGGCACCTACTCCGACGGTGGGGCCGGATAGATGACCTTCTATGTTATATCGATTGATACTTCTCAATTGTCGCCTGGCTCCCGGGAATCGGGTTCTTCTGTTACTCCAGATGCCGAAGTTGCGAGATCGACATACCTTTTACACCCTACAGGTAGCTGGCGTCCCCGTCGTACCCGGATGGGTCCCACACGTCGGCGTTGCGCAGCTCGACCTCAAGGTCCGGGTCGGTGGCGCGGTAGTAGAACGACCAGCTGGACTTTACCGAGCGGGTCCGGGCAAACCGCTCGAAGCTGCACATCTTGGGGATTCCGCTGCCCAGGGTCTCGATGAGGTGGACGCCGGTCGTGGCGCAGTGCTCCAGCGCGGCGCGGACCAAACCGGGGAGCAGGTCGGCGTCCTCGTCGACGGAGTGGTAGTCCACTATCCGAAGGCTCGTCAGGCCGAGTTCAGAGTAGTCGTACTCGCTCAGCACACAGTAGCCGAGCAGCGAATGCCCTCGGGTCGCGGTGTAGGCCCGCAGCCGGCCCGCCCGAATAGCGGCACCGAAATGCCAGTTCAACGCCTGGCTGTCGCGAACAGCCAGCAGCTTCTCCGGGTTCCGCCGGACGAGCTCCGTCCAGAACGTATCGAACTCGCCGCCGAAACAGCGGACGGCGGAGACGGTGACGGCCGCCGGCCGGGCCGGCAGGGACTTCGACAGCAACGCGTCCTTGGCCCGCAACCCGAAGCCCGCCGGAGCCGCCAGTGCGCGGGCGGCGGGTATGTGCCTGTGCCGCAGAATCCGCAGCGCGAACTCGCTGTAGCGAAGTACCCGAAAGGCCCTGGTCTGCCAGTCGCCGAGTGGGACCCGCTCGGCAAAAGAGCTGATGACCTGGGTGGCGGCCGCGCCAACCGTGGTGTTGATGAGTAGGTCGACCCGCTGCTGGCTGAAATACTCGTCCATCAACCAGGCGGCGTAGCCGCGGTACTCGGGCAGAACCGACCAACGGTTGCCGTTCGCACAGACTCGGTCGGCACCGCGGAAGTGGTAGAGCGACGGCACGTTACTGAACGAGCCGACCACCTCGCCCGCCGTGTCCTCGAGCACCCACCCGATCGGCCACCGGTCCCCCAGCCGGGGCCAGAGCGGATTGTCTGTGTAGAGCCGGCGCCATTCGTCGGCCGGCAGCGGCCGGTGGAAATAGCGGGACGCCATTCGGTGAATCTTCGGGTAGTCGTCGAACACCGCCGTCCGCAGCCCAGGCGCCACCGGCATACCGACCGAGCACCGTTGTTCGTCTGTGCTCACGGCCCGGGTGCGAGAGTGAGAGGGAGCCGCTCAAGACCACGCAGCCCGAGGTTCTCCCGCCAGACCAGTGGTTCGTCGGCAAGCCGAAGGTGCGGGAAGCGACGCAGCAGCGAGTCGAAGGCGACTTGGCCCTCCAGGCGGGCCAGCGGTGCACCGAAACAGAAGTGCGCCGCCCAACCGAACGCGAGGTGGCGGCAGTCCGGTCGGTTGAGAATCAGCTGTTCCGGATTGCTGAACCGCTCCGGGTCGTGGTTTCCGGCAGCCATCACGGCGATGACGGCCTGCCGCTCGCGGATTTGCTTCCCGCCGAGCAGCACATCGCCCGGAGCGATTCGGGCGGTGAGCTGGCTGGGACTTTCGTAACGGAGCAGTTCCTCGACCGCGTCGGGTATGAGTGCGCGGTCGGCGCGCAGTTCGGCAAGCTTGTCGGCATTGCGCAGCAGTGCCAGCGCCCCGTTGCCGATCAGGTTCGTGGTGGTTTCCAGACCACCCACCATCGTGACGATGCAGTTGGCTACGATTTCGTCGTCGGTGAGCCGGTCGCCGTCGGCATGCGCGGACATCAGGGACTGGATCAAACCGTCCTTCGGGTATCGGCGACGCTCATGGATAGCGTCCTGGAAGTATTCCGCGAGGTGCTCGACAGCCCGCAGCACACCGCCGAGCCGGTCCGGGTTGTGTTGGAAGTTGCCGAGCATCTCGGCGAACGTCACCGACCATTCCTTCAGCTTGACGTGGTCCTCGACCGGCACGCCGAGCATTTCGGCGGTCACGATGGCCGGCAGCGGCTCGGCGAACTCGGCCATCAGGTCGGTCTTGCCGTCGCCTCGGGCTTCGATGTCGTCGAGCAGTCGGTCGGCGATCTCTTCGATGTGCCTGTGCAGCAGGCGGACCCGGGCGGGCATGAACGCCGGACCGGCCAGCTTCCGCAGCCGGCTGTGCGCCGGCGCATCCTTGAACAGCATCTGCTTGACCATGACCTTGGCGATCGGGCTCACCTCCGGCACACCCAGCGCCTCGAAGTACTCCGGGCTGGGCGTGCGGTCGGCGGAGAACCGGGACAGCACGGTGACCACGTCCTGGTACCGGGTGACTATCCAGGCGTGCAGGTAAGGGTCCCAGTGCACCGGGTCCTCGGTGCGGAGTCTGCGGTAGAGCGGATAGGGGTTGGCGCGCACCGCCGGGTCCATCAGGTGGAACAGGCTCAGCGACTCGGTCGCCTCGGTTTCCTCCGCGAGGCCGGTGGCGGGGGTGCTCATGAGACCTGCTCCGTGCCTGCCAGCAGGTGCCCCACCGTGGTCGACACCGCGGCGACGGTGGGCGCGTTGAACAGTTGGCGCAGCGTCAACGTGACACCGAAGTCCTGCCGGATCCGGGAGACCAGCTGCACGCCGAGCATGGAGTGCCCGCCGAGCAGGAAGAAGTTCTCCTGCGCGCCGACCTCGGCCCGCCGCAGCAAGGATCCCACCAGGGCACTGACCCGTTCCTGCAGGTCAGCCGTGGCCGAGTGTTCCACATCGGGGGTGTGGCCGGGTAGCAGGTTGTCCGGGCCGGGCGCCGGAAGTGCCGACCGGTCGATCTTCCCGTTGGGCGTCGTCGGCAGCGAGGTGACCGCGACAAAGCTGGTGGGCACCATGTAGTCGGGCAACCGGCCGGAAAGATAGTGCCGGATTTCTGTCGCATCCGGGCTGGCGCCGTCCGCGAGGACCACATAGCCGACGAGGCAGCTGTCGGTGTGCCGTACCGCCACGGTGCAGGCCAGCACGCCGGGATAGCGGCTCAGCCAGGCGCCGACCTCGCCCAGCTCCACCCGGTATCCCCGGATCTTGATCTGGTCGTCGGCCCGCCCGAGGAACTCGATCTCACCGTTGTCCAGGGCCCGGACCCGGTCACCGGTGCGGTAGGCCGGGACCCGGCGACCGGACGGCAGCGGCACCGACACGAAACTCGCGCGGGTCAGCTCCGGGTTGTTCCGGTAGCCCTTGCCGACCGACGCGCCGGCGAGGTAGAGCTCGCCTGGCTCCCCCGGTGTCACCGCGCGCCGCGAGTCGTCCAGGATGAGCGCGGTGGTGTTGAGTATCGGTTGGCCGATGGACGGCCGGCGGTCCCCTCCGGTCCCCCGCGCGACCACCCCGGAGGTGGCGACCACCGTGCACTCCGTCGGGCCGTAGTTGTTCACCAGGGTGAACGGCAGCTGTTGGGTCGGCCGGCTGTTCAGCGTGTCCGCACCGGTGAGCAGGATGCGCAGCGCGGTCTGGGCCGGCCAGGCCGCGTGCAGCAGCTGTTCGGCCAGCACGGTCGGGACAAAACTGACGGTGATGTCCTCGGCGAGCAGCCAGTCGCGCAGCGCGGCCGGTGAGCGGCGGGTGGTCTCGTCGGCGATGTGCACGGTGGCGCCGGCGACCAGGTGCGGCCAGATTTCCCAGACCGCCGCGTCGAACCCGAGGCCGGCCACCTGGCTGGCCCGGTCGGCGGCGGTGACCGCGAACGCCTCCAGGTGCCATTGCACAAGGTTGCCGAGGTTGGCGTGGGTGATCTCGACGCCTTTGGGCCTGCCGGTGCTGCCCGAGGTGTAGATGACGTACGCGAGCTCTTCCGGCCGAGGTCCGGTGTGTGCCAGTGGGTCGGCGCCGTGCGTCGCGAGCGGCAGGTTCTCGAGCTCGAGTACCCGGCACGGCCCGGTCGAGAAGCCCCGCGCCTTCCCCCGGTGGGTGAGCAGGACGGAAGCTGCCGAGTCGGCGAGGATGAACGTCGCCCGCTCGGCCGGTACCTCGGAATCCAGCGGAAGGTACGCGGCGCCGGCTTTCAGCACGGCCAGCGCGGCGACGACGAAGTCGGGCGAACGTTCGAACAGCAGGCCGACACACGAGCCGGTGCCGACCCCTGCCGCGTGCAGGTGCCGCGCCAGCTGGCTGGACCGGGCCTGCAGCTCCGCGTAGCTGAGCACGGTGCTGCCCTGGACCACGGCGGGCCGCCGCGGGGCCACCTCGGCGTGCGCGGCAACGCGGGTGACCGGCGAACAGTCGACAGGGTCCGCCGTTCCGCCGCGGCGGCGAAACCGCTGAGTGAGCCGGCCACCGAACAAATCGGACGTCATCAGGCCTCTTCCCGTGGATAATGAGTGGTGCGAGCTGGCATTGCGGCTACCGCCTCACGGGTGAGGTGCAGCCACCGCTGCCGGCCAACGGTGGAAACCCACATTCGCCAGGTAGTCGAAAGAACTCAGCCCCGGGGTGAATGCCCCGAACCGCTGGCGGTAGGCAAAAGGCGCGAACTCGTGGTAGCGCAGTTCCAGGCGCTGCGTCGCGAACATCTCCGGTTCCAGGTACCGCCGCCCGGAGGGACCCGAAAGGTACACGTCCCCGCCGACCGCCTTTGTCAGGTTCACCATCAGGCGAGTCGCGCTTCCCGCACAGCCCAGCTCCGATGCCAGCAGCAGTCTGGTACGAATCCCCAGGCGCGCAACGGTCTCCCGGATGAGGGCGGTGTTGAACTCCGCGAGGGTGCGGATATCGAGCCGGTCATAGACGGGTTGCACGCAGCCCAGCAGCTCCGCGCAGTGTGGCGCCTTTCCCAACAGGTGGCGGATGGTGCCGAAATGGGTGGTGCGCCAGTCAGTTGTACCGTCGAACTCCACGTGCCGGGTCGATTGGTAGCGGCGCCCTTTCTTGAGCACCGGGATGGTCAGCCACCGTGGCCCATCGGCACCTTTGACCAGCGCGCGGTTCTGGTAGCCACGCTTGACGAACTGCACCGTATCGAGGAGAACGAATACGTCGCACCGCGCCATCTTGTCGTAGAAGCCGAGCCACGGCGCGAAGTTGGGCTGGTGCACCGACACGATCACAGTCGAATCCTGATCAGCTCGTACGCTTCCGCGTACTCGGTTTTGATCTGCAGCCCGCGCAGCCGCGCGATCGACTCCATCGCCTCGTACCGGAAGTAGGGCCGCTCGAGCTCGAACTGGCTCTCGTACTTGGTCAACCGTACTTGGTCAACGCCGCCCATTTCCGCTTCAGGTGGGCGGCTTCGAGCACGACGAATGCCTGGGCCGAGAACGTGATGTGGTTCCACGGCAGCTCGTAGCCCATCAGGGTCAGCGCACGGTACGCCCGCAGGCTTTCCTGGTGGACGACCGTGTGATCCTGGTGCAGGTCCGCCCCGGACGGCACGAGGACGAAGTCGGGCGATATCCGCTCACCCAGCTTGATCATTTCTTCCAGGACTTCCTGGCGGTGGTACCCGAGCTCGCGGACCGGATAGTCGTAGATGAACCGGTTTTCCTGCGGCACACCGATCTCGTCGAGCGCGAGCTCGCACTCCTCCTTGATCCGGTAGCTCTTCGAACCCGGTGGCAGTGACTTCTCGGTCGTCGAGAACACCGCCGTGTACACCGCCGCGCCCTCGTCGAGCCACCGCGCCATGGTGGCGCCGCAGCCGAGCTCGGCGTCGTCGGTGTGCGGGGCCAGCACCAGCACCCGCTCGGGTGTGATCATGTGATGCGCCGGTATAGGGCGTCGAGCTTGGTGAACTCGTGGTCCCAGTTGTAGCGCTCGACGACGGCGCGCCGGCCGTTGCCGCCGAGGCGGCGGGCCTCGTCCGGGTCGGCGGTCACCTTGTGGATCGCGGCGGCCACCGCCGCCGGGTCTGCAGGGTCCACCGCGATCCCGCAGTCCGCGTCGTCGACGACCTGGACCCAGTGCGGGAAGTCCGAGCAGATGACCGGAATGCCACAGGCCATGTACTCGAACATCTTCGTCGAGTACGCATCGAAATAGTTGCTGACCTTCCGGTTGAGCGCCACGCCGCTTCGGGCACTCCGAATTGCGGCCATCACCTGGGGCTGGGGCAGCCGCCCCAGGTAGCACACCGACCGCCAGGCCGGCGTGGCGCGCAGCTGAGCCTCGAGACTGTCGTCGTCGAACGAGCCGGCGAGCACGGCGGGCATGTCGGGGCCGAGCGCCGCCGCGGTGGCCACCACCTCGCGGACGCCCTGCGCCTCACTCAACCCGCCGGTATAGGCGAACGCAAAGGGTCTTTCCTCGAATCCGAGCTCGGATTCGCCGCCCCTGGCGAGGGTGAGCTCGGGGAAGTTCTGCACCACGACGGTCTTGCCGGCCGGGAAACGGGTCGCGGTGGCGGGGTTGGCCACCACGACCGCGTCGAAAACCGACGAGGCGAGGTGCTCGACGAGCCGGACCGCAACCGCGACCGGCCGGCGCACCCACCGGGGCAACCAGAACTTGTTCAGGATCTGTTTCGGCACGTCCTCGTGGACGTCGTAGACGACCCGGTGGCCGTGCAGCTTCAGGGCCAGGCCCACCCACAACAGCTCGGGATCGTGGAACTGGTAGATGTCCGCGCGTTCGCGCCGCGCCGCGCGGTAGACCCGCCAGGCCGCCCGCAGCGCGCGGTCCAGCCGGTTCCGCGCGGCGCCGACCCCGACGATCCGCACCCCGACCAGGTCGTCGCGCGGTGCGCGGCCCGCCACCAGGGCCACGTCGTACCCGGCCTCGGCGAGGCTCTTGCACTCCCGGCGCAGGATACGGCTGTCGTCCACATCGTGAACCGTGGTCAGATGTCGGATCTTGAGTCGCCTCGCGGCCGTACTCACCATCGCCGACGTCCGCCCCTTCAGGTGAAGTACCGCATCGTGGACGCCAATCCTCCTTGTCGGTGATGACGCAAGGACATCCCCAATGTTAACTATTGTTGTGAACCGGCCGTCGGACTACCTTCTTGACTAGTGGGTTGGTCGCCCTCTCTATAGCGTCGGCGGTACTTTTCATGCCGGATCGCTCCGAAAGAATTGCGTGCAGGGATTGGCGGAAATGGCGGCAACCGGCGGGGATGGTTTCCGAATGTCCTGGCGGATACCCCGGGTACTGCTGTACCACAACTTCGGCCCGGCCCCGGCCGGCGGCGATCCCTCGGGTCTGTTCGTCGAGGTGGCGACGTTCCGCGCGCAGTTGGCGCTGCTGCGCGGGCGCGGCTGGCGGGCGCTGAGCCTCGGCGAGTTCCTGGCCACCCTGGACGGCGCCCCGGCACCGCGCCGCTCGTTCCTGGTCACCATCGACGACGGGCACGAGTCGGTGCCGCGCGACGCCTCGGCCGTCCTCGCCGAGGCCGGCGTGCCATCGGTGTTGTTCGTCCCGCCCTCGGCACTGGGCGGGCCGATCACCTGGAACCCCGCATACGCCCAGGAGCGACTCTGCGACCGGACCGAGATCGCCGCCCTCGCCGGCACCGGGATGGAAATCGGTGTACACGGCTGGGACCACACCCGCATGCTCGGCATGGACGCCGACCAACTCGACCTGCACGCGCGGCGGGCCCTCGACGAGGTGCACGCCCTGGTGGGCTACCGGCCGCGCTGCTTCGCCTTCCCCTACGGCTCGCACGACGCGCCGGCCCGAGCGGCGCTGGCCGACGCCGGCTACGCGGTCGGCTTCGCCGTCGGCCGCGAACACGGCCGGTACGCGGTCGACCGGATTTCGGTCCGTGGATCCGACTCACCGGCGATGCTGCTGCTCAAGCTGAGCCTTGCCTACCGGCTGGCCGCCCGGTTCGCCGGTCGCACGCCCTGGCTGCGGCACCGGCACAAGCTCCGCGCGGTGCCAAGACTGCTCCGCGAGGCGCCGCGGGCTGGCGGATGAACCGGGCCCGGTGGCTCTTCCCGGTGGCGGCGGTGGCTTTCGTGATGGCCGGCGACTTCAAGGCCACCCCCGTGCTCGACTCGCTCCCTTTCGACCTGACGTTCGGCACCGCCGCCGTGGTGGCCTCGGCGGTCGGGTGCCTGCTCGTGCGCCGCCAGCTCCGTCCGGAGTTGCTGCACGTCGCGGTGGGCTTCGGGCTGTTGCTGCCGTCGGTCTTCATCGCCGACGCGACCCCGTACGGTTCGGACAAGATCCTGCGGTTCTTCACGCTGACCCTGCTGGCCGTGCTCGCGCCGGTGGTGTACGTCCGGAGCCCGGGGGACATCGAGAAGCACGCGTGGGCCTGGGCCGGTTTCTCCTGCCTGGTGGTGGCCAGCGCGATCGTCAACCCGCAGGCTTCGGCGACGACCAATGGAGCGGCGGTCACCGCGCAGGGCGTCGACACGATCGGGCTGGGTGCCGCGGCGGGCCTGGTGGTCATCGTGATGACGCTGGGCCTGGCATGGCACCGGGTGCCGTGGTTCGTCGCGTTGCCGCTGGGCGGCGGCGGGCTCTACGCGCTGTTGCAGTCCGGGTCCCGAGGGCCGCTGTTCTCGGCCGTGCTGGCCATCGCGGTCGGCGCCGTGGCCGCCCGATCCCGGCCGAAGGCGGCACGGACCGCCGTGCTCGGCGCGCTGTGCCTGGCGGGGGTGGCCGTGTCGTTCGCCGCCGCGCCCCCCGATTCCCGGGAGCGGATCATGACGGTGCTGCAGGGGCGGACCCTTGGCACCGACGTGGAAACCCGGCAGAGCCTCTACGACATCGCGGTCCGCTCCATCACCGAGCACCCGTTCGGCATCGGCTGGGGCAACTTCCAGAATATCGCGTTCGCCAACTACCTCTATCCGCACGACCTGTTCCTTGAGGTGCTCGCCGAGGAAGGGGTGTTCTTCGGCGGGCTGTTCCTGCTGTGGATCGCGGTACA
>DASYBQ010000205.1:0-9331 GCA_036500625.1 Pseudonocardia sp. | reverse complement strand
CGCCTGGCGGTAGGCGCAGGGTGAGTGCCCCGGCGTGGCGTATGACGCGGGCGGGGACGCTGATCAGCCGGTGTCGCAGGGTGGTGATCATGGCGTGTCCGCCCCGGACGCCGTGTCCGATCGCTCCGGTGTGGTGCTCGGTGGCGGTGAGGTGGTGCAGCCAGCCGCCCAGGGTGGCGGCGAGCAGCGCGCCCCACATCCATGCCCGGTTCACCGCGGGGTGTCCGGAGGGCAGGTGGCGTAGCGCGGCGCCGTGTTTGGCATCGCGGAACAGGTTCTCGATCTGGGTGCGGCGGCGGTACCAGTGTTCGACCTGAGCAGCCCTGGCCGGGGTGGAAACGTCGAGGTTGGTCACGATGAACGAGTAGGCGTAGACGGTGTCGGCGGCGGCGAGATCGGGCGACACCAGCACGGCAGAACCCCGCGCCGGCGACCCACACCCCATAAGCGGGAGCGCAACAACCACCACGGCCACAACCACTGACCGGTACCGAACCGTCGACCGAAACCGCCGTCCTCGTTTCTCACCTCGACTGATCCCCCTGGCCATGGGCGACACCTCGTCGCCGTTCAGCGGTCATCGTCACGGCGTCCGCCGCTCGCTCAGGGCCGGTTGGGGTGAACCCCACTCGATCAGTGATCCCGGTCCGATTCAGGGACCACCAGCGCAAGTAATGTGATAGCACCGCGAGGCGTCCCGTACACGAGAGCTGCGAGAGAGGGGTCTGACCCCGGGCCGGCCCTGACTGACCGGCACGCGCGGCACCCACCCCGTCAGCGGCAGCCCGCGCGCCGGGCTAGCGCCCCGCTGGGCGCGTCGATGCCCGACCGGCCGCTTCCCGGCTGCCCGGTCACCTCCCAGGCTGTAGAGACCGCCCGGTGGCGCACCGGGGCGGGTACATCCCCCAAGCGCAGCTCGATCGTGTCCAGCAACGCGGCCAACGCATAGAGCCGCTCCGGATGCTTCGGCCACGGCTGGCCGCGCAACCACCGCGACGCCTGGGCGATCAACTCCTTGTCCGCCCGTAGCTTCTGGAACGCCTGATACTCCCGCTCCCGCACCGCCCACCACTCCAACCTAGAGTCGAACGACTGTTCGATTCTAGGTTCGCGGAGTCGGACGCGCTAGTTCTCGTTCTCGGTGTCCGCGAACCGATGAGCGCTGGTCACTCTCGTGAAAGCCGCCGCCGGCCGGTCACGATCGGCCCGGTGCGTGTGCACAACCAGACTTGAAACGGTCGTTGTCCACGTAGACGATCTTCGACTCGGGCGCGAGAGCCTGGGCGACCTCATGGGTGTTCTGCATGGTGGGCAGCCCGGTGCCGATGTCGAGGAACTGGCGTATCCCGGCCTCGACAGTCAGGTACTCCACGGCGCGCACCAGGAACTGCCGGTACTGCACGGCGAGACTGGGTATCTCCGGATACACCTGGACGAACCGGTCGCCGGCTTCCCGGTCGACGGTGTAGTTGTCCTTGCCGCCGAGCCAGTAGTTCCACACCCGGGCCGAGGAGCGCGCCCGGAAGTACTCATCGGGCACCCGCCGCCCGGCAATCCCCAGCTCGTCCTTCTCGTCGCTCACCCGCGTGCCTCTCGCCGTTATATCGCCAGCAGTGTGGCACAACGCCGAGAACCTCGACACACTCACTGTGCCGAGAGTCCCGACTCGGCGTGCTGAGAGGCCCGACTCGCGGAAGTCAGGCGCCGAGCAGGCGGGTGGCCAGGTAGGTCTCGACCTGGTCGAGGGAGACCCGCTCCTGGGACATGGTGTCGCGCTCGCGGATGGTGACCGCGTGGTCGATGAGTGTGTCGAAGTCGACCGTGACGCAGAACGGGGTGCCCACCTCGTCCTGGCGGCGGTAGCGGCGGCCGATCGCGCCGGCATCGTCGAAGTCCACGTTCCAGTTGTTGCGCAGCGCGGCGGCCAGGTCACGGGCCTTCGGCGACAGGTCGGCGTGCCGGGACAGCGGCAGCACGGCCGCCTTGACCGGGGCGAGGCGCCGGTCCAGCCGCAGCACCACCCGCTTGTCCACGCCGCCCTTGGCGTTGGGCGCCTCGTCCTCGTAGTAGGCGTCCACCAGGAACGCCATCATCGAGCGGCCCACGCCGGCCGCCGGCTCGATCACGTACGGCCGGTACCGGGAGCCGGTGGACTGGTCGTAGTAGGAAAGGTCCACCCCGGAGTGGTTGGAGTGCGTGGTCAGGTCGAAGTCGGTGCGGTTCGCGATGCCCTCCAGCTCACCCCACTCCTGGCCGGCGAAACGGAAGCGGTACTCGATGTCGACGGTGCGCTTCGAGTAGTGCGACAGCTTCTCCTTCGGGTGCTCGTAGTGCCGCAGGTTGACCGGGTCGATGCCGAGCCCGGTGTACCACTCGGTGCGGGTGTCGATCCAGTACTGGTGCAGCTCCTCGTCGGTGCCCGGCTCGACGAAGTACTCCATCTCCATCTGCTCGAACTCGCGGGTGCGGAAGATGAAGTTGCCCGGGGTGATCTCGTTGCGGAAGCTCTTGCCCATCTGGCCGATGCCGAACGGCGGCTTGCGCCGCGAGCTGGTGAGCACGTTCAGGAAGTTGATGAAGATGCCCTGCGCGGTCTCCGGGCGCAGGTAGGCCATGCCCTCCTCGGTCTCCACCGGACCCAGGTGCGTCTTGAGCATCATGTTGAAGTCACGCGGCTCGGTGTACTGGCCGCGCACACCGCAGTTCGGGCAGGGCACGTCGGAAAGGTCGTCCTCGGTGGCCGCCTTCCCGGTGCGCTCGCCGTACTCCTCGGCGAGCTGGTCGGCGCGGAACCGCTTGTGGCAGCTGGTGCACTCCACCAGCGGGTCGTTGAACACCCCCACGTGGCCGGAGGCCACCCAGACCTGGCGGGGCAGGATCACCGAGGAGTCGAGGCCGACGATGTCGTCCCGGCCGGTGACCATCGAGCGCCACCACTGCCGCTTGATGTTCTCCTTCAGCTCGACGCCGAGCGGGCCGTAGTCCCACGCCGAACGGGTACCGCCGTAAATCTCGCCGCAGGGAAAGACGAACCCCCTGCGCTTGCAGAGTGCAACGACGGTGTCGATGGTGGACGAGGGCTTGCTGGGCACGAGTGGAACTCCTGGCAGGAGAAGATTCGGAAAGAATGCGTAGCTACGCAAGCGTACCGAGCCCGCGCCGCTAGATTACCGACCGCCCGCGTTCATCGCGCGCCGTCGCCGCGCGATCCGTCGTCCTCGGTGGCCAGCAGGCTGGTGTGCTCGGTCAGCGCGCCGGCTGCCGCCTCGGCCAGCGTCTCATAGGTGGCCGGCTCATCGGCCAGCGCCTCGGACAGCAGCGGGACGACCCGTTCCCGGACCTCGAACGGAGACAGTGCCCTGCGGTAGGCCACCACCGAGGCGAACCGTACCGACAGCACCCAGCGCGCCGGGTCGTCGACCGAGCGCCCCAGACAGCCGTGCAGACACCCATCGGCGCTGGTCAGCAGGGTCAATGCCTCGCGGGCCCTGGCCACGAAGCCGGCCTCACCCTCGAGGGGCACCTGGTACCGGCAGATCAACAGCACAGCGGGGTACGCTACCCGGCTCGTACCATGGCTTAGTGTCCCGTGTGTTCGCCACGCACGAGATCGAGACACCCGGGTATCAGCGGCAGGCGATACCGGGCACGGCCACCCGGCGGGGAGTGAGTTCGGATGACCACGCTGCCTTCGGACACCGACGGTCCCGAGGTAGGTCTCGGCGGCCCGATGTCCGAAGGACAGACCGAGATTCACTCGGCGGAACGTGCCGCGCCGCCGCTCGCCCCGCCCCGCAAGCCGGCCGCCCTGGCCGCCGCCGGCGAGCTGCTGCGCGCGCTGGCCGCGCCGGTGCGGATCGCCATCGTGCTGCAGCTGGACGAGTCCGCGCGGTGTGTGCACGAACTGGTCGAGGCGCTCGGCGTCACCCAGCCACTGATCAGCCAGCACCTGCGAGTGCTCAAGGTCGCCGGTGTGGTGGCCGGTGAGCGGCACGGCCGGGAGGTGGTCTACCGGCTGGTGGACGAGCACCTGGCGCACATCGTGTTGGACGCGGTGGCGCATGCGGAGGAAGACTCGTGACCTCACCGGCCACCCGGGGCCATCCCGGCGGCAGCCCGTTGCGAGCCACCAGGCAGCGGGCGGCGGTGTCCGCGCTGCTGGACCGGCTGGACGACTTCCGCTCCGCACAGGAGATTCACGAGGAACTGCGCCGCGACGGCGAGGGCATCGGGTTGACCACCGTGTACCGCACGCTGCAGAACCTGGCCGAGTCCGGCGAGCTGGACGTGCTGCGCACCGACTCCGGCGAGGCCGTGTACCGCCGCTGCTCGCGCCACCATCACCACCACGTGGTGTGCCGGCGCTGCGGGCGCACCGTGGAGGTGGAGGGCCCGGTGGTGGAGAGCTGGGCGCAGGGGGTGGCGGAGGAGAACGGGTTCAGCGACATCAGTCACACCGTGGAGATTTTCGGGGTCTGCGCGCCGTGCCGGGCCGAGCGGCGCTGAAACCGTCTCAACAAGAAACATCCGAGGTCGGCCGGCGGGTCTAGCGTCCGCCCGGTGACCGAGACCGATGCGCCCACCGTGGTGCGGCAGCTGAGCACACCCGAGTCCGCCGAGCTGGCCACCCTGGCCTCGGTCTTCGAAGACCTGCAGTTCGTGCTCAAGTGCTGCGAGGAGCTGGTGGCTCGGCTGGCCCGGCCCGCGCCGCCGGACGGCGACGATGTCCTCAGCCATGCGCTGTGGTCGGCGGCGCTGATCGCCTACGTGCGCTGCTTCTCCCCCGCCGGCGCCGCCGGCAGGCTCACCGTGAGCGACCTCGAGCGCACCGGTCTGCAGGGTGAGGTGCGGCAGTGGCACCAGATGCTGGTCACCCTGCGCGAACACCTGACGTCCAGCGAGACCAATCCCCGGGAGCGGTTCGTGATCGGCGCGGCGCAGGACGCGGACGGACTTGCCGCCGGTATCGCCATCGTCTCCGCGCCGTTGCCCTCGGTGGAGGAGCTGTCGGTCCGCCAGACCGGGCGGCTCGCGCTCGAGCTGACCAAGCTGGTGGACGAGCGGATGGAGCAGCAGCAACGCACCGTGTTCGAGTCCGCCAGGGCAATGAGCGTCCGGTTGCTCGGCGCGCTGCCCGAGGTCCGGCTCGACCCGTCAGCCTGAGGCGGGCTCGCCCAGCGTCTCGTCGAACAGGTCCAGCATGGCCCGCCAAGACCGCTCGTCGGAGCGCCGGTGGTAGTTGATGCCCGGCAAGGTTTCGTGCTCGGCGTCGCTGGCCCTGGGGTGGGTGAAGCTGTGCTCGGCTCCGCCGTAGAGGTTCATCCGCCAGTCGACACCGGCCGCCCGCATGTCCTGCTCGAACATCGCGCGGTGTTCGGCGGGCACCATCGGGTCCTCGGAGCCGATGCACACCAGTACCGCGCCGCGGATGTTGCCGCTGTCCTCCGGCCGTGACCAGGCCAGGCCGGGGTGGAAGCCGACCACCGCCTTGAGGTCCGCGCCGGTCCTGGCCAGCTCGAGCACCAGCGTGCCGCCGAAGCAGTAGCCGATCGCGGCCAGCCTGGTCGGGTCGGTCCTCGGTTCGCTGGTCAGCACGTCGAGACCGGCCTGCCCCAGTTTCCGGACCTTGTCGAGATCGGAACCGAGCTCACCGACCCGTGTCATCATCTGGTCCGGCTCGGTGAAGACCCGCCCTTCACCGTGGTAGTCCAGCGCGAAGGCGACGTAGCCCAGCTCCGCCAGCCGCTCCGGGCGGGTCCGCTGCAGCTCGTCCAGCCCGTTGCCCTCGTGCGCAATCAGCACCGCCGGGCGCCGCCCTGCACCGTCCGGGACGGCCAGCCGGCCGCGCATGGTGCCGCCGTGCACGGTGTACTCGATGTCCCACGTCGTGATCATCTACGCAGGCTAGCGCCGGCCCCGACCGCCGGACATGCTGTTTCGCCATGGGCGCAGCGGGCGTGAGCTCAGGCGTTGGCGCCGGTCAGCAGTTCGGTGCGTACCTGCGAGGCGGTCGAGACCACCAGCATGAGCAGCGTTCCCATCGGCTCGACATCGAGGCCGGTCGCTGGGAACACGTAACGCAGCGTCACGTCCCAGCCGCGGTTGGTGCGCACCGCGCCCAGCGTGCCGAACATGCCCTGCCCGGCCCGCTCGGCCAGCCGGATCGGGATGTCGGAGTCGGTGGGCAGGTCCCAGGCGACGACGCAGGTCAGGCTGAGCACCTGCAGTCCCTCGGACAGCTCGACGCCCTGCAGCGCGCAGGGCACCTCGCCGTGCAGGAACGACAGCGCGCCGTCGTCGTCGACCCGGACCTCGTGGAAACGCTCCAGCGCCTTCTTGGCCGTGTCCAACATCAGGTCGGTCATCTCTGCGCTCCCGCCTCGTTGTTCAGCCCGCTCCGCACCGCTGGGTCGTCCACCGTCGGGACGTCCACCGCGCCACCGAAGCGGCGGCTGCGGCCGGCGTAGATTTCGCAAGCCTGCCAGATGTGCCGGCGGTCGAAGTCGGGGAACAGCGTGTCCAGGAAGACCATCTCCGCATAGGCCGACTGCCAGAGCAGGAAGTTGGAGGTGCGCTGCTCCCCCGAGGAGCGCACGAACAGGTCGACGTCGGGCATGTCCGGCTCGTCCAGGTGGCGCGCGATCATCTTCTCGTCCACCCGGGACGGCTTCACCCGCCCGTCCGCGACCTGCTGTGCGATCTCCCGCACCGCGTCCGCGATCTCCGCCCGACCCCCGTAGTTCACGCACATGGTCAGGTTGAGCACATCGTTGTCCCTGGTCCGCTCCTGGGCGATCTCCAGCTCCCGTATGACGCTGCGCCACAGCCGGGGCCGGCGACCGGCCCAGCGCACCCGCACACCCATCGCGTGCATCTCGTCGACCCGGCGGCGGATCACGTCGCGGTTGAAGCCCATCAGGAAGCGCACCTCGTCCGGGCTGCGCTTCCAGTTCTCCGTGGAGAACGCGTAGGCGGACAGCCACCGCACGCCGAGCTCGATGCAGCCGCGCGCGACGTCCATCAGCGCCGCCTCACCCCGGCGGTGCCCCTCGGTGCGGGGCAGCCCCCTGGCGTTCGCCCAGCGCCCGTTGCCGTCCATCACCAGCGCGATGTGCCGGGGCACCAGGTCTTTGGGGATCTCCGGCGGTCGGGCACCGGAGGGGTGCGGCGCGGGTGGCTGGACGGTTGGCACGGCGGAAAGACTACCGGCGCGCTGACCCCGATGAGTTTTCCGGAGCCGTCTGGTCCAGACCTTCGGCCGGGTATGTCGGGACCTACCGGGACGATCACTAGGATGGGCAAGGTTGTGACCGGGGCGAGCATGTCGTTGGACGGCTACATCCCCGGACCGGGGGGTCCGGCTTCGAGCACCTGTTCCAGTGGCTCGGCAACGGCGAGGTCGAGGTGCCGCCCCGGTGGAGTTGGACGGTCCGGAGTACGTGCTGGACGCCGAGCGGGTGACCCACCTCGGGTACCGGTCGGCTGCTCCGGCGTTAGCTCTGGCGTTCCACCAGCGGCAGGGAACGCAGCTGGCGTTCCAGGTGCCACTGCAGGTGCGCGGCGACCAGACCGCTGGTGTCCCGGCGCACCGGTCCGCTGGACGTCTCCGCGATCGGCCAGTCGCCGTGCAGCAGCGCGTCGAGCAGCTCGAAGGTCTCCGGGGACGGGGTCACCGAGCCGGCCGGCCGGCACCGGCCGCACACCGCTCCCCCTGCCGCGACATTGAACGCCCGGTGCGGACCCGGCTCGGCGCAGCGAGCACACTCGGTGATCGCCGGTGCCCAGCCCGCGAAGCCCATCGCCCGCAGCAGGAACGCGTCCAGAACCAGATGCGGGTTGCGCTCCCGGGCGGCCAGCGCCCGCAGGGCGCCCACGACCAGCAGGTACAGCCGCAGCGCCGGCTCACCCTCCTCGGCGGCCAGCCGGTCGGTGGTCTCAAGCACCGCGCAGCCCGTCGTGTACCGGGTGTAGTCGCCAACCAGGACGGCGCCGAACGCGTCGACGGTCTGCGCCTGGGTGACCACGTCCAGCGTCCGCCCGGTGTAGCACTGCACGTCGACGTGGTTGAACGGCTCCAACCGGGCGCCCCACCGCGAGCGGGTGCGCCGCACCCCCTTGGCCACCGCGCGCACCTTGCCGTGCCTGCGGGTGAGCAGGGTGGCGATCCGGTCGGCCTCCCCCAGCTTCTGTACCCGCAGCACCACACCGGTGTCACGCCACAGGGTCACCAGCCAAGCCTACGACCGCACAACCGCCCGGCTGGCCGCTGCTCGCGCGCCGCGCCGGCTCGGCAGCGCGAGACGCTCTCGCGGACGCATTTTTCGAAACAGCCACGGACGGCCGGCGGCGAGCCGTAGCGTTTCGCCGCGACGGCCCACAGCACAGGCCCAGAGCTCAAGGAGCCAACACCGATGACGCAGGAGAACATCACCAACGGCCACGCGGTGCCCAGCCAGCGGCACAACCTCGAAGCGATCACCCGGCAGACCCGGCCGGACCAGGAGTTCCCGGCGGGCGCCCCGTTCGCCGGCCCGGCCGGGTACCGGCCCGACGTACCGACCCGCACGACAATGGCCGGTGGCGTGCCAGGTGCGACCCCAGGCTTCGGCGCCCCCGCTACCGCTGCTACCGGCCCGGTGTTCCCGGGGTACAACGCCCAGGGCCTCGGCGGTCAGGGATACGGCGGTCAGGGATACGGCGCCGCGGGGTTCGGCGGACCGACGCCCGCCTTCGGTGCGGCTCCCGGGTTCGGGCCGTTCGGACACGACGTCCGGGGGTTCGGATCGGGCGATCCGGCCTATCGCCAGCCGGGCCTGGCCGAGCGGACCAACACGTTGGCGATCTTGGCGCTGGTGTTCGGCTTCTGCTGCGCGCCGGCCGGGATCGTGCTCGGCATCATCGCAAGGAAACAGACCAAGCAGTACCAGGAGCCGGGTGAAGGCATGGCGCTGGCCGGCATCATCGTCGGCGCGGTGATCATGGCGCTGTTCCTGGTCGTCTACATCACGCTCATCGCCGTTGCCGCCTCGACACCTGTGCCGACCGACTTCTAGTACTGCAGGGCCGGTAAGGCGAGTCGCCCCCGCGAGGCTCCGCGGGAGTTCCGGCGAAGGCCGGCGCAGTGAATGTCGGCAACCAAGGGCCGAACCCCTGCTGGCGGCACCCCAGGGTGAGCACAAGCGCGCTCTTTCGGCCGAAGGCGAACTTGCGGAGGCGGGCCCGAAGGGTCCCCGACCGGAAGTTCTCGCGCGAGAACAGGCCCTGTAGTACTAGTCCTCGAGGGACAAGACGAAGGAAATCGATTTCCTACGCAACTACTGTATCTCCGCCC
>DASYBQ010000204.1:0-20942 GCA_036500625.1 Pseudonocardia sp. | reverse complement strand
CCAACGACGGCGCCGAGCTGGCGCTGCCGGCAGCGCTGAGCTCGCTACGCGCGTCGAGCCGCATACATCCGCTGGTCGGCGAGCACATCACGGGTTGATCTGCCGGCTCAGGTTGGCAGCCAAGGGGGAACCCTCCCCCCGGCGGCCTCCCACACTGTTCGGTAGGACTCCACCGAGGGGAAGCAGACTTACCGGTGACACACACCTATCTCGCGGCGCAGGGCAACATCTGGGGCATCAGCGAATCGCAGCTACTGGTGGGGTACCTGTTGGCTGTGCTGCTGCTTGTCACGACGCTGAAGGTCCGGCGTGTCATCAAGATAGGCGCCGCGCACGGCCGGAGAACGCAGTTGAGCCAGGCCGAGGTTTACCAGATCGCCTATCTGCACGGCGGGGCACGGCTGGCTCTGCTGTCCGCACTGAGCTCGCTGCGCGTAGCCGGGCTGGTGCGCGCCGGGGGCAGGATGTGTGAGCGGCTCGACGAGCACGCCGCCGCGGCCCGGCCCGACGCCGACCTGGAGCGCGCCGTCCTGGCCGAGACAGCCACCGCTGTCACCGGCACCGAGCTGGCGAAACGAGCTTCGGTAGCCGCCGCGCTGAACGATCTGCGGAACGAGCTGCGGCGACGCGGTCTGATGCTCAGCGCCGGGCGCCGCATCGCGGTGCGCTGTGCCGGCCTACCGATGCTGGCGCTGTGCCTGGCGGGGTACTGGGTTTTGGCTGCCGGTGGCGCGCACGGCGACAACCTCCTCTTTCTCATCCTGCAGGTGGTCGCCGCCGGTGTTCTTGCGTTCGGCCTTCTGGCGCAGGTTTCCGAGCGGTCCCCGCTTGCCGCCGGCGAGCTGGAGCGGCTGCGCGGTGTGCACGGGCACCTGGACCCGTCGTTGGAACCGAGCTGGTCGACATACGGTGCTCCCGCCGCCGCGCTCGGTGTCGCCGTTTTCGGTGTGAGCGCGCTCCAGACAGCCGACCCCGCGTTCGCCGACGAGCTGACCGCGACGCACGGCGGCTTCGGCTTCTTCTCCGGCAGTCCCTCCTCGGGTGGTGGCGGCGGCGGCTGTGGCGGAGGCGGTGGCAGCGGCTGTGGCGGAGGTGGATGCGGCGGTGGCGGAGGCGGATGCGGCGGCGGGGGTAGCGGATGAGTCCGGTCAGCGAGCCGTTCCGTACCCAGTCCAGGGCCGCGGCGGTGGGGGTGCGGCGGATGACCGGGCATCGCGTGCTCGCCGACCTGGGGCTGGGCATCGGCTGGCGGCCGGAGATCGCCGGGTTGGTCGCCGAACTGCCAGGGCTGCGGTTCTGCGAGGTGATCGCCGAGTCGGTGGCGGACGGTGTGCCACCGCCGCTGGCTCAGCTGCGCAACCAGGGGGTCACGGTGCTGCCGCACGGCACCCGGCTGTCGTTGGGCGGCACCGATCCGCTGGACCCGGCCCGTGTGCGGCGGTTCGTCGCGGCGGGCGCCGTGCTGGACGCCGCGCTGGTCAGCGAGCACATCGCGTTCGTCCGCGCCGGCGGCCACGAAGCCGGACACCTGCTCCCGCTGCCGCGCACCCGCGAGGCACTGGACGTACTGGAACGAAACATCACGGCGCTGCGCACCGAGCTGGACACCGCTGGCGCTGGAGCCGATCGCGGCGCTGTTCGACTGGCCGGAGGACGAGCTGACCGAGGCCGACTGGCTCACCGAGCTGATGGAACGCACCGACACCTGGTTGCTGCTGGACGTGGCGAACGTCTACGCCAACGCACGCAACCGGGGTACCGAGCCGACCGAGCTGCTGGACCGGCTGCCGCTGCAGCGGGTGGCCTACGTGCACGTGGCGGGCGGCGCGGTGGACGAGACCGGCCTCTACCACGACACGCACACCGCAGCTACACCGCAACCGGTACTGGAGCTGATCGGCGAGCTGGCCGCCCGGCTGGCCGGCGGGGCGCTGCCGCCGCTGCTGCTGGAGCGCGACGGCCATTCCCGCCGGCGGCGGAGCTGTACGTCGAGCTCGACGCCATCGCACGGGCCGGCGGGTTGGCTCCGATCACCCGTTCGACGGGGACGAAGCAGGCACGGTGAGCAACTCCACACTGGCTCAGCGACAGGCCGAACTGGTCGCCGCGCTGGTCGCGGGTGGACCCCTGCCGGCCGGCTTCGACCGGCGGCGGGTGGCGGTGGCCGAGCAGGCATTGCGGGGCAAAAGGGCCGGCGAGGTGGCTCGAGTCTGGCCGCGGCTCGCAGCGGGGCTTCGCGAGGACTGGCCGGAGTGTTTCCGCAGGTGGGCGTCTGGCCGGCCGCCTGAAGGTGCGCTGCGGGACGGCTAGGATCTGGCCCGTGAGCTGGCCGCTGAGGGTGCGTTGCCCGCGCTCGCGGCGCCCGAGCTGGCCGCCAGGGAGGCCGCGATGCGCTATGACGGACGGCGGGATCCTCGGCGACGGCGGCTGCCGGTCATCCGCCGTCGGCTCGGCGTGACGGCCCTCGGCGCGCCCGGTCGGGTCCACCTACTCGGTCGGTAGCCGCGCGCCAGAATAGACTCGGCCGATCGTGGATGAAGGCTGCTCTATGCATGGAGGCGCCGTGGCCGCCAAGGCGACCCGTCAGTTGCGGAAAGTGCTCGTTGCCAACCGGGGCGAGATCGCGGTGCGGGTTGTCCGTGCCTGCCGCGACGCCGGTCTCGGCAGTGTCGCTGTCTACGCCGACCCCGATCGGGACGCGTTGTTCGTCCGGCTCGCGGACGAGGCGTACGCGCTGGGCGGCAGCACCGCAGCGGAGTCCTACCTGGACATCGAGAAGGTCATCGACGCGGCGAAGCAGGCCGGCGCGGACGGCGTCCACCCCGGCTACGGCTTCCTCTCCGAGAACGCGGAGTTCGCGCAGGCGGTGCTGGACGCCGAGCTGGTCTGGATCGGCCCGACCCCGCAGGCGATCCGAGACCTCGGCGACAAGGTCACCGCCCGCAAGATCGCCGAACGGGCCGGCGCCCCGCTGGTGCCCGGCACCAGTGACCCGGTCAACGGCGCCGAGGAGGTCGAGGCGTTCGCCGAGGAGTACGGGCTGCCGGTCGCCATCAAGGCCGCGTTCGGCGGTGGCGGGCGCGGCATGAAGGTGGCCAGGGAACGCAAGGAGATCGCCGAGCTCTACGAGTCCGCCGTGCGTGAGGCCACCGCCGCGTTCGGCCGGGGCGAGTGCTTCGTGGAGCGCTACCTGGACAAGCCGCGGCACGTCGAGGCGCAGGTGCTTGCCGACACGCACGGCAACGTCATCGTGGTCGGCACCCGGGACTGCTCGCTGCAGCGCCGCTTCCAGAAGCTGGTCGAGGAGGCGCCCGCGCCGTTCCTGACCGACGAGCAGCGCCGCACCATCCACGAGGCCGCCAAGAAAATCTGCAAGGAGGCCGGCTACCACGGCGCCGGCACCGTGGAGTTCCTGGTCGGCCAGGACGGCCTGATCTCCTTCCTCGAGGTCAATACCCGGCTGCAGGTGGAGCACCCGGTTTCTGAGGAGACCTCCGGGCTGGACCTGGTGCGTGAGCAGTTCCGCATCGCCGAGGGCGCGGTGCTGAACGTGCTGGAGGACCCGACACCGCGCGGCCACTCCATCGAGTTCCGGATCAACGGCGAGGACGCCGGGCGCAACTTCCTGCCCGCGCCCGGCACCGTCACTCGGGTCGCCTACCCGGCCGGCCCCGGTGTGCGGGTGGATGCCGGGGTGGAGTCCGGCTCGGTGATCGGCGGCCAGTTCGACTCGCTGCTGGCCAAGCTGATCGTCACCGGCTCGGACCGGGCGCAGGCGCTGGAGCGCTCGCGCCGCGCGCTGGCCGAGTTCCAGGTAGAGGGCATGGCCACCGTGCTGGAGTTCCACCGGCTGGTGGTGGACGACCCGGCCTTCGCGGCGTTGACCAGCGACGGGTTCACCGTGCACACCCGCTGGATCGAGACCGAGTGGGACAACACGGTGCCGCCGTTCGCCGGTGGCGAGGACGCGGACTCCGATGACACAGCGACCGCCAGGCAGACCGTGGTCGTCGAGGTGGGCGGTCGCCGGCTGGAGGTGTCGCTGCCCGGCGACCTGGCCCTTGGCGGCGGTGCCGGCGCGGCCGCCGGCGCCAAGAAGCCGCCGCGCAAGCGGGGCGGCGGCAAGGGTGGCGGCGCGGTCTCCGGGGACGCGGTCACCGCGCCGATGCAGGGCACCATCATCAAGATCGCGGTGTCGGACGGGGACACCGTCTCGGCCGGCGACCTGGTCGTCGTGCTCGAGGCGATGAAGATGGAGAACCCGGTCACCGCACACAAGGACGGCACCGTCACCGGCCTGACCGCGGAATCCGGCGGCTCGGTCTCCCAAGGCACCGTGATCTGCGAGATCAAGGACCAGTAGCCTCGGGGAACGGGCCCGCACGTTAGCAATCGCGAATCGTTGGGCCCGTTCTTCGGTTGTCGGGCATGATCGCTCCTACCTTGGCCGCATGACCAACACCGCGAGCGGCCTCAAGCTCGAACCCGACATGATCCCCAAGCTGCGCCGGGCCTTCGAGAACGCGATCCAGCAGCTACAGCCCGCGCTGGGGCAGGCGCAGAGCGCCCAGTTGGCCGCGCCCGCGATGAAGGACCAGGCCAGCGTCGACTTCCAGACCGCGTTCAACAAGTCCGCGGTGCAGGGCCCGGATTCCGCTGCTGAGTCGTTGAAGGCGTTCCACCAGCGTCTGCAGGGCGTGGTGCAACAGCTGGGTGCCATCCAGCAGGCCTACAACAACCACGATACCGAGCTCGCGCAGAACCTGAGCAGCCAGCTGGAGCACTGAACACACCATGTCTGATCAACGCCTGGCCGGCATGTCCCTCGAAGAGCTGTACCAGATGGCCCACGGCGGCCAGCCGGAGGCCGCCGCGGCCAGCCAGCACGGCTTCACCTCCATCTCCGCGACCCTGCGGAAGGTCTCGCAGACCATCAACGAGCCGCTCGGCGGTTTCGGCATGGGCTGGGACGGCCAGGCGAGCCAGGCCGCGCAGGCCGGCATCAGCCAGCACGTGCAGTGGGCCGAGCAGGCCGCCGGCCGCGCCAGCACCGCCGCCGGCCAGGCCGGCCAGTACTACACCAGCGCGAAGAACGTGATCGCCAACATGCCGGACCCGGCGTCGGTACCGGGCGCATCGGGCGGCGCGGCGGGAGCCACCGACCTCGCCGCCGGCGAGCAGGCACAGGCCAACGCCAAGCAGCGGGCCATCGAGCTCATGCAGGGCCACGCGGACGTATGCCAGCAGGCCGCCCCGAAGACCGGTTTCGCGCCGCCGCCCACAGCGGGTGCGGCGGGCGGCGTGGCCCGGGCCGCGGCGGTCACCGAGAAGGCACCGGGCGGTCGTTCGGTTGCCCGCGCCACGGCACCGGGCGGAGCGGCCGACGCCGCCCCGGCGGCAGAGTCGGGCGGCGCCACCACCACCGCCGGAGCCGTCGAACAGCCGTCCCCGGCCAGTCGGGCCGGCACCACCGTCGCCACCGTCGCGGCCGGCGCGGAAGGCGGGCCCGGGTCCCTCGGTGGCTACCGGCCCGGCGTGGTCGGCGAAATGGCCCCGGCCGGTACCGGTTTCCTGCCGGTGGGATCCGGACGGACCAGAGGCAGTCGGGTGCTGAGCTCGCAAGGTGCTGCCACCGGCACTGCCGACGCGGGTCGGTATGCCGGCGCCGAGCGTGCTCGCCGCCGGGTCGCCCCGGTATCCGAAGTGTCCCAAGCCCTGCCACCGGCCGGCGCCGGCGCGATGTCGAGGGAGGCCGGGCAACATCCCGTGCGGCGGGCGGCGCAACGGCCGCTGCCGCGCGGCGACGGCCACCCGCTCGATGGTCACCGTGCCGATCTCGGTACCGCACCGGCCGGCGTCCCCGGCCCCGAGAGCGCCGGCCACCCGGTTTACGGCCATCACAGCGCCGGGCTGCCCGGCGGAATGATGCCGCCGATGATGGGCGGAGCCGGCACGACCGACTCGGAACAGCAGCACCAGGCCCCGGACTACCTACTCGACGACGTCGACCTTTTCGACGGCAACAGCTGGGTCACACCGCCGGTCATCGGGCGATGAGCGCGCCCTCGGTGCGGTCCTTCCCCGCGCCGGGGCGCCGCGTGGTGTCCTCGGTCGAGTTCGACGTGGTCTGGGAATGGCTAGGGCTCGGCGCCGCACCCGTGGTGCTGCGGCTGGACTCGCCCGGGCGGACCCACACCGAGCGCCGCCAGATCGTGGACGCCGGCTGGCAGGGGCTGCGCGAGCGTGGGCTGGCCAACCTGACCGGTCCGGAGCCGGAGTTGGTCCGGCTGATGCACCTGCTCGCCGCGCCGACCAGCCAGATCGAACTGCGCATGCAACTGGACCGGGAGCTGCGCGCCATCGCGGCCGGAGGACCGGGCACCGCGGCGCTCGCGGTGCGCCGCGACGACACTGTCACGCTCAGCGCGCTGACCCAGCCGGTGCTCGGCGTGGTGAACACCATGCCGACGATCGGCACCGGCGCCGGGCATTCGGTCACACTGCCATCGGCGGACCTCGACGCGGCGAGCAACGCGGCCGCCGGGGGCGAACCCATCGCGGAGACGCTGCACCAGCACGGGCTGGACCGGGCCGACGCCGAACTGGTCAGCTCCATCCTCGGCGGGGTCACCGGCCGAGGCCAGCTCAGCGCGCTGTCCGCGGACAACTGGGGGGTGCTGCACCGTTCACCCAGGGTGATCGGGGTGCTGGACACCCGGTACGGCCGTTACCTCACCCAGCGCGACGTCGCCGCCGACGGGTCGGAATGGACCACGCTGGCTCCGGTCGACGCGGTACGGCTGCGTTACCGCATCGAGGAGCTGCTGCTCGACGCGGAGCACCGGGCCCACCGCATCTGACCCAGCTGTCAGACCCGCTGGGGCCGCACGGTCAACGTTCCGCCGAACAGGGCGACGACCAGCAGCGCCGCGACCGAGGTGGACAACGCGGGGAATGCCGGGTCGTAGGCCGAGGCGCCGCCGGGGGGCGAGCAGGTAACCGACGTTGCCAGAGGCATGACATGCCGCCGCGAGCGGCACACAGCTGCCCGCGTTCAACAGGACCCACACGATCAGCACCCGCTGCGCGACAGTGAACAGGCACTGCCATGCCGTCCAGGACCGCGGATGCAGCTGCAAGTAGGGCACGACGTGCCACAGCGCCCAGACCGCGCCGATGACGACGGCGGCCGTCGCCGTGCCCCAGCGCACGCGCAGCGGGTCCAGCAGGTAGGCCGACCACGCGGTCTCCTCGCAGACCGCCCCGGCCACAGCCACCAGCGCGATCAGCACCGCACCGAGCGGTGCCACCGGTACCGACCCCGTCGGCGCGGTGTGCCCGAACTGCCGCGGCGCCAGGTATCCGAGCGCCATCAGCACCGGCAGCAACAGCACGGCGGGCAGGTACCAGACGCGCCGCCCCGCTTCCGGCCGGTGCCACAGCCGCGCCAGCAGCGTGCGCACCCCTTCCCGGCCCTGGCCGCAGCCGACCGGCACCAGCACCGGGCACACCACCGTCAGCGCGCTGACCGCGAGGTTCGCCGGCAGCATGCCCCCGGTCAGCTCGCCGGCCAGCCAGAGTGTCGCCGACATCAGCACGAGCACGACGGCGAAGACGAGCAACATCCGTTCCGGCGCCCGGCTACGCACGCACTGCCCTGTCCCGTCGGTCGGTGTCCTCGACGGCGGCGCCGGGATGGGCTCAGTGCGCCGAGGCTGGGCTCCCCCAGCCGATCAGGCCGGCCCTGGCGTCCGGCGCGGCGGTGCGCACCGCGTCGGCGGACGCGTCGTCCGGCTCGGTCTGCGACTCGCGCTCCGCCACCACCCGGCGGGTGTAGGTATCCACCTCCCGGACGATGGTCGGCTCGTCCCAGCCGAGCACCTCGGCCATCAACTCCGCGACCGGCCGCGCCGACTCGACCCCCCGGTGCGGGTACTCGATGGAGATCCTGGTGCGCCGGGCCAGCACGTCGTCCAAGTGCAGCGCACCCTCGTGACTGGCCGCGTATACCACCTCCACCTGCAGGTATCCCGGCGAACCGGGGATAGGGGCCAGCAGTTGGGGCCGGTCGTCCGCCAGCGCGAGCACGTGGTGCAGCAGCGACCCGTAGCGGTTGAGCAGGTGGGTCACCCGGTGCGGGTGCAGCCGGTACTCGGCGGCGATCTGCTCGGCCTGGTTGACCAGCGCGAAATAGCCGTCCGCGCCGAGCAGCGGCACCTTGTCGGTGGTCGAGGGCGCCACCCGGTGCGGGATGTCCACCGCCGCCGCGTCCACCGCGTCGGCGGCCATCACCCGGTAGGTGGTGTACTTGCCGCCCGCGATGGCCACCAGCCCGGGCGCCACCCGGGCCACCGCGTGCTCACGGGACAGCTTCGAGGTCGACTCGCTCTCCCCGGCCAGCAGCGGCCGCAGCCCGGCGTACACCCCGTCGATGTCGTCGTGGGTGAGCGGCGTGACCAGCGTGCGGTTGACGTGCTCCAGGATGTAGTCGATGTCGCCCTTGGTGGCCGCGGGGTGCGCCAGGTCGAGGTTCCAGTCGGTGTCGGTGGTGCCGACCAGCCAGTGCCCACCCCACGGGATGACGAACAGCACCGATTTCTCGGTGCGCAGGATGATGCCGGTGTCGGCGACGATCCGGTCCCTCGGCACCACGATGTGCACGCCCTTGGACGCCCGCACCCGGAACCGGCCGCGCCCCCCGGCCAGCTGCTGCAGCTGGTCGGTCCACACCCCGGTGGCGTTGACCACCACGTGCGCGTAGACCTCGGTCTCGGCGCCGCTCTCGGTGTCGCGGACCCGCACCCCGGACACCCGGTCCGCCTCCCGCAGGATGCCGATCACCTGGGTGGAGCTGCGCACCACCGCGCCGTAGTGCGCGGCGGTGCGCGCCACGGTCAGGGTGTGCCGGGCGTCGTCGGCCTGCGCGTCGAAGTAGCGCACCGCCCCGACGAGGCCGTCCGGCCGCAGCGCCGGTGCCATCCGCAACGCCCCGGAGCGGGACAGGTGCCGTTGGCCGGGCACCGAGCGGGCGCCGCCCATGGTGTCGTACAGCGCCAGACCGGCCGCCACGTACGGCCGCTCCCAGAACCGGCCGTGCAACGGGTAGAGAAAGCTGACCGGCTTGACCAGGTGCGGCGCCAACCGGGTGAGCATCAGCTCGCGCTCCCGCAGCGCCTCCCGTACCAGCCCGAACTCCAGCTGCTCCAGGTAGCGCAGGCCGCCGTGGAACAGCTTCGACGAGCGCGACGAGGTACCGGAGGCAAGATCCCGGGCTTCCACCAGAGCGACTCGCAATCCCCTGGTCGCGGCGTCCAGCGCGGCACCAGAGCCGACCACCCCGCCGCCGATCACCACCAGGTCGAACTGCTGGCCGGCCACCGCCCGCCAGTCGCGCTCACGTTGCTCTGGGCCGAGCACCCCCAGGTCGGACATGGCGTAGAGCTCCCGCGGTCGAGGTAGTCCGGACCGATCGACCCAACGGTACGCGACCGGTCCGTCACCGCGAACGGACCCGCGTGGCGCTGGGAGACGCTTCGGCCGGAAAAGGGTGCGCTCAGCGCTCGACCCTGCTGGAATCGGGAGCTAGGGGCATTACAGTGCGCCGCACCCAACGAAGGGACACACATGAGCCAGTTTGTCGCCGCCGTGGACCAGGGCACGACCTCGACCCGCTGCATCCTGTTCGACCACAGTGGCCTGCCCGTCGCCTCCTACGGCCGCGAGCACGAACAGATCTTCCCCAAGGCCGGCTGGGTGGAGCACAACCCCACCGAGATCTGGGACAACACCCGCGAGGTGGTGGCCGGCGCGCTGGCCAAGGCCGATGTAGGCGAGTCGGACGTTGCCGCGGTAGGCATCACCAACCAGCGGGAGACCACGGTGGTCTGGGACCGCGCGACCGGCAAGCCGATCTACAACGCGATCGTCTGGCAGGACACCCGCACCGACCAGATCTGCAGGGAGTTGGGCCGCGACGGGGGCGGCGAGGAGTTCACCCGGCGCACCGGGCTGCCGCTGGCCACCTACTTCGCCGGGCCGAAGGCGCGCTGGATCCTGGACAACGTCGACGGCGCTCGCCGGCGCGCGGAGAACGGCGAGCTGGCGATGGGCACCATGGACACCTGGGTGCTGTGGAACGCGACCGGTGGCAGCAACGGCGGGCTGCACCTCACCGACGTCACCAACGCCTCCCGGACCTTGATGATGGACCTGGAGACGCTGGCCTGGGACACCGAGCTGTGCGAGCGGGTGGGGGTGCCCACCTCGATGCTGCCGGAGATCCGTTCCTCCTCCGAGGTGTACGGCGAGGTGCGAGCCAAGGGCGTGCTGCCCGGGGTGCCGATCGGCGGCATCCTCGGCGACCAGCAGGCAGCCACCTTCGGGCAGGCCTGCCTGGACCCCGGGATGGCCAAGAACACCTACGGCACCGGCAACTTCGTACTGCTCAACACCGGCACCGAGGTCAAGCGCAGCGACAACGGCCTGCTCAGCACGGTCTGCTACAAGCTGGGCACCGAGGCGGCGGTGTACGCGCTGGAAGGCGCCATCGCGGTGAGCGGCTCGCTGGTGCAGTGGCTGCGGGACAACCTGGGCATCATCGGCTCCGCGCCCGAGGTCGAGTCGCTGGCCCGGAGCGTGGACGACAACGGCGGGGCCTACTTCGTGCCGGCGTTCTCCGGGCTGTTCGCCCCGCACTGGCGCTCCGACGCGCGCGGCGCCATCGTCGGGCTGACCAGGTTCGTGAACAAGGGCCACCTGGCGCGGGCCGTGCTGGAGGCCACCGCGTTCCAGACCCGCGAGGTGATCGACGCGATGAACGCCGACTCCGGGGTGGCGCTGACCTCGCTGAAGGTGGACGGCGGGATGGTGGCCAACGAGCTGCTCATGCAGTTCCAGGCCGACATCCTGGACGTGCCGGTGATCCGCCCGGTGGTCAGCGAGACCACCGCGCTCGGCGCCGCCTATGCGGCCGGCCTCGCGGTCGGGTACTGGTCGGACACCGGCGAGGTACGCAAGAACTGGGCCCAGGACAAGCAGTGGGACCCCAGCATGCCCGCCGACGAGCGCGACCGCCTCTACAAGCAGTGGCAGAAAGCCGTCACCCGCACCTTCGACTGGGTAGACCCCTCATGACGGTCCCGGCCGTGGACAACTCGTGAGTGAAAAGTAACGCTATAGCGTTACTTTTCACTCACGAGGCCGGAGGCCATCAGACGACGTTCGCGGCGTGCAGTTCGGCGATTTCGGGCGGGGTGTAGCCGAGTTCGGTCAGTAGGGCGTCGGTGTGTTCGCCGATGTCGGGGATCGGGTCCATCCGGGGTCGCGGGGCGCCGGAGACCGTGACCGGCGGGAGCAGCGCGGCCAGCGGACCGACCGGCGAGCCGACCTCGGTCCACCGGCCGCGCTCGGCCAGCTGCGGGTGCGCGAGCAGCTCGTCGAGGCCGTTGCGCCGGGAGTGCGCGATGCGGGCCGACTCCAGCCGGCGGTCCAGCTCGTCGGCCGCCACCGTGGTGAACACCGCCTCGATCTCCGTGCGCAGCTCGTCGCGGTGGCGCACCCGCGCGGTGTTGTTGGCGAAACGCTCGTCGCGGGTCAGCTCGGGGCGAGCCAGCACCTGCTCGCAGAACGCCACCCACTCGCGGTCGTTCTGGATGGCCAGCATCACGTCGGCGCCCGCGCCGGTGGCGAACGGGCCGTACGGGGCGATCGCCGCGTGGCTGGCCCCGGCCGGCACCGGCGGGTGGCCGCCGTAGCGGGCGTAATACATCGGGAAGCCCATCCACTCGGTCAGCGCATCGAAGAGCGAGACGGCGAGCGCTCCCCCGCGACCGGTGCGTTCCCGCGCGAACAGCGCGCTCAGGATGCCGGAGTAGGCGTACATGCCGGCGGCGATGTCGGCGGCCGGGATACCGGACTTCGCCGGCTGCTCCGGGGTACCGGTGATCGACAGCAGCCCGACCTCCGCCTGGATCAACAGGTCGTAGGCCTTCGCCTCCCGGTACGGGCCGTCCTCGCCGTAGCCGGAGATACCACAGTGCACCAGCCTCGGGTACCGCTCGGTGAGCGGTGCCGCGCCAAGGCCGAGGCGGTCCGCCGCGCCCGGTGCCAGGTTCTGCACGAACACGTCCGCCCTCGCCAGCAGCCGATGCACCACCTCCGCGCCGGCCGGGCTCTTGAGGTCCAGGGTGAGGCTCTCCTTCGACCGGTTGAGCCAGACAAAGTGGCTGGACATGCCCTTGACCGTGGTGTCGTAGTCCCGGGCGAAGTCGCCGCTGCCGGGACGCTCCAGCTTGATCACCCGAGCGCCGAGGTCGGCGAGGTGCCGGGTGGCCAGTGGGGCGGCCACCGCCTGTTCACAGGCAAGCACGGTGATGCCGTGCAGCGGGCGTTCGGTCGTCATCCGCTCAGTCCAGGTCGTCGTGGCGCATCAGCTGCCGGCCCGCCTCGTTGATCGACCCGGACAGCGAGGGATAAATCGAGAACGTGTGCGCCAGGTCGTCCACGGTGAGCGAGGTCTGCACCGCCAGCGCGATCGGCAGGATCAGCTCACTGGCCACCGGCGCCACCACCACCCCGCCGATCACCGCGCCGTTGCTCGGCCGGCAGAACAGCTTGACGAAGCCACGACGCAGGCCCTGCATCTTGGCCCTGGGGTTGGTGCCCAGCGGCATCATGATGGTGCGGGCCTGTACGTCACCGGCGTCGATCGCTGCCTGGCTGATGCCAACCGTGGCGATCTCCGGGCTGGTGAACACCGCCGACGCGACGGTCTTGAGCCGGATCGGCGACACACCCTCGCCCAGCGCGTGCCAGATCGCGATGCGGCCCTGCATGGCCGCCACCGAGGCGAGCATCAACACGCCGGTGCAGTCACCGGCCGCGTAGATGCCCGGCACCCTGGTCCTGGAGACCCGGTCCACCGCGAGGAAGCCGCCCTTGTCGGTGTCCAGGCCGACGTGCTCCAGCCCGATCTCCTCGGTGTTGGGCACCGAACCGACCGTCATCAGCGCGTGCGAGCCGGTCAGCGTGTTGCCGTCGGCCAGGCTGACCACCACGCCGTCACCCTCGTTGCGTACCTTCTCGGCCCTGGCCTTGGGCACGATCCGCACGCCGCGCTCGGCGAACACCTCCTCAAGCACGGACGCCGCGTCGGCGTCCTCGCTGGGCAGTACCCGGTCCCGACTGGACACCAGGGTGACCGAGACCCCCACCTCGGTGTAGGCCGAGACGAACTCCGCGCCGGTGACACCCGACCCGACCACGATCAGGTGCTCGGGCAGCTCAGTGAGGTCGTAGAGCTGGCGCCAGTTCAGCACCCGCACACCGTCCGGCGGTGCGCTGGCCAGCACCCTCGGTGTGGCGCCGGTGGCTACCAGCACCACGTCGGCCGACAGCCGCTCCTGGCTCTTGCCGTGCTCGTCGAGCACCTCGACGGCGTGCGGGAGCGCGTCGGCGGACTGCTCGGCGAACCGCGCGGTGCCGGTGAGCAGCCGGACGCCCTCGCGCTGCAGCCGGGTCCGCACATCGGCCGACTGCGCCCTGGCCAGCGAGAGCACCCGTTGGTTGACCCGCCCGAGGTCGACGGCGGCCGCCCGAGGGTCCGCGTCGACGCCGAGGTCGTTGGCCCTGCGCAGGTCGGTGCGTACCCCCGAGGATGCGATGAAGGTCTTGGAGGGCACGCAGTCGTCGAGCACGCAGGCCCCACCCATACCTTCGCGCTCCACCACGGTCACCTCGGCGCCGAGCTGCGCGGCGACCAGCGCGGCCTCGTAGCCGGCCGGTCCGCCGCCCATGATCACAATTCGGCTCACCTGGCCGCTCCCCTCCCACTGCACGTTGGATACATGACATTAGGCTGTGCGGGTGTCGCTCTACGCCGCCTACGGGTCCAACATGGACCCGACCCAGATGAAACAGCGGTGCCCGCACTCCCCGATGGCTGGTACCGGCTGGTTGATGGGCTGGCGGCTCACCTTCGGCGGCGAGGACTACGGGCCCGAAGGCGCACTGTCCACTGTCGTTGAGGACCCTGGCTCGCAGGTCTTTGTCGTGCTCTACGACGTGACCGACGCCGACGCCACGCAGCTGGACCGGTGGGAGGGCGGCGAGCTGGGACTGCACAAAAAGCTGCGGCTGCGGGTGCACACGATGCAGGGCGCCGAACTGGCCTGGCTCTACGTGCTGGATGCCTACGAGGGTGGCCTGCCCTCGGCCCGCTACCTGGGTGTGGTGGCGGCCGCCGCCGAGGCGGCCGGCGCCCCGGACGACTACGTCCAGGCGCTGCGCACCCGCCCCAGTCGCAACGTTGGCCCCTGACCCCGTTCGCCAGCTTCGATGCAACGACCGGGCCCGTCGAGGGCCGCACAGGTCGTTGACGCTGCAAGTTCCTCCCGGGCAGAATAAGATCACTTAACGTCGACGGTCCCACGGCGTGGGGTGACAGCGGCCTTGGGGGGCGTTGGGTGGATCTTCGTTATCTGGAGTTCTGCCGGGCCGACCCCCTGTTCTACGACCAGACGGGCGCCTGCGCCGCTCCCAGTGCCGAGTTCCGCGCCGCCGCCCCCACCCCGGACGGCTGGACCGAACGCGTCGACGGCACTTGGCGCGGCCTGCGGCGCGACGGGCTGACCCTGCCGCATCAGGGCTGGAAGATCCACGTGTCGGCCACCCTGGAGAGCGCCGCGCGAGTGCTGGGCACGGTGCACGAGTACTGCCGGAGCCGCACGCGCAGCTACAAGCACCTGCTGTCGGCCGCGGTGCTGCTGCGGGCCAACGCCAAGGACGCCGACCGGGCCCGCAGCGGCAAGTTCATCACCATCTACCCCGCCGACGAGCGCGCGCTGCGCACCATCCTGACCGAGCTCGACCAGGCACTGGCCGGCGAGCGCGGGCCCTACATCCTCAGTGACCTGCGGTGCTGCGCCGGCCCGCTGTTCGTCCGCTACGGCGGGTTCAGCCCTCGGTTCACCGAGGTGGACGGCGTACGGGTACCGGCAATCCAGGCGCCGGGCGGCTCGCTGGTACCGGACCGCCGCGAGCCGCGGTTCGTGTTGCCCGACTGGGTCGACGTGCCGGATTTCCTGCTGCCGCACCTTCGCGCCAGGGGCGCGGACACCGGCCTGTCCGCCTACCAGGTGACCGAGGCGCTGCATTTCTCCAACGGTGGCGGTGTGTACCGGGCCACCAGGCGCTGCGACGGCCGGCCGGTGGTACTCAAGGAGGCCCGCCCGCACGCCGGCTGGCCGCTGACGGCACCGACGCGGTGCACCGGCTGGACAACGAGTACGACACGCTGCGCCGGCTCGACGGCCTGCCCGGCGTACCGGCCGTCTTCGAGCGGTTCGCCGTGTGGGAGCACCAGTTCCTGGCCATGCGGGCGGTGTCGGGGACCGCCCTTCGCGGCTGGTTGGTCAGGCACTACCCGCTGCTGCACCCACACCCCCGCAAACGCGACATTGCCGACTACACCGCGCGGGCGAGCGCGCTGTACGAGCGCATCGCCGGCGCGGTCGCCTCGGTGCACGATCGGGGCGTAGCCATCGGTGACCTGCACCCGGGCAACATCCTGGTCGACGAGCACGACCAGGTGACTCTGATCGACTTCGAGGTGGCCTCCGACAGCGCGCGGCGCGGCGCGGCCGGGATGGGCGCGCCCGGGTTCGGGTTGGCGCGGCCCCGCCCCGGAACAGCCACCGACGCCTACTCCATGACCGTGCTCGCGCTGTGGCTGTTCCTGCCGCTGACCCACATGTTGGAGCTGACCAGCGCCAAGGTCGGTTCGTGGCTGGAGTTCATCGAGCGGCGGTTCCCGCTGCCCGCCGGCTACACCGACCGTATCCGCGCCGAGTTCGGCGCCGGCCCGGTCCGCGACGCGGTGTGGCCCGACGAACCGCCGGGTGCCGGGACGCCCGAGTGGGTAGGTCTGCGCGACGCCGTCGTGGAGGGCATTCTGGCCAGCGCGACACCGCGGCGGGCCGACCGGCTGTTTCCCGGGGACATCCGCCAGTTCGACCTCGGCGGAGTGTGCTTCGGCTACGGCGCGGCGGGCGTGCTGCATGTGCTCAACGCGGTCGGCGCGCCCCGGGTCGCCCGCCACGAACACTGGCTGCTCGATGCACTACGACGCGACCCGCCGGCCCGAGCCGGTTTCTACGACGGTGCCTGTGGCGCCGCGCTCACCCTGGACGGCCTCGGTTACCAGGTCGAGGCCGACCAGCTGCTCGCCGCCGCGCGGCCGATGATCGACGGAACGCGGGCTCACGACCTGGGTTCCGGGCTGGCCGGGGTGGGTCTGACCCTGCTGCAACTGGCCGAGTCCCGACACAGCGACGCGCTGTGCGAGCAGGGGGTGCGGATCGGGCACCGACTCGCCGCGGCGCTACCTCGCCATCCGGCCGGTGCCGCCGGACGCGCCGGGCTGCTCACCGGCTGGTCCGGGCCGGTACTGCTGTTCCTGCGCTGCCACCGGCTGACCGGGGACCCGAGGTGGCTCGGCGCCGCCGAGCAGGCGCTGGACCTCGATCTCGCGGAGTGTGTGACCACGGTCGACGACACGCTCGGAGTGCACGACGGCTGGCGGAGCCTGCCCTACCTCGGTACCGGTGTGGCCGGCATCGCGCTGGCCGCGGCCGCCCTCGCCCACCGGGCGCCCGCCTCAGCGGCCGCCGAGGCGCTGCCGAGGTTGCGGGCCAGCTGCGACTCGCGGTTCGTCATCCATCCCGGCCTGATGGCCGGCCGAGCAGGTCTGCTGCTGGCCGCCACGATCGCGGGCTCCGCGCCCGGCCCGGTAGCCGCTAACCATTTCACCGACCTGGCCTGGCATGCCGTGCCGCACCGCAACGGGATCGCCTTCCCCGGCCATCAACTGCTGCGGCTGTCGATGGACTTCGACACCGGCGGCGCCGGAATCCTGCTCGCGCTCGACGTCGCGGTCAACGGCCTTCGGAGCCCCAGCGCGGCGACGATGCCGTTCCTGGCCGGTGCCGACCAGCGTGGCGACACCCTGAGCTTGGTCAACCGACCAGGAGACTCATCACGAGAAGGAGAACAGCGTGGAGAACGTACTGGATCTGCAGAGCCTCGCCATCGATGACTCCACCGGCGGAGCCGAGTTCGGCGCGCAAGCACTGAACAGCGGCGTCAGCATTCTGCTGTGCGACCCCGAAGACGAGTACCTCTTGTCGTGACGTCGCGGCCGGGCTCAGCACCGGGGTGCCATCCCGGTGGCCGGGTCCGGCCGCATCTCCTCGGCCCGACCGGCAAAGCTTCCGCGCCGCCGCTGGTAACACACGCCATGGCACCGCCGATACACAGTTGTCCGTGCAAATGTAGGCCAGCGGCCGCCGCGGCTCAGGACAGCTCTGCGTGGATAACCCATGCGGCACGTTTCGCCACCTCTCACTATTGTAGGTGCGCACATTTCCTGAACACTCACCTGTCCCGGCGTGTCCGGAAACATTCATCGCACGGCCTCAGAAATTATTCCCTTAATAAGTTTGGCCGCATAGCGTTCCCGTCGTTACCGTTCACATGTCCACCACACACGAGGGGAGATAGGGACATGCAGCGGGTGCGCAAGACGGTTCTCACCGCGGCTTTGTCCACCGGGTTCGTCATGACCATGGTGGCTTCCGCTCCAACAGCTTTCGCCGCAACGCCGACGCCGGCCGCGAATACGGTTGCCTCGCACCAGGTCTCGTACGGGGCATCCTCGGTAGCGATCCGGCCGGCCGACACCAAAGACTACGAACACGGCTACCGGCACGGCTACCAGGAAGGTTTCGCCGACGGCAAGGTGGCCTGCCGAAACCACGCCAACGCCCGGCGCGGCGGCGACACCGAACGCGGGTACGCGGAGGGCTACCAGGCCGGTTTCAAGGCCGGCGACGAACTGTGCCGCGACTGACCCAGCCGGTACCCACGCAAGTATTCCAGCACATCCGAGGGGAGAAAGAAGATGCGAGGAGCACGAAAAATCGGCATTGTCGGTGCGTTGTCCGCCGGGTTCGTTGTCGCGATGCTGGCGACCGCGCCGGCGGCCTTCGCGGCAACTCCGCCACCGGCACTCAACGCGCCGGTCGCACTCCGCGCGGCACAGCCCGCGCCAGCCGCGCTGATCCGGCCGGCGGACTATGAGAGTGGTTACCGGGACGGGCATCAGGACGGGTATCGAGACGGCAAGGAAGCCTGTGGCAACCACACCATGCACAAGCAGGGAAAGAACACCGAACGTGGTTACGCGGACGGATACCAGGCCGGCTTCTCCCTGGCCCAGTACCAGTGCAACGGTGATGGCTGAGCCGAACTGGTGACTGCCGTCCCGGATATCGGGGCGAGGCCGGCGGTTACCGCGCGGCGACGCCAGGGCACAGTGCGGGCACGGCTTTCCGACGATCCGGCGGCTCTGCCGCCGTATGATCGTTGGAAGGCTGTGCCCGCTCTGTCGTGTCGTCACCGATTCCCAGCACCGTGCCGGCGGCACCGGCGCCTTGCACGTATCGCTGGTGCCGCGTTGCACGGTCTCGCCGACCGGAGGGAGATGGCGTGCGCGCACGGGACGGGATGGCTGGGCCGGCCGGCTGGATGATCACGGTGCTGTGCACGGCGGCACTGACCGGATGCGGCTTGCCCACCCCGGCACCGCCGCCCGCAGCGGCGCGGCCGGACGCCTCGGCCGGCCAGTCCGGGTCCGCCGAGCCGTCCGCGCCGCCCGCCGGCGTACAGCGCTGCCACACCAACCAGCTGTCAGCGCGGCTGGGCCCGCGCACCGGGACCGGCGGCGGCCAGTCCTGGATGCCGTTGGCCTACACCAACACCTCGGCACAGACCTGTCTGCTGCGCGGGGTGCCCGGCGTCGACCTGCACGGGCCGAACGACCCGAATGGCCCGGTCTACTCGCTACGCCGCCAGCGGACCGGGCAACAGGACGTGGTGCTAAGCCCAGGCTCCAGCGGATCGGCCCGGCTCGTGGTGCGCTCCGACACCGAGGGCTCGGTGGGCAGCGGCGGGTCGACGAACTGGTTACCCACCCAACTGGTCACCATCCCGCCCGACGAAACCAGTCCGCTCACCGTGGCCTGGCCGACCAAGCTCACCGTGTCGCGCCAGGACGAAGCTACCCATCCGGGCTCCTGGGTGGAGAGCGTCACCCCTGGCTGACCAGGTCAAACCGCTCGGCCGATGTCGCGGTCACCAGCGGACGGCGCCGCCGTTCAGAACCGCAGCCCATGCAGGGCGAGCGGCCCGGAGGGCAACCGCGGGCTGACGGCCGGCATGCGCGACGAGCCGCCGGGCCGCACCCGGGTATCCCGACGACCTCCATCGGCCAAACCTAAGGGCGGACCCGCCGCCCACGGTGTCCGCCACGGATAAAGCGGGTACAGACCGATGACTGAAGGAGATGCCACATGGTTGCCTTGGAACGGAGCACGACAGTCGGTCGCGATCTGGCCGACGTCGTGGCGTACCTGGCCGACTTCGGCCACGCCGAGGAATGGGACGCGGGCACGAAGACCTGCACCCGCATCGATGCGGGGCCGGTCCAGGTCGGCGCGCGGTGGCGCAACGTATCGGAGTTCCGAGGCAAGGAAACCGAGATCGAGTACACACTGGTCCGTCAGCAACCGCTGCGGTTGACGTTCACCGGCGAGAACAAGACTGTCAGCACCACCGACGATCTCACCTTCGAGGCCGACGGTGGCGGTACCCGTATCCGCTATCGGGCCCAGTTCGACTTCCACGGGTTGGCGAAGCTGGCAGGACCGTTCGTCAAGGGCAGCCTCGACAAGCTGGCCGACGACACGATCGAACAGCTCACCCGGGTACTCGACAAGAGGAGCAGCTCGGCGGGCGGCTGAGCGGGTCGAGAAGGGAAAGAGCTACCGGTAGGCCGAGGGCCCGGCGGAGCCGGACCGCTTGTGCGACACCAGCCACGCCAGCATGCCGACCAGTACCACTCCGGTAGCCACCGCGCCCACCACCGGACCGCCGAAGTAGGCCACCACCAGCAGCAACGGGGTCGCGATCAGCGCGAGGATGCCGGCGTGCACCGGGTCGATAGCGTTCCGCGACCCGCGCCCGGTGCGTAGTGACCTCTCCAGGTGCGGATCGTCCATCCCCAGCTGTTGCTCGATCTCATGGAGGCGCCGGTTCTCCGACTCGCTCAGATTGGGATTGCGCGGCCTTCTTTGGAACATGGCGCCTTGGGTACCCGTTCCGGCGACGAGGTACGCATGCCCTTCGCCGGGCGCGCGGCGGTCGGATCTCCACCTCCGGAGGCGAACTGGCGCCGGCTGGCCGGCCGCCGCGCCACCTGATCGGCGGCTGGGCGTTTCGCGCGGCGGCAAATGTTCGTCTTCTTGGGGCCGCACAGGACAGCTGTCACCATCGCCGAACATCTCGCCACCCTGGCGCGAGTGGCAGACTTTCACCCTCGCGTTTCTCAGAGCCTGTTGATGAACGTGACGTCTGCCGTCCGTCCGTGCGTGTCGTGAGGGCACGAGGCGGAGCTTCTGGTAATCGAGATGTTCCACCAAGTCGATCACCAGAAGCCCCGGGATGTCTGCCTGCTCTGTCGCGGCCAGTTGCCGCGTGTCCGGTTGTGCGTGTCGGGGTCGCGGACCGCGTTATCCCCTCGGATTTGACCGATGAGCAGTGGAGGTTGCTTGAGCCCGAGGTCCGCGCGGTGATGGCCGAGTTACGCAAAGGCCCTGGCGGGACGCCGATGAGCCATGATCTACGGGCGATGGTGGACGCGATCGGCTACGTGACCCGCTACGGGATCGAGTGGCGGGCGCTGCCGGTCGACTTCCACCTTGGACGGCGGTGTATGCGTTCTCCGAATGCTGCTGAGTCTGACGTCCCCGGACCGCCCGTCCGTATTTCACAGACACACAAGAAGCCAGGAGACGACGAATGAGGCTGACCCTGCACCAGTTCCTGAC
>DASYBQ010000203.1:0-35372 GCA_036500625.1 Pseudonocardia sp. | reverse complement strand
CCGGAGCGCTCACCGCGGTCACCCTCACCTCGGCATGGTGCGTGATCTTCTTCTTCGCCTCGGCCGGCGCCTCCGCTGTGCACCACGACATCGACCCTGCACTGCGTCAACCCTAGGCGCTTGCACCGCGCTGTTCTCGATCATGGATTGCCCGGAGTGGTGATCGTCTTCGAGGTGGCAGGCGTCGATGACGCCCGTCGCTACGTGGAGGACTTCCCGCTGTCCAAAGCCGGCTACTTGGAGTGGTTCTACCTGCCCGTACAGGCTCCGCTGCCACTGGAGAGCCTGATGGATGCCTCGGTCGACGTCGCGGAGCCCTATGACCGGACAACTCCCCACCAGAGCGCCACGCCGGGAAGCGTCATCTGATGGCTGGATCGGTCGTCAGTTCCGACGACATTCACACGATGCGCATAAGTCGCCGACCGAACAGTTACTGCATTCAGTAACTTTGAAGAGGACTATGGCAATGCGGCCGCTGGCGTAGAGATCATGCCGTGGCGTATCGAGGACGCGCAATTTCCGTTAGTTCTCCCCGTCCACACCAGATTGCCTGGCATCCATGGAAGATGAGGTAGCCGCCGTGGCCGACTCCGAACCAGCGACGATCGCCATCACCGAGCACGGTCCCTACCGGGTCACCGGCGCTGTGGCCATCCAGGACGCGGAGGGAAGCCTGTTGCGCAAAGGCGGGAGCTGGTTTCTCTGTCGCTGTGGGGGATCACGGAACAAACCCTTCTGCGACGCCACGCACGGGCTCAAAGGGTTCCAGGGCGACGAAACCGCCGACCACGGCTCGATCGCCGACCGGCGTGACAGCTATCCCGGTGACGGCATCACGGTCTACGACGACCGCGGCCGCTGCGCGCATTTCGGGCAGTGCACCACCCGGCTACCGTCGGTTTTTCGCCACGACGACGAGCCGTTCGTCGATCCCCGCGCGGCCGCGGCCGTCGATATCACCGAGGTCGTCTCGGGCTGTCCATCGGGAGCGCTCGCCTTCGCTGCGGATGACGACCCGGAACCGGGCGAAGCCGCGCATCCGCCAACGATCACGCCGATCGTCGACGGGCCCTATCAGGTTCGGGGCGCCGTCAAAGTCGTCGGTGCAGACGGGCGTCGCTACGAGCAGCGCGAGCGGCAGACGCTCTGCCGGTGCGGCCACTCGCGCAACAAGCCCTTCTGCGACGGATCGCACTGGTACGCGGGCTTTCGCGATCCGCTACCGCCGGAGCTGGTCAAGACGATGCCAACGCTCTACGGGTGGATCGGCGGCCTCGATGCCCTTGAGCGGCTGACGTCGATGTTCTACGACGGGATCCTCAGCGAGCCCGACCCGGTGCTGGAGCCGGTCTTCCGTGGCATGGACCCGGGCCATCCCAAGCACGTTGCGGCATGGCTCGCCGAGACATTCGGGGGGTCCGGCCACCTATACCGCCGAGCACGGCGGATACGAACACATGCTCGCCAAGCACCGGGATCTCGGGCTCACCGAGACCCAACGGAAGGCGTGGGTCGCCCGCCTGGTGAACACGGCCGACGACGTGGGGCTCCCTACTGATCCCAACTTCCGCTCGACGTTCCTCGCCTACATCGAGTGGGGCACCCGCGTCGCCGTCGCCAACAGCCGGCCCGGCGCCGACGTCATCGAACATGCACCTGTCCCGCGCTGGGGATGGGGTCAGACCCCGCCGTTCGAACCGCAACAATGGGACGAACCGACCGCGGCCGAACGAGGCCGCCAGCGTTACGCGGAGGAACAAGCCGCGAAGCAGCCGGCAACGGAGCCGATGCCCCAGAACGGGTCACCGACGGTGGCGGAACTATCCAGGAATAGTGATTGACGCCGGGTGTCAAATCTTGGATAGGGATCGCCGGTCCGAGTCCTGCCCTGCGCGCCCAGACCACCTCACCGGATGCGAGGCGACAGCAACCCGCAACTCAGCTACTCCTCGGGGCGGGGGCGGAGACGCTCGGGCCGGTCGTCGCGGCTCTCCCTGGCCACCGCGACCAGTCCGTCGGCCTGCACGGTGAGGATGACCACCCCACTTGCCTCGTAAAGCTGGCGCGGTCCCGGAATGTCCCGCAGCGCCGCGTCGAGTTGCGCCCCGGCCGCGAGCTGGTCCCTGGAAAGGACATCCCCTTGTAGCTCGCTCGCCTGGATTGCATCGAGCCACTCGGCGGCCTGGGTCGATGTCGTGATACGGGTTGCGACGTTCGGCACCCGGACGAGCTGCCCGTGCAGATACGCCGCGCGAGCCTTCCGATCGGCGCGGTTGCCCGGCTCAGCACTCATGACCCAACCTTTCGCCGCCGGTCGGCGGTCTACCTATGCTCACACCTGCTCATAGATCTCGTTCGCGTCCTGGCCCATCAGCCGCTCGGCCATCTCCAGCTTGAGCCACCGGAGCCGCTTATCCTCCACGTCGCTCAGGTCGGGCTTACGCGCCAGCTCGATGAACTCCTCGCTCACATGCCCCGGTCGCAGCCGCAGTCGCATGTCGCGTCCCCGGTAGCTCAACCAGAACACGAAGTTGGCCATCGTCAGGCCCCGGTCGGGCTCTTCGAGAGCCGAGTCGACGGTGTAGCGGCCGTCGGTCACCGCGCGGGTCACTGCTTCGAAGGCGTCCCTGGCCCCTGGGCCGGCGAACGCCGTGGTGACCTCGATCTCCCGGCGTTCCACCGGGGCGTGCGGGTCGAACAGCGCGAAGGCCAGCTCCATCACCTTGAACCCGTGCGCGACACCGGCCGGCGCGGAGTGGCCGTGATAGTTGAGGATCTCCTGGAAGGTCAGCTCGATCGGCTGGCCGTGCTCGCACACGTGCAGGATCGACGATGCTCGGCTCATCAGTACCTTCTCCACTCGGGACGTCGGTCCACATCGGGATCCACGCCGCCCATCACACCACCCGCCTTGATGCCATGTCGCGGACACGATCGTGGCGCGGCGCCGGCCCGGCGCCCCGCTGCCCGTTCCAAACCGTGCCCTGCCGAAGCGTCAGGGCGTGGACGGCCTGGTCGGCGGCATGGGCGCCGGCCCGTCGCCGCGCAGGCCGGACACCTGTCGCCAGCTGACCGTGGCGCGGTAGGTGTCCCGTGTGGCCGGGTAGTCGGTCAGCAACAGGTTTCCCCAGTCGGTGCCCGACCTGCCGGCCAGCCGGGTGGTCACCTCGCCGAGGCGGCCGGAGTCGCGCAACGTCGCGAAGGCGCCCCCGATGGTCTGGTCGGTGGTCGCCGCCGACAGCCCTGAGTAGCGCAGCGGCGCCTCCAGGACGCTCACCGGGGCACCGGCGAGCCCGTCGCGCACCGCCGGGATGTCGACCGCGCACGGGAACAGGAACGCGATCGGCCAGGCGACCAGCACCGGCGAGTGCGACGCGAGGAACTGGCGCAGTCCGAGCACCTGGCGCAGCCGGGGACCGGTCACCGCCAGCCAGCCGTCCGGGGCCGAGGTGGCGTCCACCGCTCGCACCCGGACCCGGTCGGCCCCCGAGGGGATATCCCCGGCCGGGACGCCGACCGCGCGCCACAGCCGGTACTGGGGCGACTCGCCGGTCTCGCTGCGCAGCGGGTCCGGCGGCACCCGGGTGCCGAGCGCGGTGACCTGACCGTCGGGCTCGGCGCGACCGAACTGCAGCGACAGCGAGTTCCCGCCGTCGGTGCGCCCGGCGACCGAGACGGTGACCTCCCGGTCCGGCGCCACGGCGGGCAGCCCGAACCAGGGGGTGCGCACCGAGCCGGTGTCCAGTGCCGAACCGACCAGGCTGCCCCACAGCTGCGCCGAGGCGCCGACCCCTGGCGATTCAGGCGGCGGCGCGGCCGGGTCGTACCCAGCGCCGAACGCGAACCCGCTGGCCTGGCCGGGGTCTGCACCGGCGGGGCTCAGCACGCTGCCCGGCACGTCCGGCAGCACCTGCACATCGTCGCCGAGCCCGCAGCTGGACCGGCCGAGCAGCCGGTGGGCGTTGCTGAGCGCGAGCGAACCGGACGGCTGGCGCAGCGGCGCGGCCGCGAACGAGACGAGCAGCACAAGGACCGACATCGCCGCGACGAGCGTGGCCAGCAGCGCAGGGCCGGCCACCAGGGCGCTGCGGGCGCGCCCGGGTGCTCGACGGCGGACCAGCAGGTACCCCGCCGCGAGCAGCGCC
The DNA here is from genome assembly GCA_036500625.1 of Pseudonocardia sp. Taxonomy (GTDB): domain Bacteria; phylum Actinomycetota; class Actinomycetes; order Mycobacteriales; family Pseudonocardiaceae; genus Pseudonocardia. The sequence goes on along the minus strand of DASYBQ010000203.1, from coordinate 31,224 downwards.
AGCCACAGCAGCGGGGAGTTCAGCGGAACCCCGGCAGGGGTGATCGGACCGTCGGCCCACGGCACGTCATAGACCGCCGGCTGCCACCACGCGTTCGGGCCGCTGAACGCCAGCGCGGCCGCCACCGATACGGCTGTCGCGCCGCCCAGCCCGACCAGGCCGGGCAGCCGATCGGTCACCGGGGCCGGCTCGGTCCGCCCGGCTGGGCGCGCGCAGCGGACCAGCAGCACCACCGCGACCACCAGGAACGCGGCAAGCACACCGGCGAGGGCGCCGAAGTAGTGCGACCACTTCGACGGGGTCAGCCACAGCGTCGCCAGGCCCAGCAACGCCACTGCGGCCAACCGCGTCGCGCCAGGGCCGACCAGCTCGCCGCGCGCGGCGGTGTTGCCCTCCACCCGGCGGGCCAGCACCAGGCCGACCACCGGCAGCAGCACCAGGGTCAGCAGCACCGGAACCCGCTTGGTGGCGGTGCCGTCCTGGTCCGGGTTGAGCAGGTACTCGTACCGGGCGAACTCGTCGTACCAGGGCAGCGACGGCCCGAAATCGTTGTGCCACAGCGTCGCGACGACCAACGCGTGCCAGCTCTGGTCGGCGAACACGACCGCCAACGCCACGCCGGCCAGGCAACACAGCACCGACAGCCGGGCCACCACCACCCAACGGCCCGCGTTGTCGGTGACGATCCGGGCGATCTTGCGGGAGAAGGCCAGCACCGGCGCGGCCAGCACGACCGCGGCCGGGCTGGCGGTGAGGGTCACCCCGGCGACCAGCACGACACCGCCCAACGCCCACATGCTCCGGCCGCGCCACAGCAGCGCCAGCACCGCGGTCACGCCGAACGCGACGTAGGCCTCCGGCCGCACCCCCAGGTTGAACGGCAACCAGCAGGCCAGGAAGCACACCGCCGCCAGCAGCCTGGTCAGGCCCGACCGGTACTGCGCCGGCAGCGCGGCGGGCAGCACCGAGTGGCCCAGCAGCAGCCAGGTCAGTACCGCCAGCAATGTGCTGGGCAGCCGCAGCCACAGCGGCGAAACGCTGACCGAGGTCAGCGGTGCGAGCACGTGCTGGGCCAGCGCGAACGGCGTCTCGGATGCGTTCCACCAGCGGTAGTAGTTGCCCTGGTAGCCCGCCACGCGTGAGTTGCGCGCGATCATCGTGGCGAACCCGTCGTCGTCGGACAACGGGCCGACCAGCGCCCAGCCGGCCAGCACCAGCAGCACGCCGAGGTCCAACAGCCACGAGCCGACCCGGGCCCTTGCACCGACCGCCGCCCCGCCCGCGCCCGCTCCTTCGTCGCGCCGCGCGCCAGTGCGGTCGTCGTCACCCGCGCTGGCCCCTTCCAGCCCGCCGCCGGCCGAGGGGGACCGGCCGCGCAGCCACAGCCAACCCACCGCGAGCAGCGCCGCCGCCGCCCAGACCGCGATGAGCAGCTTCTTGGTCCCGGTGGCGCGCAGGTCGAACACCGAGGAGGTCTGCGCGGTGACACTCAACCCGGCGGCCTGGCCCGGGTCCAGGTCGGTATGCAGCAGCTGGACCACCGGTGGCTCGGCGTCGAGCCGCACCGACCGGTCACCTGCCGTGACGTTGCTGCCGCCCGTCGCGGCATCCACCCGGACGCCACAGTCCGAGCCGGTCACCGCGGCCGTGTCCACCAGGCGGCCGCCCAGCAGTACCTGGACCGCCCCGTCGGCAACCCGCACCAGCAGGCCGTCACCCCGCGCGGCGGTGGACAGCACGGTGGTCGCGGCGGTGCGGCCGGCGGCCGCGCGCAGCACCTGGCACGGCAGCACCGCGTGCAGCGCGGTCGGCCGGTACGGGGCGAACAACGCGGTGCTCGACGCCGTGGGCATACCCGGCGCCGGCCAGCTGACCGTGGTCTGCTCGGCCCAGACCGGGGCGAATGGCAGGGCGAGCGCGGCGATGATGCCGACCAGGCCGACCAGCAATGGTGGCAGCCAGCCAGACACCCGATGCCTCGGCACGCTCTGCGCAGACAGCGGCCCCGCCTCCCCGCGATGAACCCGGCGGAACCTACTCCTGGCAAGCTGAGCCGCCGAACCCACCCAAGATGAGGTTCCCCGGAGCCTCTCGCCGGCCACCGAGAGGACGTCTTCTTCTTCGCAGAGACAGCCGCACTCACGGTCGCGGGTCGCCGGCGTCGTGCACGAGCAGGGCGATCTGTACCCGGTTGTTCAGCTCCAACTTGGTCAGGATGCGGGAGATGTGCGTCTTGACGGTCGGGACGCTGAGGTAGAGCGTGCGGCTGATCTCCGCGTTCGACTTGCCCTCGCCGACCGCGACGGCGATCTCCCGCTCCCGCTCGGTGAGCAGTTCCAGGTGCCGCAGTGCCCCACTCCGGCGCTGCCCGGTGTCCGAGCTGGCAACCCGCTCGATCAGGCGCCGGGTAACCGAGGGGGAGAGCACGGGCTGGCCCTGGGCGACCCGGGTCACGGCGGTCACGATGTCAGCCGGCGGAGTGTCCTTGAGCAGGAACCCCGCCGCGCCGGCCCGCAGCGCGCGCAGCACGTGTTCGTCGGCGTCGAACGTGGTCAGGATGATGACCTCGGGCGCGTCGGGTCGGGTCCGCAGCGCCTCGGTCGCGCTCAACCCGTCCAGAACCGGCATCCGGATGTCCATCAGCACCACGTCCGGGTGGTGCGTCTCGACCAGCGGTAGCACCTGGTGACCGTTGCTCGCCTCGGCAACGATGGTGATCTCCTCCGCCCCGGCGAGCATCATCGTCAGCCCGGCACGCAGCAGCGCATCGTCGTCGACGAGCAGCACCCGCACCGGCCCGGTCACGCTGACCACGGCAGCCACGCCCAGAGCCGCCACCCGGTGTGGTCATGCTGGTAGGCCAGGTACCCGGAGGTGAGCGCGGCCCGCTCGGCGAGGCCGATCAACCCGGTGCCCGCGCGGCTCTCGGCAGGACTGGGTCGCGTGGAGTTCTGCAGCTCGATGTTCAGGCCGTTTTCCGGGTTGCCCCGCAGCCGCACGGTTGCCTCGGCGCCCGGTGCGTGCTTTCGGGCATTGGTCAGGCCTTCCTGGATGATGCGGTAGGCGGTGCGGCCGGGCAGCTCCGGCACCTCGACCGGATCGGGCAGCTCGCGGTGCAGCGTGACCCGCATGCCGGCCCGCCGGCACTCCGCGACCAGATCGTCAACGTCGGCGAGCGTAGGCAGCGGCAGCTCGCCGCCGACCGGGGCGCGCAACACGCCGATCACCGCCCGCAGATCCTGCAGTGCCTGGTGCGCGCTGGATCGGATCACCGAGGCCGCGCTGGCCACCTCGGTAGGTGAGGCGTTGCGCCGGTACTCCAACGCGCCGGCGTGCACAGCCAGCAGTGACAGCCGATGACCCAGCACGTCGTGCATCTCCCTGGCGATCTGCTCGCGGGTCTGCGCCTGGGCCTGTTCGGCGCGCAACCTGGCATCGGACTCCGCGTGCGCCGCCCGGTCCCGCAGCGAGGCGAGCAGTTCGCGGCGATGTCGCACGAACAAACCCCAGCCGAGTACCGCGACGGTGCGCGCGATGGCGTAACCGAGCTCGACCGGCAGCGCCGAGATCGGCACCGAGCGAACTACCGCATAAACCGGCCTGGTAGCCACTGCCAGCAACCCGACGACCAGCACCTGCGGCAATGGTTGTCGGACCGCCACATTGAACCTCGCAACCGAGGCGGCCCCCACCGCCGACCCCGAGAACGCGGTGATCAACGTGAGCACCACCGCAAGCTGGAACGGCCACCGCCGGTGCAGCCAGATCGCGGCACAGGCCAGTACGCCCGCCGCGTGGTCGGCATAGATCAACCACTTTGGTGTGACACCTTCTCCCCAGTGCACCACGATGAAACACCCGACACCGACCGAGAGCAGGAAGGCGGCGAGGTCCACAACCCAGTCGCGGCCACTGCGCGTCGGCGTGCGGGAACCCGTCACGGGCACGAACCTACTGGTTTCGCGGCGCCAAAGGCGTATGCGCGGCGGCAACCGGGGACCGAGGTCGGGCAGGTCGATACTTTGGTCGAGCGGGCCGGTGTGAGGCCGGCGACAGCCAGGAGAGGCTCGCCGAGCGGTGTGGACTGCATTGGTCGTTCGTCGGCCAGGTCGAAAATGGCCGCCGGAACCTGTCGCTGCACAACACATCGTGAAGCTTGTCGAGGGGCTCAACGTGGACCCGGCCGCGCTCGTGCAGGTTCTCAAGCCCCCACGAGAATGACCCGCACTGGGCTTCTTCCGGTTCAGTGGGTGCTGGTGACGTGCTGTTCGACGGTGTCGAAGATGTCGGAATCGGTCTGCTGCTGCCACTCTGGCAGATCGTCCCAGTCGGCGACATAGCCCGGTTTGGGGTCGGGGATGTGCTTGTAGATCTGGGCGATCCAGCAGGTTGCGACTAATCGGCCCCGCTGGGCACGGCTCAGTTTCGTGGTGGTGCCGTCGGAGGTCTCAACGAATGCACGCACCTGGTCGTACACGGCGGCGGCGCTGGCGCGTTCCCAAGCGGGTGTCTTCTCCCACGGGGTGATGTAGCCGGGTTTGGGGTCGCCGGGGTAGTGCTTGGTGACGCCGGCTATCCAGGCTTCCCGGAAGACTCGTCCGTGCTCGATCAACGCGCTTGCTCCGTTTCTAGGCCGTGGCCAGTGTGGTGGACAGGTGTGTGATCTGCTCGCCCAGCTGTCGCACCGCACGGTTGGCCAGCAGCGGGACAAGGTGGGGTTGCAGGCCGGTCAGTTTCTTCATCACGTATCCGGACTTGGTGTGTTGCGCAGCGATGAGCGCCTGTCCGGCGTAGGTGGTGACCCGGTCGATATCGTGCAGCCGAGCACCGATCATCGCCAGGTCGGTGTTGATGCTGCCGGTGCGGCGGTCGGACGGGCCGAGTTGCAGTGCCTGGGTGAGGGAGGTTTCGGCTTGCGCGTACTGGTGTAGTTCGACCAGACAGGTACCCCGTTCCTCCGTGAGCCGGCGAACCGCAGCCATCCAGTTGTGTGCGTCGGTCTAGCGAGATCGTTGCACGGAGGGTACCGACGGGTTCCGGGATGGGCGGCCCGGTTCCGCGAAACGCACCACGTTCCGGCGCCGGATCGGCCGGCGGGCGACCGTTCACTGTCACCGGTACCCGGGAAACAGCGGCGTTCCTTTCGATGCCGCGCGGTTCTTGTTCGCGAACCCGGTTACGCGCTCAGGAGGCCTGGTCGCGGAACTCGCGGACCGCTTCAGCGATGGCATCCACCTCCAGCACATCCACCATCAGCCCGACCTGCTCTTCCCATACCGCTTCGGGAACCGCGGATCGCAACTCGTCTTCGAGGACGTGGTAAACGGGGAGGCCCAACTGGACCCCGGCCAACGGTCCTGCCCAGCTCGGATCTCCGAGCACCACCGTCTCGGCGGCGATCCCGGCACTCTCCGCGTCCGGCGCTCCGAGCAGCACCAGCAGCGAGTCGCTGCCGTGCTCGTCGGCCAGACGCTTGATCGTCTCCTGGGTGGAAAGGTCCATGGCACCGGCAGCCGTTCAAACAAAGCATTCGGTGGCGACGTACACCACCGGCACACCCGCCGCCTGGACACAGGCGGCGATGGCTGGCCCCGCGATCCCGTCGCGTTCGCCGATCACGATGACTTGCCTGCCTTCGAACATCAACTCTCCTCCACTGTCAGCCGAGCCAGTTCCGTGCACAACCATTGATCGACCTGCGCCGGCACCAGGTTGGGGTTGGTGATACGCGCCACCTCCTGACCGCCGGAGTAGAGCAGCAGCGTGGGCAGGCCGCGTACCTGCAGCGCCATGCATTGGCGCCGCGCCTTGCCCGCGTCGAGTTTGACGATGGTGAGCTCGGGATGGTCGCCGGCGACGGTCTTCATGTGCGGCCCCAGCGCCACGCACGGGCGACAGCTCTCCGCCCATACGTCGACGAGCACGAGTCCGGATTCGACGAGGCCGGCGAAGGTCTCCTTGGTCGCGTCCACCACAGTACCCATTGATCGATCAGCCTCCGTTGCGTTCCAGCAGGACGCTCATACCGTCGGACGCCTGACTCATCCGGCCGAGAAACAGGCTGCCCTTGGCCAACAGCAGGATCCGGTCCGCCGAGCCGGTCGTCAGCCGCTCGAGGGCATGCGGCAGGTAGCAGATCGCCGAGGCCAGATGCCCTTGGGTCGGGGCGTAGCCCGGCATCCCCCGAGTGGCGACGAACTCGGCGATCTGGTCCCGGCGCAGGTCGCCTCGGCGGACCCCCAGCGCGGCAATCGTCTTGTAGTTGCGCGCCGCCACGTCGCCGGAACCCTGCGGCTCGGTGACCTCGGGGTTGTGTAGTTCGGTGGCGAAGTCGTCGACCTCGGCCATCCCGAGGCCCAGCGCCTCCAACGGCCGAACCGTGAGGTCGTGCATGATCGCCGCGCTGGAACCGCCGGAGGCCACCCGGTGCCGCCCGACGGCGTCCAACCTGATCCGGGGCGAGACCCCGTCGTCGGCGGTCACCAGCAGTGCGACCCCGCCGATCACGTCCTCCAGCACCGGCAGGCCGTGCTTGAGGTGCCCCTCGAACTTCATCCCGAGCTTGGGCAGCGACCCCCCCGCGACCACCGCGACCTGTCCGAACACCCCGGCCGCCACCAGACTGGCCGCGATCACCACGGCGGGGATCGGGGCGGCGCAGAAGTCCTTGATGTCGGCACCGGAGGACTCACTGAGCCCGGCGGCAGCCGCGACCGCTTTGCCCATGTTGCCGCCACCGCGCTGGTAGCGGTCGCCGACGGCTTCCTCCGAGCACGACATGGTGTACTCGATTGCTTCCGGTGCCAAGCCGTTGTCGTGCAGCAGGTGCAGCAGCGCCAGCGTCCCGGTGGCTTTGCAGGCCAGGTTCTCCAGCAGCACCGGGGCGGCCAGTGACTCGTCCTCGTCGTGCGCCCCGCGCAGCGCCCCGGCCAGGATGTCCGGTGCCAGGTGCAACGGCAGCACCCCGGGCCCGAGGGTTGCATCGACGTCACCGGCCGCGGCGGCGACCCTGGCCAGGTCGAACCGCTCGGCCAGCGGATGCTCGGCCAGCCGCTTCGCGGCCCGCTCGGCCACCTCCGGGGTCAACATCGCCAGGTCGAACTCGTCGACCGAGGCCATCAGCCCGAGGAACTCCTCCTCCGGCATCAGCTCACCGAACGGGGCGAACCGCCCGGCGCCGGGCTGAGCTCCCACCCAGGGCCGTGCGGGCAGCTCACGGGGGTGGCACCCGCCAAGGAACGCCTGGTGCGGCGGGTAGCCGACGGCCTCGTCGAAACCGCGCAGGTTGGCCAGGAACCGGCTGGTCAGCTCGGGGTCGCCGGGCAGCGCGCGACCCGGCCTCGACCCGTGCCGGGCCAGACCCGGGGTGTGCGCCAGCACGAGGCTGGCCGCGCGGATGACGGCATCAGGCATCGGCATCCTCCTCGGCGTCCTCTTCGGCGTCGACTTCGAAGATCGTCGGCTTTTCGACGGGGGTGGTCACCGCGGCCAGTGCCCGCGCCACCAGCCGCCGTCGCCACTCGTGCTCGGCCTCCCGCGACAGATTCGGGTCGCCCGACGGGTACTGGATGCCCCGGCCCGGCACGATGCGCGGCGCGCCGACCTGCTCGGCGATCGTGACCAGGTTGGTCACCACAGCGGTCGGGATACCGGCCCGCTCCAGTTCCTTCGCAAGCGTTGACCCGCAACGCGTTCCGGTTCCTCAAGTGGCGGTGAGGATCGCGGCCTGCACCCCGGCCTTGCGCAGCTCGGCGGCCCACTCGACGCCGAACCGCTTCGCGGTGGCCACCGGCGTGCCGTTGCCCACGGTGGAAAAGAACTCGCCGTGCAGGTGCCCGATCGCTCCTTCGCGCTCCAGCTCACGGGCGGCGTCCAGTGGCAGCAGCCGGTTAGGGTCGGCGTTGGCCAGCGTGGTGGCGAAGCCGCCTGCCACCGACTCCCAGGTGCCGCTGGCGAGCGCGTCCAAGCCTTCGATCGGGTAACGCACCCAGCGGGTGGCCCGAGCGGACTCGAGCCGGTCCGGGTTGCCGAGCGGGACCACCGCGCCCTCGGTGACCAGCGCGACGGCGGCCGCGGCCGCCTTTTCCACCGGCGCGGCCGGTACCACCACGTCGAACCCGCCCATCGGGACCTCGGTGCGCTCCCGGTCACCGGCCAGCCGTGCCACGACGAGCTCGACCGCGCGCTTGGCGGCGCGGTCGGTGACCAGCCGGCCGATCCGGGCGGTCCCGCCGACCCGGCCGTCCGCCGCGGTCAGCGGTGCGCCGGTGGCGAGCTTCGCCACGGCCGCCGCCAGCCGCTGCATCGTCGGCCGCATCTGACGGGCGACGGCCCCGGCTTCCACCACCGGCGCGGCACCCGCGTCGCCGATACCGGGATTGTCCGGATGCATCGAGGCCACCGAGGGCAGGCCGGCTGCCTGCGCGGCGGCCACCAGCCGGGCGCAGACCAGCCCGTAGCGCCCGCTGCCAAAGGCCGGGCCGGCGATCAGCAACTCGCCACCCGCGTTACGGGCCATCGCGAGCAGCTCCGCCGACACGGCGGGGTTCGACGCCGCGTAGTCGTCACCGCAGACGACGGTGGCCACGATCTGATGGTCCGTACCGAGCAGTTGTTGCAGCAGACGCCCCGGCCCGGCCGCGCCGCCCAGCACCTGAGGGCCCAGCCCTGCGGCGTCCTCCCCGCCGAGCCCGGCGTAGAACTGGTTGACGTAGTGCACCAGGCGCATCAGGCCACCTCCTCCAGACCGACGGCCGGCGGCTCCGCGCGGCAGGTCAGCCGTCCGGCGCCCAGCGGGCTGAGCCCGCCGAGGATCATCGCTACCGGGACCTCGATCGCCGAGGTGGCCTCGGCGTCGATGATGCGCAGTCGGGTGCCCCCCAGCGCCCGCTCGACCGAGGGCAGCTTCAGCCGTTGGTCGTAGTTGCCGGTGCTGACCACCGCGCCGTGCCGGGGCCCGGCGACCAGCGGCGGTCCGCTGCCGTCCGGACCGGACATCTCGGCGTAGAGGGCCACCGCGGTCAGACCGGCGGCCTCCAGGGCGTCCACCTTCATCCCGAGGTCGTTGTCGGCGTTGCCGGCGCCCTCCTTGGTGACGATCGCGGCGTCGAACCCGGCGGCCTGGCACAGCCAGGCGGCATGGGCGGAGACGTGCTCCTTGCTCGCCTGGTCCACCGGCTCCGGGCACAGCACCACCCCGGCGAAGTGCAGATCCTGTCCGTTCCTTGCGCGAAGTTCGGCGATCACCGGGTGGTTCTGGTGCAGGTAGGTGGGGTTGCGCAGCGCGGGGTGGCCGTACTGGCCGGCGACCACGGCGCCGTCCTCGATCTCGGCGGGGTCGAACAGGGTCGGCAGGCTGCCCGCCATGCTGGCTCCGTAGACGAAGACGTCCTTGAACGCGCCCTGGGTCTGCAGGTTGGTGATCACACCTACCCTCGGCAGTCCCCCGGTGGGCGTGCCCGGCCGGTGTGGCGCCGCCAGCTCCTCCACCGCGTCGGGTGGACGGTCAACAGCGGCGTCGGCCAGCCGCACCGCGAGGCGCAGCAGCCCTCGGCGCACCGCCTGCTCGGCTTCCAGCAGGGGAGCGCCCTCGGCGGGATCGAACTCGACCACGATGTTGTGGGTCCGGCTGAACGGGGACAGCGCGGCGGCCGGGCCGGACATGTCGATCAGACCCTCCTGGTTGCGCGGCAGGTAACCGGCGGCCAGCACGGCCGCCCCGCGCAGCAGGTGCGTGTCGGGTCCGCGCTTGCGGTTGACCGGGGCCAGGAAGCCGGGGAACATCCCGCCGCCTCGGCCCTTGCTCCGTGGCTCGACCACGTCCAGCGGCGTGATGATCCGGACCGACTCCCCTGGCGAGGCGAGCCGGGGACGCACCGCGGCCAACGCCGGATCGGCGAACAGCGACTCGACGAGTCGCCGACCGACGACGAGGTGGTGCTGGTGGTAGTCGGTGGCGGCACCGAACTCGACGGAGTGGACCTCGTGCACGACTCGCCGCAGTGCCGTCAACGGTGCCTCCGAACCTGTTCGGACATCCGGCGTCTGTCACCGGCACCCGACAAATCCTGACCGGACCTGTTCTACCGACACGATCCGGGATATTTGGAAACAATACCTGACAGGAAAGGAGCGCCGCAACTAAGCCGACACTTCGCTTATCACCCAAACATCAGGAACAAAACACCCGTTTTCCACGAAACGCACGCATCTCCGGCTCGGCGACGCTGTATTTCGACAAGCCTTCGCCGCTCTCACGAACTCGTCCGGCGCGGTCGTGGGATCGCGTCGCCGTCGCGGTTGTCGGGCCAGGTCGCCGATGGTTTCCGCTCCGCTCGCACGGCTGCGGCACGAGCTGATTCGACGAGGCCGATCGGTTTGTGCGGTGCGCTCAGGCACAGTTGACCACGGATGCGGCGATCGCATTGGTGACGAATTTGATGGCGCGGGGTCGGATGCGTCGGAATGGAAGCGGGTCGCCAGTACGAGCCCCTCGAGTCCGTGGCGTGGTGGAGGTCGGTATTTGGCTGAGCGCGGACCGTGGCCGGTCGTCCGGCACCGCGAGGCGATGAGGCGAGCCGGCGGCGCGATGTTGGCCGGGCCACATGGCCACGACCTGTCCTGCGGCAACGTTGATCGAACCCGACCAAAGTGCGCATCGGTTTGAGCCAAGGGTCGGTCGGCGGCCACTTCCAGGTGAACGTTAGTCCATCCGGGTGGCTAAGTCGTTGCTCGTGTAGGACGTCCGCGCCGGTCACGAGCTCGCGGTTCCGCCAGTAGCGAATCGTCGTTTTATAACAAAATTTTGGAGTGTTTGAATGCGACCTCCCCAGCGAAGTGGGCGTCGTCTGGCAGTGCTGCTGACCTCATCTCTGGTCGCGGGCGGGCTGAGTGTGTGCACCGCTCCCGCCGCGTTTGCCAGCGACGACAATCCGGCGGTTGTCGGGTCGTGGTCGAAACCGTTCGAGGAGGGCGGCGTCAGTACGCCCAGGTGCCGCTACGTGCCGAGCGACTCGCCGTACGACTCGCGGCAGCGCCTGGAGTGCAAGCCGACGGCCGTTACCGCGGCGGTGCTGCCCGACGGGCGGGTGCTCTACGGCAACGGCCTGGAGAGCGAGGAGAACGCGGAGAGCAGCGTCGTGCTCTCGCTGTCCACGGCGGTCAGAGGCAGTCGCACCCGGACCCTCGACCTGCGCGACGGCTACCCGAGCTGGGGCATTCCGAAGAACTCGAGAAGCGACGGTGCTGACCCGACCGTCGTCAAGGGCCGCACCAGCGCCGATTGCCTGCGGGCGGACCCGGCCGGGGTGCTCGGGGTGCCGGGTCGTCCGGGCGACGGGCTGGCCGGCAGCACGGCGGGCAAACTGGGCGTGCCGCCCCAGGACCCGTCCTGCGCCCCGGATGACGTCGCCAGCGACACCGGCGACATCTTCTGCGGCGACATCGCGCAGCTGCCCGACGGCCGCCAGATACTGGTCGGTGGTACCGACTACTACAACGAGCCGACGATCCTGGAGAAGAAGCAGGGCGCCCCGATCGACGCGGGCGTCGTCGAGCTGCAGGGCCAGCGCAGCGCGCGCATCTTCGACCCGCGCTCCGACGCCTGGCACGCGACCACACCGATGAAGTACGGCCGGTGGTACCCGACGGCAACCGTGCTGCCGAACGGGAAGATGTTCGTCACCAGTGGTACCGCGAAGCTGATCAAGTCCACCCAGGGTGGCCAGGTGTTGCGCAGCGAGACCTACGACCCCGGCAGCCGACAGTGGTCGCAGGACTACGCGGGGCCGGCATCGGAGAAGACGCTGCCGCAGAACGCGCGGACCTTCCTCGCGCCGAACGGCAAGATCTTCTACGCCGGTGACGGGCAGATGTTCGGCCCGTTCGGCCAGGCCGTCGACGAGGCGCTCTTCGGGGTCCAGGGCTACTTCGACACCAGGACCAACCAGTGGCAGAGCGCCGGGCTCACCATTCCGCGCAGCTCACCGGCGGATGTGATGCTGCCGATGTCCGCGCCGTACGACACGATGCGCATCCTGCGCGCCGGCGGCACCTTCGGACCACCGCCGGGCACCTACGTCGCGACCCCGACGACCACGATCACCACGTTGACCAAGGACGGGACGGTCACGAACGCGCCCGGTCCGCTGATGAACGACCCGCGCTGGTTCGGCCAGGGCACGCTGCTGCCGACCGGACAGGTGCTGATCACCAGCGGTGCCCGCAACGACGAGGTCGTGATGCCCGGCGCGGAGCTGCCGACCAGGGTGCCGGAGATATACGACCCGGCGACCCGGACGTTCACCTCGATGTCGTTGCCCCGCCGCGACCGCACCTACCACAACAGCGCGCTGCTGCTGCCCAACGGTGAAATCCTGGTCGGCGGCAACTCGCCGATCTCCCTCGGGTACGGCGTCGAGCGGGACCTGCTGCCCGGGGTGACCGGCAACAACGACAAGGACTCCTCTTTCGAGATCTTCGACCCGCCCTACCTGCATCAGGGCCCGCGCCCACACATCGAGCGGGTGCAGTCCGAACTGGCCTGGGGTGACGACTTCACCATCGACACCAAGGACGCGGACCAGGTCGACAAGGTCATGCTGATGCGGATGCCCTCCACCCAGCACGTGATGAACAGCAACACCCGCGCCCTGGAGCTGCCCTTCCACCGGACCGGTGACGGAAAGCTGCAGGCGACCACGCCGCGGGACGGCGTCGCGGCCCCGCCGGGGTACTACTACCTGTTCATCGACCACCCAGGGAAGACTGGGACGACCTCGGATGGGCACAAGGCCGGCGACGTCCCCTCGGTCGCCCGGATCGTCAAGGTCGGCGACAGCACCGACAACCACGAGGCGATCGAGCCGATGAGCCCGGACACCGTGATCCACGGCAACGGCGCCGCCCCGGTCGAGGCGAACACCCTGCTGAACAACCCGCCCAACCCGCTGGCACCCCCGGTCGTGCCTGGTCAGCCCAACCCATTGGGCGCGCCGGACCTGGGTGGTCGGCCGGCCACGCCGCAACCGCCCACCGGCCCGGCCGTGACCCACGGGCTGGTGCCGCCGGTGCCACCGGCCGGTGCGCTGGTCCCCTCGGCGCCGCAGGGCAACGGGCCGACGGGCTCGGCACCGCCGTCCGGTCCGACCGTGCACAGCCCGACGCACGGCCCGCTGCCCGGAGTCCTGAACCAGATGGTCCCCGGTGACGACCCGCAGCGGGCCCGCGCGGGACAGTTCCTGGGTACGGGCGCCGCGTGACCGGGGACGTGACGCCGTCCCACCACGAGCCGCCGGGCGGTGGCCGCCGCACGCCCGGCCTGGTCGCCCGCCGCAACCGGCGCGGTCTGGGTGCGCGAGGGACTCGGCGCGGTCTGGGAGTGCGCGGTGCCCGGCGTGGACCGGATGTGCGCGAGAACCCGCGTGGTCCGGGAGCATGGTGGCGCCGGTCGGCGACCGCGGGCTTGGTCTCGTTGCTCGTCGCGGCGGCCGGGATGCTGGTGGGCGCCCCGGTCGCCCTGGCTGACAGTGCGACCGACCCGCTGATCGCCGCGGTCGTGGACCACGTCACACCCGGGGTGCCCGGAGTGACGGTCGACGCGGTCCTCACCGACCTCGGACCGCAGTTCGTGGTGGACAACCCGACGCGGACCGAGCTTGTGGTGCTGTCCTCGGCCGGCGACCCTTTCCTGCGCGTCGGCCCCCTTGGCGTGCTGGCCAACATCCGCTCCCCGCAGTGGTACACGTCCAAGACGCCGGCCGCCGGTATCTCGATCCCACCGCAGGCCGTCGACCACGCCGTGCCGCTCTGGGGCCGGGTCAGCGACACGCCTCAGTGGGGTTGGTACGACTCCCGGCTGCAGGCCCCCCAGCTGACGCCGGCCCAGGTAGCCACGGCCACGCCGCTGCAGCACCTCGGTGACTGGACCGTGCCCGTGCAGTACGGCGGCACGCTCGGTGCCTTCGCGGGTCATTTCGAGTACCGGCCACCGCTGGGCCAGTTCGACTCAGCGGTGTCGCAGACCCAACCGCTTCCGGCGGTCACCCTCACGGTGCTGCCCGGCAACCCCACCCCGGCGTTGTCGGTCATCAACTCCGGCGGCACCGACGTCAGCGTGCTCGGCGACGCGGGGGAGCCGTTCCTCACCATCGGGCCAGGCGGGACAAGGGCGAACAATCTCAGCCCGACCTGGTTCGCCCTGCAGAACGCCGACGACCAGCAGAGCCTGCGCGACTCCGGCGTGCGACCCGATGCACACGCCGCGCCCCAGTGGGTGGCGGCAGGCGGTGGTGGGCAGTACTCGTTCGTCCTCAATCGGGCGAAACCGACCGCCGACCTCGCCACGCTCTACGCGGCGTCCGGCCCGACCGTCGTGTCGAACTGGACCGTCACGCTGCGCAGCGGCGGCACGCGGGTCGACGTCGCCGGTACCACGACGCTACGGCCAGCCGGCGACCGAGGCCCGGTCTGGTGGCAGTCACCTTTGCTGTGGGTCGGCATCGGTATCGCCCTGGTGCTGCTCGCCGCCGTGCTGGTGTTGCTGCGCCGACGCCGTTCGCGGCGCCGCGCACCGGCTCGCCGCGCACCCCGCGATCCGGTCGGGGCCGACCGGAGGTGACCAAGGCACGGGTGTCACCGAGACCCGCCGTCCGCCGGGGCGGGCCGAGGGCCCACCGCGAGGGGCTCACGACCCGTTGCGGGCATCCGACCCGCCGCGGCCGGCGGGTCGGGGTGCGGCGGTTGCTGGCGGCGGTCGGCGCCGCGGTCGCCGGCGTGCTGTTGACAGCCGGCCCGGCCTCGGCGCACGCGCTGGATCCGACGCTGGTCACCCGGGTGCGGGGCATCTCCCCGGCACTGCCCGGCGTGCACGTGGAGATTGCCACCTCGATCGCCGACGCGGTGGTCCTCACCAACCCGAACCCGACACCGGTGCAGGTGCTCGACCCCAGCGGCACCCCGTTCCTGACGATTTCGGCGACCGGTGTGCAGGGCAACGTCTCCGCGCCGTACCTGTACTACTCGGGGTCACCGCCCGGGGTGCCGCTCACCCCACCGAGCACGGCTGGCGCCGGCGCCGCGCCGCACTGGGTGCAGCTTGCCGCCGCGGCCGGCTGGACCTGGTTCGACCCCCGGTTGAGCCCGCAGTACCTGCAGGTACCGGTCGGCGGGCGCATCGACGTGGCAGGCGAGAAGGACATCGCGGCCTGGAGCATCCCGCTGCGCTACGGCAGCGCGGCCGCACGGATCACCGGAGCGCTGGTGCGCCGGCCGGTCGCCGGTCGGTTCGAGACGAGCATGGACCACCCGCCAGCCGGGTTGGCCGCCGTGATCGGGCAAGGTTACGTCCCGAGCCTTTCACTGCAGTTCGCGCCGGGCCACCAGGTCACCGTGCTGGGCCGCGACGGGCAGCCCTACCTGCGGTTCGACGGGTCCGCGCTCTCGCTCAGCCGGGACAGCCCGACCTATCGGGACGACCTGCTGGTCCGTGGCGCGCAGGTGCCGGCCGACACCGGATGGGCCACGGTCAGCGAGCCCACCACCAGCTGGCAGGACATCCGGCTGAAGTACCCCTCCGACGACCCACCGGGACGGCTCGCCGGCGCCACGAGCCCGGTCGAGGTCGCGCGCTGGCAGGTGCCTGTGCTCCTCGACGGCCGGCCAGGGGCACTGTCGGGTGCGATCCGCTGGATCCCGAACCCGACAGCCGCGACTGGCTGGCGGTTGCGCACACCGCTGCTGGTCGGCGGCGCGATCCTGCTGCTGCTGGTGGGCGCCGTCCTGGTGCGCCGCGCCCGCCGGCTCGCCGCCGAGCACCGCCGGCTCGCCGCCGAGCCGGCGGACCTGACCGACACCGACGCGACCACCGGGCGGGACGCCATCCGGTCGCGGTCCTGACACCGAGGAGCCACCATGACGGCGATTCGCCCCGACCAGCCGCGGCCGAGGCTCGCCCCGCTGCGCACCGCCGCTGTCGCCGGCGCCGTCGTTCTCCTCGCGCTCGCGGGGTGCGCCGCCCGGCCCTCGGCGGCTCCGACCGGCACACCCGGCGCCGTGCGGCACATCGAACTGACCTTCGCGGGCGGAGCGGTGCGCGGCGGCGTCTCGCGCATCCCGGTCCGGCTCGGCAGCACCGTGGACCTGGACGTGCACAGTGACGTCACCGACGAGGTGCACCTGCACGGCTACAACCGGATGAGCGACGTCAGGGCCGGGGCCAGCACCACCCTGGAGTTCGTCGCCGACACCCCCGGGGTGTTCGAGGTGGAGCTGGAACAGCGCGGCAGCCAACTCACCCAGCTCGAGGTCAGCTGAGCACCATGCGCCTTGCCCACGGCATCGGTACCCGCAGCGACCTCCCGGTCCCCACCAGCCTGGCCGCGGTGGCCGCCGCGGCGGCGCTGCTCATCTCCTTCGCCGTCCTCGCGCTGCTCTGGCGGCGGCCGCGCGAGACCCGGCAGGGACGGCCGCTGCCGGCGGTGGTGGCGGCGCTGCTCGACGCCGAGCCGGTCCGGGTGGGGCTGCGGCTCGCGACGTTGCTGATCGCCGTGCTGGTGTGTGTGGCGGGGCTGGTCGGGCCGGTGGATCCGAGTGTGAACGTCGCGCCATGGGCGCTCTACGTGACCTTCTGGGTCGGTCTGGTGCCGGCCTCACTGGTGTTCGGGCCGGTGTGGCGGGTGCTGAACCCGCTGCGCCTTCCGCAGCTGTGGGTGGCGCGGCTGCTGCGGCTCGACCCCGACTCGGGCGCTCTGCCGCTGCCCGCCGCAGTCGGGTACTGGCCGGCCGCGGTGTCGTTGTTCGGCTACGCCTGGCTCGAGCTGGTCTTCCCGGACCGCGCCGAGCCGGCCGAGGTGGCTACCTTCCTGCTGGTCTACGGAGGGGTGCACCTGAGCGCCGGCATCGTGTTCGGGCGCCGCTGGTTCGCCCGCTGCGACGGGTTCGAGGTGTACTCCGCGCTGCTGGGCGCCATGGCCCCGCTGGCGCGCCGCGCGGACGGCAGGCTGGTGCTGCGCAACCCCCTCGACGGCCTTGCCTCGGTGCCGCTGGGCCCTGGCCTCAGCGCCACGGTCGTCACGCTGATCGGCTCGACCGCCTACGACGGGCTGTCCCGCACCCAGTGGTGGAACGCCACGGTGCCGCCCGGCCCGGTGCCGGCAACCGTGGGGCTGGTCGGGTCGGTGCTGCTGATCGGGGTGGTCTTTCTGCTCGGTACCTGGACGGTCGCCTCCACCAGGGCCGAGGGCAACGCCGGAGTGGTGGCCTTCGCCTCGACGCTGGCCCCGATCGCGGCGGGATACGCGATCGCCCACTACTTCTCCCTGCTGATCTTCGACGGGCAGCAGACGGTCATTCTGGTGAGCGATCCGCTCGGCACCGGGGCGGACCTCATCGGGACCACCGACCGAGCCATCGACTATGCCGTCATCAGCACCACCGGGATCGCGCTGGTGCAGCTGGGCGCGATCGTGGTCGGCCACCTCCTCGCTGCGGTCAGCGCCCACGACCAGGCCTACCGACTCTTCGGGCCGAGGACCGCCCTGCGCACCCAGTACCCGATGCTCGCGGCGATGGTGCTGCTCACGATGGCTGCCGTGGGGCTCGTCTTCGCCGCCTGACGTCGCGCACGCCCAGGGCCGACAACGTGAGGCTCTTCCCGTTGGGTGGCCACTTCCACGCGGGGATTGATCGCGCAGGCCTCAACTGAGTAGGTCGATGACCTGTTTCTGTGCGTTCTCAGCGTCCTCGAGCAGGTAACCGCGGGCGGCGCGCATGTGCTTCGTGCAGGCCGCCAAGCAGCAACCCAAAACAACCAGGCCGCCCGAGGGGCACCCCCGGCGATCCGGGCGGCGTCGAGGCCGACAATGTCTACACGTTCCGCACCAAGACCTCGACCGTCGACCGGTCCACCGGGATGCTGCAGGCCCCGAACGGTCAGCCGTATCTGCTGGGTAGTGTGCTGCCGAACAACCCGGTGCCGGGCACCGCGCCGGTCTCGGACTGGCGGTCCCTGTTGCTGGTCCCGATGGAGTTGCCGAGTAAATGAGCCGAGCAATGGTTTCTTCCCGTTCCGGGTAGCGATACGGCGGACACCGACGCCGCCGACTACGGCAGGTCGGGAGACCGGCGCGGCGGACCCGTCCTGGTCGCGCTGGCCTCGGCCGCGCTGCTGTTCGGGGTGGTCGCCGGGCTGTGCTGGCCGGCAGTGTGGCGCAACCAGCAGGACGAGGTCCGCGACGCGCTGGTGCGCGACACCGCCAGCCAGACGGTGACCACCCTGCTCTCGGTCGACAAGGCCATCCCGAAGGTGAATCTGGACCAGCTGATGAGCGGGGCGGTGGGGGAGTTCGAGCAGCAGCTGGTCAGTGAGTCCGACGCGTTCGCACAGGCCATCAACGGCGCGGACGTCTCCTCGACCGCCAGGGTCACGGGGCATTCAGCAGGTCACGGACACCGACGCCTCGGTGCTGGTCAACGCGCTGAACACGGTGCACAACGGGCAGACACCCGCCCCGGGTCCGGCAGTACCGGATCTTCGTCGGGCTGCGCTACGAAGGGCAGGTCTGGCACGTGTCGACGTTGGAGTTCCTGCCGTGACGGGTGCCTGGCGGCGGCTGATCACCCGGGCGCCTTCGCACGCCGTCGCCGGTGCGGGGGCTCGGTGTGCTCGCGGTGCTGGCCGCGGTGGGTGTGTGGCAGTATCGGGACGTCTCCGATACTCAGCGAGCCCGGGTCGACGGGTTGGCCGCGGCCACCGCGATCACCCCGCAACTGTGCACGCTCGACTACCGGACGCTCACCAGGGACACCGAGAACGCCGAGACGCTGACCGCGGGGACTTCACCACCCGGTACCACGCGTTGGTCGACGGCTCGGTGGAGCCGAACGCGCCGGTCAGCAGCTGGTGACCAAGGGGCGACGCCCGGGCGAGTGCGCTGGTCAGCGCGGACCGGGACGAGGTCGTCGCACTGGTGTATCTGGGCCAGGTCACCACCAGTACGAACCTGACCGCGCCCCGGTTGGACGGCAGCGGGGTACGGGGCACCCTGGACCGTGTCGGTGAACGCTGGTTGGTCTCGAAGCTGGATAGGATCTGACGGGCAAGTCCTCGAGGGAGAGGCTCAGAAATGGGTACAGGTGCCGATGTCCGCGTTGAGGGTCTTTCGAAGTCGTTCGGTAAGGCGAACATCTGGTCCGACCTGAGCCTGACACTGCCGCCGGGGGAGATCAGCGTCCTGCTGGGTCCGTCCGGCACCGGCAAGTCGGTGTTCTTGAAATGCTTGATCGGGCTGCTGAAGCCGGAAAAAGGCTCGATCTTCATCCACGACACCGATGTCGTGAGCACCAACGAGACCAACCTCTACAAGATCCGCAAGCTCTTCGGTGTGCTGTTCCAGGACGGCGCGCTGTTCGGGTCGATGAACTTGTTCGACAACGTCGCTTTCCCACTGCGTGAGCACACCAAGAAGAAAGAGTCCGAGATTCGTGACATCGTCATGGAGAAGATGGACATGGTCGGGCTCTCCGGAGACCAGGACAAGCTGCCCGGCGAGATTTCCGGCGGCATGAAGAAGCGGGCCGGTCTCGCGCGGGCGCTGGTGCTCGACCCTGAGATCATCCTGTTCGACGAGCCCGACTCGGGACTGGACCCGGTGCGTACCGCCTACCTGAACCAGCTGATCGTGGACCTGAACGCGGAGACCGACGCCACGTTCCTCATCGTGTCCCACGACATCAACACCGCGCAGACGCTGCCGGACAACATCGGCATCATGTACCACAAGCACCTGGCCATGTTCGGGCCGAGGGAGCAATTGCTGACCAGCGAGGATCCGGTAGTCGCGCAGTTCCTCAACGGGCGTCGCGACGGTCCGATCGGCATGAGCGAGGAGCGGGACTCGGATGAGGGGGAGGAGTCCGAGCCGCCCGAGCTCCCCCCGCTCAAGCCTCAGCTGGAGGCGGCCAACGGTGTGGAACGCAAGGCCGTGGCCCGGCGCCAGGAGCGGGTGAAGGAAATGATGGATGATCTTCCCGAAAAGGCGCAGAACGAGATCAGGAAGAGCATGCAGAACACGGACTCGGACTCGGACCGCGGCGGTTCGCGGTCGGACTCCCGGCAACACCGGTCGGGCCGAGATGACGACGACGCCCCCACCGAGCAGTTCAACCGCTGAGCCACGCTCACCGGGCCGGCGCCGCGCCCGTCCCCACGCCGCGCACCTGCCGTCCACGCCGCGCTTGGCACACCATGCGCGGCGTGGACGGGACGTGCGAGGCGCCTCAGTAGACCAGGGGGAGGGTGTCGAAGGCGAAGGTGTTGGCCGGGAACTGGATCCGGGGGTCGGTGTCCGGGGCGAGTTCGAACTCGGGCATCTTCTCCAGCCACCTGCCGATGACCAGGCACAGCTTCATCCGGGCGAGGTGGGAACCGAGACACCGGTGCGGGCCGCCGCCGAAGCCCCAGTGGCGACGGGTCACGTCGTCGAGCATCGGGGCGTACTCGAGGACCCGCAAGGCGTTCGGCCGCCCGATCGGCACCTTCCAGACCCTGGCGCACGCGATGGCCGATCTGCAGACCGAGATCGACTCCGCGCGGCTGCTCGCGTACCGCGCCGCCTGGTGCTCGCCGGGCACGGGTTCTGCACCGAGAGCATCATGAGCTTCCGCTACCGGGAGTCCATTGTCGCTATGATCTTCGGTGGCACCAGTCAGATCCAGCGCAACGGCATCGCCCGTGGCATGGGCCTGCGCAGCTACTGACGGTGGTCCGGGTGAACGACGACGGAAGGCCCTCTCGGTGACCGACCTGGCTGGGATACTTTCCGATCTCGGGAAACACTGGTGGCTGTACGCGTCGATGCCGTTGATCGCGGCGACGATCGGTTATGTGACCAAGCTGGTCGCGGTCGAGATGATGTTCCAGCCCATCGAGTTCAAGGGGCGTCGCCCGTATCTGGGTTGGCAGGGGATCATCCCCCGGTTCGCCGGGCGGATGGCCGCGATCGCGTGTGACACGCTGACCGCGAAGCTGCTGAGCCCGCAGGACCTGTTCGACCGGTTGGATCCGGCTCGTATGGTACGTGAGCTGGAGCGGCCGCTCACCGATGCGATCGAGAAGATCACCGAGGAGGTCGCCGCCCGCACCCAGCCCGAGCTGTGGAACTCGCTGCCGACTCGGGCGAAGAAACAGGTCATGCGACAGGTGCGTGGGGAAGCGCCCCGGGTGATCTCCGAGATCATGGCCCAGATCCGCGACAACGTCGAGAGCGTGTTCGACTTCAAAGAAATGGTCGTCACCAGTCTGGTTCAGGACAAGGTGACGCTGAACAAAATGTTCCGGGAGGCCGGGAAACGGGAGTTCCAGTTCATTGTGCGGTTCGGCGCCCCGTCGGGTTTCGCCATCGGGCTGATCCAGGCGATAGCGTGGGCACTGTTCAAGGAACCGTGGATCATGCCGTTGTTCGGTGTGTTCACCGGGTGGTTGACCGACTATGTGGCGCTGAAGCTGGTGTTCGTGCCCAAGTACCCCACGCGCATTCTCGGACTGGTGCGCTTGCAGGGCCTGTTCTACAAGTACCGCGAAGAATTCACTGATCTCTACGGTGATCTGATCGCCCGCCAGGTGTTGACGCCGCGCAACATGATCCAGGCGGTGCTGCGCGGCCCCAGCTCGGACCGGCTGTTCGCGATCATCCAAGGCACCCTGCGCGACGAGGTGGACCAGCAGGTCGGGCTCAGCCGTCCGCTGGTGGTGCTTGCCGTCGGCGGCTCCGGCTACCAGCAGGTGAAAGAGGTCGTCGCGGAGCAGACGCTCGCCCAACTGCCAGACACCGTGATGGCACTGGAGGACTACGCCGAGGACGCGCTGGACATCCGCAACACCGTCGTCACCAAGATGCGGCAGCTCTCCGCAGACGAGTTCGAGAACCTGCTTCGGCCGGCCTTCAAGCAGGACGAGTGGAAACTGATAGCGGTGGGCGCGGTACTCGGCGGCCTGGTCGGAGAGCTGCAAACCGTGCTCGTGGAACTGTTCGGGCACTGACGAGGAAGTGGGGAAATCATGTCGATGAGCAGGTCGGGTTTTACCGTCGAGGACGGGATCGGTATTCAGGACGCTGTCGCGCCGTCGTACTCGGCCCTCCGTCCGCTGAATCCGGTCGAGCCGGGAATTTTTCCGGTCTACCCCGATCTGGTCGACGCGCTGCTGAAGCCGTCGACCCCGTTCTCCGCGGATATCGAGCATCCCGACCGCACGGTGGCTCACGCTTTGGCAACCTGTTCGGGATACGCCTACTCCGACGCTCACACGCTCTCGACGATGATGGCCAGGATGGGCCTTGCCAACAACCGGTGCCGGATGATCGGCACCTATGTCAATGCAATGCTCATCGAGTCGACCGCGTTCGTGGTGCAGAGCGAGGACGGGAGGGTCGTCATTCTCGCCTACCGAGGAACCGACCCGTCGAACGTGATCAACTTGCTGACCGACGTGGACATCCACCCTGACCAGGTCGCGTTCGACATCGGTGACGGTGGGCCCTACGGCGTGCACGCCGGCTTCTACCGCAACACCCGGGCGACCCGGTTCAAGGTGGCCGAGGCCTTGCTGCGGGCAAAGTACGGGCACCCGGTCACCGGGTCGGGAGGACACCCCCGCAACGGCGAACCGCCCAGGAACGGCGAAGTGCCAAGCCCAGGCCCGCTGGAGCCGATGCAGGCGCTCTACATCACCGGGCACAGCCTCGGCGCCGCCATGGCCGCGATCGAGTCGATCATGCTGCGGACCGAGCCCAACTACGAGTGGCGGTTCACCGAGGAACTCCGGGCCACGTACACGTTCGCACAGCCCCTGGTGGGCTCGCCCGAGCTGGCCGCTGCGTGCAACGGCGACGGCTTCCTGCGCGAGCAGGTCCTGCGGTTCGTGTACCAGCGGGATCCGGTGCCGCACTACCCGCCGCTTGCCTCCGGGCCGTTCCGGAACTTCGGCCGGGAGTTCCAGTTCTCCGGCGGCGGCTGGCGGGAGACGACGACGGTGCCGGCCCAGCAGTCGTGGTTCCTGGTCGAGCAGCTCGGCGGCCTGGTGGCGTTCGCCGCGCGTCAGTTCCCGCTGCTGAACTGGATTCCGTTCCCGTACCAGATAGACGACCACCTCCCGCAGCACTACATCGCCGCGCTCACCCCGCCGGGCGTCCGCAGCGAGTTCGGCGACTACGACTACACCGGAACCTGAGGCGAACGTCAGGGGATGTGCACAGTGGCCCAGCCCCGCAGGTGGACGTCCCTTTCTGGCGGGTGCAGGCCAACTCGCGGTCGACCAGGCGTTCGCCGTTCTCCTCGCGGCGGGCGACTACCACGGCGGTGTAGGTCAGCTCGTCGCCTGGCCAGGCCTGCTCAGCGAACCGCACCCCGAAGTTGCGCACGGTGCGCGGGCCGAGTACGGGATGTGGGTGTTGCGGCCCTCGTAGTCCCAATTCCAGCCGTGGAACGGGCACTGGATGCAATTGTCGTCGGTCACGCTGCCGCCGAGACGTTCGTGGTTGATGCCCAGCCGGCAGTGGCTGGCAGCTGGCGGTCGAGGCGCGGCAGAACCCGGAGCTGTGGGTCCGGTTCCAGCGTAAGGTCATGCAGGCCGCCGCGGAACGGTTCCGCGAGGTGCTGGCCGCGGCGGGGAGACGCGGAGAAATCCCGCTCGGGTCGGATCGACTCCTGCTCGCCGACACACTCACCGGCATCATGCTGCTGCGGACCCTCACCTCCGAGCGGCAGACCCCGCCCGCACTCCCGCGCGCGCCAGCGCCTGCTCGACCGCACGCTGGCGCTGTACGTGGCAACCGGCCAGTGACGCTGTCGGCGTCGACAGGAAGGAACACCGTGAGCGACCGCTTCACTGCACCAGCTCAACCACGCACACTGGAGCGGGATCTCCGGTGGCGCCACGTCGGGCGGGACGGTCGAAAACGGCCTCGACGACTGGCGAAACGTCTGTACAGGTGGCACCCCACCGGTGCAAGAACCGGCCACCAGTAGATCGTTGCCTCCCGAGACTCGTGAGACACACCCAAGGAAGGTGCCATGAACGCACGCGAGGTTGAACCCGAGCAGCCAACGCTGCAGACCTATCGAATTCACCTACGAAGCGACGAGTTCCAGTTCGAGAACGAGGTCCATGCCAGTCAAGTCGATCGCGAAGATGGCTGGACCGTCTTCTGGAACGGCGACGACGTCTTTCTCCGGGTCCGCGACAATCATATTGTCAGCCTCGAGCATCTCGACTGACATCCTCCGGACACTTTCTCTCAAACAAATTCATCAGGCCAGTAGCAGATCACCAGGCGCCAGCCGAGGGGGTGATGCCCTGCTGACGGCCCAACCGGCTGGGGCGCGGCGGGTGGGAGGCGTCCTGATCCTGGTCATGTGAAATCGTGAGCCTTCGGCGGTAGCGCCGCGGTTGGTCGAGCGGCCGGGGTTCCTATCGCGTCAGGCCTCGGCCGCGCGGGCCGGTTCGTGGTAGGTGAACAGGTTGTCCCAGGTCTCGTCCAGGCGGCGCTTAGCCTCATCCAGCGTCACCGCGGTCAGCCGTCCGTGTCCGTCGTCGACCAGCCGCAGCCGGCGCAGTTTGCCCACGCCGTCGTCGACTTCGAAGTCGAAGGTGGCCTGCCATTTTTGGGCGAACCAGTCCTCGATCCGCCCGTCCAGCTCCTCGGCGGTCAACGGCTGCCCGGCGGTGCGCAGGAAGTGGTAGGCGAGTACCGCCTCTTTGACCTCTTCCTCTTCGGCCGCATCCAGCAGGTGGTGGAACACGCCCGCGTCGTTGTCGAGGTTGCGGAAGTAGAGGTTCTCGGACAGCGCCTTCATGAACTGGATCTTGCGGTTCTTGAACGTACTGAACTGGCGCGCCAGGTAGCCGCCGAAGGCGGCCACGCCCGCTGCCAGCGCGACAAGCTGGCCCTGATTGAGCTCGACCGGTTCCTTGTGTACCCCGAGCCAGAACCCCAACAGCAACAACAACGGGAGCAGCGCCGCGATGAGCTTGGTGGCGACCACGATGATCCCGGAGATGACCGCGGGAACGCCGATCAGCAGCTTGTCGATGCCACGCATCCGCACCCGAGCATTGGGAAACAGCATCTCCAGGTCGGCGCGGGGCACGTCCTGGAACAGCTTGATGATCGTCGACTCCGGCTTGAACGGCAGGTTGTCGACATCCTTGCCCGTGGCCTCGAAGTGGGCCGCGTCCTTGAACTTCACATAGACGAGGACCTTCGCGAAGTTGGTGAACTCGATGGTCCGGCGGCGCAGCCCGAATAGATGCTTCACCTTCTCCTGGCGGGTACGCTCGCCACGTCGGTAGAACAAGACCTGCTCGAAGTCGTCGAAGTCGGCCTCGAGGCGGACTTTCATCAACGACTCCTCGGTGAACGCGTGGTCGAGGTCGGCGGTGCTGATGCGCTCGAAGTTCGCGGCCTCGGCCAGGGCGCTCAGCTCATCGACCAGACGCTGCTGCGCCGCGTGACGCTCGCCCGCGTCCACATCGGCGATAGTGCGCGTGTCGGTGTCCGGGTTGAACGGGTAGTAGGAGTCCTTGATTGCTTCGAGCCGGACGCGGAACTCATGGTGCAGCAGGCTCGCCAGCAACTCGGCGAAGGCCTGGAACGACTCCCGCTCCTCGACCGGCACCTCATCCGCGCACATCGTGACGATGTTGGTCTTGCGGAATGGAATGAATCGCTCACCGGTCACTGCGGGCCTTTCTGGAAAGCGCTTGCGAACCTTGGAGCCGTTGCGGTCCGACCGCGGGCCTGCGCCGGCCGACGGAACGGAGGACCCTGACCGCCAGCCAGACGGTACATGGCAGCAAGCTGTGTTGGCGCCGCCACCGGACACCGCCGTGGCGGCAGGCCTGCCACACCGACACGGAGCACTCGTCGGGCGACGGGTCGGTCGCCCACCAAACCGCCACACCCACCCGTTCGATCGGCCGGCTCCCGGTCGGTGACCTCGAGGCGCACACTCTCGGTTCCTTCCACGACAACTATCCGGCACACCCGGGCTCACCAGCCGGTTGTAGGTTTTCTCCAGAGGTGCACCCGCCTGGCCGCGCACAGTGATCCCTATCAGCGGCCCGGGCTGGGGGACCGGGCCGCTGGTCCCCTCGCCGTCAGCCTCGCTGTCGACGACGAGGTGGCGCGACAGTCCCATCACCGGACCATCGACTGGACCTACCAGCAGATGATTTTCGAGCACCCGTGAGTGCCCGAGGCAACAGTGCCGGTCAGCGTTGTGCCCAGGACGTGGCTGGACCATTTCGGAGGAGCACATGAGCAGCACGTCAGCGACCGGGGCGGACCGCGCGGAACACGTGGACTGCGTCGTCGTCGGGTCTGGATTCGGCGGATCGGTGGCGGCCTACCGACTTGCCGAGGCAGGTCGCTCGGTGGTCGTGCTGGAGCGCGGACGGGCCTACCCGCCCGGCGGCTTCGCTCGCACCCCTGCCGCCATGTCGCGGAACTTCTGGGATCCCAGCGAAGGCCTCCAGGGGCTCTTCGATGTCTGGTCGTTCCGAGGGCTGGACGGAATCGTCTCCAGCGGCCTCGGTGGAGGCTCACTCATCTATGCCAATGTCCTGCTCCGCAAGGACGAGCACTGGTTCGTGCACGAGTCACCGATTCCGGGCGGGGGATACGAGAACTGGCCGGTCACCCGTGAAGACCTCGACCAGCACTACGACCGGGTCGAGCAGATGCTCGGTGCGACACCGTACCCCTATCCCGACACCCCGAAGACCGCCGCGATGCGCGAGAGCGCCGCGCGTCTCGGCCTGGACTACCAGCTGCCTCCGCTCGCGGTCACCTTCGCGTCGCCCGCTGACGCGCGGGCGGTGCCGGGGGCGCCGATCACCGAGCCGGAGTACGGCAACGTGCACGGTCTGCCGCGACAGACCTGCCAGCTGTGCGGCGAGTGCGACGTCGGGTGCAACTACGGCGCCAAGAACACCCTCGACCACAACTACCTGTCGGCGGCCGCGCACCACCACGCCGAGTTGCGGACCCGGTGCGAGGTGCGTGGTTTCACGCCGCTGACCGGCGGTGGATACGAGGTGCGGTACGTCGTGCACGAGCGGGACCGTGAGGGCGTCAAGACAGCTACCGAAAGTCTGCCGCTGGCCACCATCACCTGTGATCGGCTGGTCCTTGCGGCCGGCACCTTCGGCACCACGTACCTGCTGCTGCGCAACCGAGCCGCCCTGCCCGGTCTCAGCACGGCGCTCGGCACCCGGTTCTCCGGGAACGGCGACCTGATCGGCCTGATGCTGAGGTCACGCCAGGGAACCGGGGGCACCGTCGACCGGCACCTCGAGGGGAGCCGAGGACCGGTCATCACCAGCGCGATCCGGGTCGGCGACGAGCTCGACGGCGCTGGCTCGACCGGACGCGGCTTCTACATCGAGGACGCCGGCTACCCGAGCTTCGTCGACTGGCTGGTCGAGACCACCCAGCTGCGCGGCGACATGCAGCGCGCGGTGCGCTTCGGCGTCGACTGGGCGCTGTCCCGCACCGGGCCAAGGAGCAACATTTCACGGGACCTCGCCGCCCTGCTCGGGCCAGGTTCGTTGTCCGACAGCTCGCTACCGCTGCTGGGCATGGGTCGCGACGTCCCGGACGGCGTGATGCGACTCGAGGGCGGCTGCCTGCACATCGACTGGACGGAGAAGTCCTCTGAACTCTACTTCGAGCGGGTCCGCTCGACCATGCGCGCGATCGCCGAGGATCTCGGTGCGTCGTTCCTGGACAACCCCCTGTGGTGGGCAAGGCGAGTGATCACCGCGCACCCGCTTGGCGGCGCGCCGATCGGACGGCATGCCGGCGAGGCGGTGTGCGATTCCTACGGCGAGGTCTTCGGGTTTGCCGGGCTGCACGTGCTCGACGGCGCGGCGATGCCCGGTCCGGTGGGCGCCAACCCGTCGCTGACCATCGCCGCCCTCGCCAACCGGGCCTGCGACAAGATCCTGGCCGAGCCGGTGAGGCGTCGGGTGTCGGTCGCGCTCTCGGTCCTGGCGACCCAGGTGGCCCCCCAACTGTCCGAAGCCAAGGTGGTGTCCACCGCAGGCCCCGCTGAGGAGTCTGAGCAGGTGACCGGCCTGGCGTTCACCGAGGAGATGAAGGGCTACGTCGCACTCCAGGTGACCGACCCTCGGACAGGCCGGGAGCGGGGTCGCTCACTCGGGCAGAAGATGATGTTCCGACTCACCATCACCGTCGACGACGTCGACGCCTTCATCCTCGACCGTGACCATCTCGGCCGGGCCGAGGGCTACGTCGACAGCGACGTGCTCGGTGGCCGGCTGCCGGTGCGGCGGGGCTGGTTCAACCTCTTCACCCGCGATGGCGACCCGGCCACCCGCCGGATGCTCTACCGCCTGCACCTGACCGACCCGGCGGGCCACGACCTGACCCTCGTCGGGCACAAAGAGGTGCACGACGACCCGGGCTTCGACGTCTGGTCCGACACGTCCACGCTCTATGCGCGAGTCCTCGAGGGCCACACCCGGCCGGAGACCGACGAGGAGGCGCGGATCGTCGGAGCCGGGGTGCTCAAGATTCTGCTGCCCGACTTCGTGCGGCAACTGACCACGTTCAGCAGTTCGGGACCGGGCAAGGCCCATGCGCTCACGGTCTTCGGCCGGTTGTTCCTCGGCGAGCTCTGGGCGGTCTACGGGTCGCACTCCCGTGAGGAGACCCAGCGTGAGAACGTGTGAGCTGCGTGGCCACGCCGGCGAGCTCGGTTTCATCCCGAGGGATCAGGTCCGCTGGCTGTCCCCGGGGGAGCTGGCCCGCACCGCGGTCAAGGTGGTGCTGGCCGCGGTGTTCGCCAGCTACTCCGACAAGCGCGAGATCCAGGCCGCGCTCGACTCAGGGCTGCTGCGCGCACCTCTGCGTGAGCCCGACACGGCCACCGAGCTGTGGGTCGACTATGTCGCGGACCTCGGCGACGGCTTCGGCCGCGCGGATGCGCGGATGCGCGACAAGGTCGACCCGCCGCTGAGGTTCGCTCGAGCGCAGGTCACCTATCCGGACGCGAGCACCTCCCGCCGCCTGGCCTACCCGTGGTCGGTGCATTGGCTGGGCCGGCGCAACCCGGGGTTCCCTCAGCTCGCGGCGGGAGTGCATGCCACCTTGTTCGTCGCGCTGAGTGTTCTGCTCGGGTTCGCACTCGGCACGCGGCACCCGATCAAGGCCGTCCGGTCCGGGCTCGACGCTGTCGGCGGCATCCTCGGGCTCGGTGGCCTCGGCGTACTTCTCTTGCTCGGCTGGATCAAGCGCTGGGCTCGTACCAGGGAAGCCAATGCTCCGCCGTCAACACGGCCGTCGCCGTGCTCATGCAGCTCGCGGTGGCGATCACCCTCCTGGTCGTGACGGTCGTCATCCCGTGGCCGGCCGACTGGCCGGGGTGGAGCGTGCTGGCGCTGTGCCTGGTGGTCGCCGGCGTGTTGGGTGCCGGGCTCGGCTGCGAGGCGTTCGCGCTCTACATCCTGTCGGTGTGTACCGGAGCGGTCGCGGAATGGCAGATGTCGGGGCAGGCTATCGAGGACCACAGGGCTTCCTGCGACTGCACATCGCACCCGGGGGCGACCTGACGA
This sequence comes from Pseudonocardia sp., assembly GCA_036500625.1. Classification (GTDB taxonomy): domain Bacteria; phylum Actinomycetota; class Actinomycetes; order Mycobacteriales; family Pseudonocardiaceae; genus Pseudonocardia. The sequence continues at coordinate 1,592 of DASYBQ010000203.1, read as the reverse complement.
TCTACCCGTTGGTCATCGACGAGGTCTGCTACGACTGGGAGCTGGCCGACGATCCCACCGGCGGCAAGCGGCCGGTGCCGGCCGCGCCGCTGCCGTCGCCCCGGCTGATCGAGAGCCCCGTAGTGATAGCCCGAGAGGTGAGCGCACCATGACCACCGAGACAAGACCCACGACCCGGGCCGACCACGTCACCGAGGTCCTGCCACTGACCGCGCTCGACGGCACGGCGCTGACGATGGTGCACGTACAAGGCCGCCATCCCCCCACCCTCGGTCCGGTGTTGCTGCTGCACGGAGCCGGGGTGCGGGCCGAGCTGTTCCGGCCGCCACTGCCGCGCACTTTCGTCGACGCGCTCCTCGACGCTGGATGGGACGTCTGGCTGCTCAACTGGCGGGCCTCGATCGACCTCGAGCCGATACCGTGGACGCTGGACAAGGCGGCTGCCTACGACTGCACGGCGGCCGTGCGTTTCGTGCTTGCGGCCACCGGCGCGGAGCGGCTGAAGGCGATCGTGCACTGCCAGGGGAGTACGTCGTTCACGATGGCGGCGGTTGCCGGTCTGGTGCCGGAGGTCGACACCGTCATCAGCAACTCGGTGTCGCTGCACCCCGTCGTACCCCGATTCTCGACGACCAAGATCGGCCGGCTGGCACCGGTGATGGGCCGACTGCTGCCGTATGTCTCGCCGGCGTGGGGAGACAAGCCGGAGGGTCTGCTGTCCCGGGCAGTGGTCGCCTTCGTGCGGGCGACGCACCGCGAGTGCGACAACTCCGTCTGCCGGATGGTCAGTTTCACCTACGGCACCGGCTGGCCCGCGCTGTGGTCGCACCACAACATCGACGGGGCGACCCACGACTGGGTCCGAGGGGAGTTCGGACCGTGCCCCATGACGTTCTTCGCGCAGATGAACCGCTGTGTCCGGGCCGGACACCTGGTGCCGGTGGACGACCTGCCGGAGTTGCCTTCGTCGTTCGTGGCGGGCCCACCGCGGACTGATGCACGGTTCGTGTTCCTGACCGGTGAGGACAACCGGTGCTTCCTGCCGGCGAGCCAGCAACGGTCGTTCGACTTCTTCGCCAAGCACCGGCCGGGCCGCGACGCGCTGCACCGGATCGGCGGTTACGGCCATCTCGATGTGTTCTTCGGCCGCAACGCTTGGAAGGACACCTACCCGCTGATTCTCGCGGAGTTGGGTAAACGAACCCAGTGAGTCCTTGCCCAGGGTGCGGCTGGCGGGCGGTGTGAGGCCTTAGCGGCTGATCGTGACCGTCGTCAATAGTAGCCGAAAGCAGTCTCAGTGTGACGGATGTAACAGCAACTGATCAGTCGCCGATAGATCGATTGTGCGGTCACCTATTCGCGGCGAACTATCAAACGCCGCCTTTGACGCGTTCGTTTCCTATAGCCATGCCGCTGACGATACGCTCGCTCCGGCTGTGCGCCGTGGGCTAGAGCACCTCAGCAAACCCTGGTACCGCCGTCGAGCACAGAGCGTGTACCTCGACAAGACCGGTCTCGAGGTTACCCCCCGAACTGTGGTCGACGATCGTCCGGGCACTGGATGCTTCTAACTATCTCGTGCTCCTGGCCTC